>NZ_JBOZWP010000006.1:0-194851 GCF_050865035.1 Shewanella sp. GXUN23E | reverse complement strand
ACTATCTCATTAAGAGAAGGAGAGAATAAGTCTTTGTCGACCTCATCAACTACTGTGAATGTCCACACAGATTTGCTTGTCTGTCTAATTGTTAAAGAGCAACCGATGTTTGTTTTCACCGGGTCAGGGCTGCGTATTCTACGCTTCAAAACCCTTTCGTCAAGCGCTTTTTTGAAGAAGATTTTCAAGCGATGATTTTATCATCACGCGTTGTTTGCAACGCTGCTTTTCCATCTCTTCGGCACTTGCCGACCTGACCTGCAAACCGCGCCGTTTGTCGCTGTGTGCCGTGTCAGTGAGGGCGTATTATAAGGAGCAGATTTATTTGCGCAAGTGCTTTATTCTCACCGCCGAATCAAGCGACCAGACTTTGCACAACAAGGCTATAATTAGGCCGACATGATGAGAAAACAGACTCTTTGCTGCGCTTGTTTTGGGAAAACGCGTTGAATTTACCCATCGAATTGATTAATTTGACGGAATTATCGCCAGCACAAGAAAAATAAGTCGAATACGCAAGGATAGCTCTATGACAACACTTGTAAGACTGGCAGCGCTGCTGCTGTTCAGCTTCTCCCTTTATGCCAATGACGTCATATATACCTGGGTAGACGATAAAGGGGTTCGCCACTATAGCCAACTTCCGCCGGAAGGAGAGGTTGAGGTAACCCGCCTGAGCAATGCCGATTTGGAACCACAGCGAATTGGCAGTGTCGCGCCCGTGAGGAAAGATGATCAGCCAGCAACCAATGACCCTTTGCAACAACAAGCGGACACCATCAAAGCTAAGAACGCCGCTCAGGCCGAAGACATCTGCAATAACGCCAAACACAATCTCAATGTATTACTCAGCCATGCACAGATCAGTAAACCCGGCGAGAAAGAGGGAGAAATGGTGATGATGTCTGATGAGGATAAACAGGCAGCGATTAAAGAAAATCAACAAAGAGTCAAATTGTTCTGCGAACAATAATTCACAGATAGTCAGGATTATTGCCATTCACTGGAACGAAAAAACAAGAAAAGGGGCACTGTTCAGTGCCCCTTTGCTATGTTTGTTGCTAAACCTCTTCAGAATTAAGTTAGCGCTTAATTCACTGGGTGAAGCTCAGACTATCCCCGTCTACACCAACTTTAATGGCTTTACCCGGGATTAACTCACCTTTCAGCAAGCGTTGTGCCAATGGGTTTTCAATCTCCTGCTGCAATGCCCGCTTCAGAGGTCTTGCACCAAAGACTGGGTCGAATCCTGCGTCTGCAATCAATGCCAGCGCATCGGCGGACACTTCCAGTTCGAAGTCTTTTTCAGCCAGACGCTTACGCAGAGAACCTATCTGAATATCCGCAATGCGCTTGATGTTTTCGGCATCCAGCGGATGGAATACCACAGTCTCATCAATCCGGTTGAGGAATTCAGGACGGAAATATTTGTTCACCACTTCCATTACGTCAGCTTTCATATCGGCATAAGAGAAACTACCGAATTTATCCTGGATAACGTCAGACCCCAGATTAGAGGTCATGATCACCACAGTATTGCGGAAATCCACTGTACGCCCCTGACCATCGGTCAGACGTCCATCGTCCAAAACCTGCAGCAGAATGTTAAACACATCCGGGTGCGCCTTCTCGACTTCATCGAGCAGAATAACCGAATAAGGCTTGCGACGTACCGCTTCGGTCAGATAACCGCCTTCTTCATAACCCACATATCCTGGAGGCGCACCGACCAGACGGGACACAGAGTGTTTCTCCATGAACTCCGACATATCAATGCGCACCAATGCCGATTCACTGTCGAACAGGAATTGCGCCAGCGTTTTACACAGCTCGGTTTTACCGACGCCGGTAGGGCCAAGGAACAGGAAGGAGCCAATGGGACGATTGGGATCCGCCAGCCCGGCACGACTACGACGTATCGCATTGGCCACCGCATCTACCGCTTCATTCTGTCCAATTACCCGCTGATGCAGCGCGCCTTCCATCTGCAGCAGTTTTTCACGCTCGCCTTCCAGCATTTTGGCGACCGGAATACCTGTGGCTTTGGACAGCACTTCGGCAATTTCCACGTCAGTGACTTTGTTGCGCAGCAGCGTCATATCCTGCATCTCGGCCTGAGAGGCTAAGTCCAGCTGTTTTTCCAGTTCAGGAATACGGCCATACTGCAGCTCAGACATACGGGTCAGATCGCCGGCGCGGCGCGCCACTTCCAGATCCATTCTGGCCTGTTCAAGGTCCGCTTTAATCTGCTGAGTACCAGCAAGCGCGGCCTTCTCTGTGTACCAAATCTCGTTCAGCTCAGCCGCTTTGGCCTCAATATCCCGTAGCTCTTCACGCAGAATGGCCAGACGCTTACGGCTTGCCTCGTCGTTTTCTTTGCTCAGGGCCTGTTCTTCCAGCTTGAGCTGAATAGCACGTCGCTCAAGTCTGTCGAGCTGCTCTGGCTTGGAGTCAATCTGCATACGAATGCTGGATGCCGCTTCGTCGATGAGATCGATGGCCTTATCAGGCAGCTTGCGATCAGAGATATATCTGTGGGACATACTGGCCGCCGCCACAATGGCCGGGTCGGTAATTTCCACATGATGGTGTAGCTCATAACGCTCTTTCAGACCACGCAGAATGGCAATGGTGTCTTCCACGCTGGGTTCATCCACCAACACTTTCTGGAAACGTCGCTCAAGCGCCGCATCTTTCTCTATATATTGACGGTATTCATCCAGGGTTGTGGCGCCCACACAGTGCAGCTCACCACGGGCCAGTGCAGGTTTGAGCATATTACCGGCATCCATGGCGCCGTCACTCTTACCGGCACCCACCATAGTATGCAGCTCATCGATGAACAGGATCACCTGCCCCTCTTCCTGAGCCAGCTCATTCAGTACCGCCTTCAGACGTTCTTCAAACTCACCGCGGTATTTGGCACCGGCAACCAAGGCGCCGAGATCCAGCGACAATACCCGCTTGTTCTTGATGCCTTCAGGCACTTCGCCGTTAACAATACGCTGGGCCAGCCCTTCAACAATAGCGGTTTTACCGACACCCGGCTCACCGATCAATACAGGGTTGTTTTTACTGCGACGTTGCAGCACCTGAATGGTGCGACGAATTTCATCATCACGACCAATCACAGGATCAAGTTTGCCCTGCTCGGCACGTTCAGTCAGATCGACTGTGTATTTTTTTAAAGCCTGACGTTGATCCTCAGCATTAGGATCATCGACTTTCTGACCACCACGAATCGCTTCTATGGTTTTCTCCATCAATTCTTTGGTCGCGCCGGACTCTTTGAGAAGGCGCGCCAGGGTGTCGTTGCCTTCCAGGGCCGCCAATACGAACAGCTCACTGGAAATGTATTTGTCTTTGCGCTTTTGCGCCAACTTGTCGCACAGGTTGAGCAAGCGAACCAGCGCCTGTGACAATTGTACATCACCGCCGGTACCGTCCACCTGTGGCAGGCGTTCCAGCTCCTGACTGAGCAGAGAACGCAGATTACTGACGCGGATCCCCGCCTGTGTCAGCAAAGGGTGGATCGATCCACCATCCTGATTAAGCAATGCCATCATCAGGTGCACGGGTTCAATGAACTGGTTATCCCGGCCAAGTGCCAGGGATTGAGCATCTGAAATGGCAATCTGGAATTTGTTGGTCATACGATCAAGCCGCATATAACCTCCTTATGAAAGCCAAATAGTGTTACCCCAAAGGGTAAAGAAGAGACCCGAAGGTCATGAATTTTCAGAATATGCCTGGAAGATAAAGGAAAATTTGATTGCGCCAGCAAATTAGGGATTATCTCCCGGCATATCTGCCTACAATCAAGATGGTGGTTATCGAAGGGATTTCAAGGGGAGATTAGTTTTTCAACCAGATAAATGACGCAAAACGCCCGGTTTTTGGGCTTTTACGATAAGAAAAATATTTTTCAGATAAAGTATAAGTGCACTCAGAAGTGCAGTGAATATCCGTAATCCCGGCCGCAACCAAACGCTGATGAGCCAACATTTCAAGATTACCGAAGTATTTACCGGGCGATGCGGGCAAAAACGCCTTGTCTGCCGCGATATCGGCGATGACAAAAGCCTCCCTGACCTCTGCCCCGACCTCAAATGCTGTCGGACCAATTGCTGGACCAATCAGCGCCTGAATATCGCATGCCGGTGCTAGGAACTTCTGTAGCGCCGCTTCTATCACGCCATTACACAGCCCGCGCCAGCCTGCATGTACCGCCGCTACCTCGGTGCCCTGACGATCACACAGGAGGATCGGCAGGCAATCTGCCGTCATTACAGCGCAAACCTGACCCGGCAGTTTGGTATAGCTGGCATCCGCCCGATTGGCGTGCACCTCAAGTGGATTCAGTGGCAGAGTCACTACATCAGTACCATGCACCTGTTCAAGCCACACTGGTTGGCCCGGCATAGCAAATAAAGCTTGCACCCGACGGCGATTTTCAGCCACAGCCCTGGGATCATCATCAACATGATCCCCTAAATTCAGGCTGTTAAAAGGCGGCAAGCTGACTCCCCCATCACGGGTAGACACAGCAAAGCCGACATTATCGGGCACAGACCAGGCAAACACCCTTAGATGTACTCCATGGGATGTTCCTGGGTGTCTTTACGCAGTGCCTTGGTCAGCTCCACCATATCGGCAGGAACAGGAGCCTGGAAGCTCATGATTTCCATATCGAAGGGGTGCACCAGCTCCAGACGCACAGCGTGCAATGCCTGACGCTTGAAGTTACGCAGCACTTCAGAGAATTCTGCGCTGGCGGCCTTTGGTGGGCGAGGACGACCACCATAGACAGGATCACCGACCAACACATGGCCAATATGCGCCATATGCACACGGATCTGGTGGGTACGACCGGTTTCCAGACGCAGACGCAGGCGGGTGTGGGCACGGAATTTCTCCGCCACACGATAATGGGTCACAGAAGGACGACCATTATGGATCACCGCCATATGAGTGCGCTTGGTGGCATGACGACCAATCGGCGCATCCACAGTACCGCCCGCCGTCATGGTGCCAATACAGATGGCCTCATATTCGCGGGTGATTTCCCGTGCCTGCAGCGCGGCAACCAGGTGAGTTTGCGCTTCAACAGTCTTGGCCACCACCATCAAACCTGTGGTGTCTTTATCCAGACGATGAACGATACCGGCACGCGGCACCAACTCAATCTCAGGGCAATGATGCAGCAGGGCATTCATCAGGGTACCACTGGTGTTACCGGCACCTGGATGAACCACCAAACCAGCCTGCTTATTGATCACCAGAATGTGGTCATCTTCGTACACAATATCCAGATCGATGGCCTGCGCCTCGGCCAGCACTTCTTCAGGAAGTGTTGCCTCGATTTCGATCTGCTGTGATTCGAGAACTTTTTCACGGGGCTTATCTACCTTGACCCCGTCTACATATACGGCACCGGATACGATCCATTCCTTGATACGGGTGCGCGAGTAGTCAGGGAACAACTCAGCCAATGCCTGATCCAATCTCAGCCCTGTTTGAGTTGCTGAAATCTCGCTTTTTAGATTAATCTCTTGAGCCATAAGGAACCGTCCCCCGGATTTGGGGTCCAATAAGAAAGTGCTATCTGTTACAATCGGATTGTTTCTATTTTATCGTGAAATGGAAAAATTCTTAACTACAACTTATAAAAGAATTGAATTCTCCTATGTCTAGATTTGCCAAGTGCGCTGCAGTTGTCATGATTTCCTTAGCGATTTCAGCATGTAGCAGTAACAACGAGCTGGATGAAACCCTGTCCAAACAGTCACCCGAAGCCCTGTATACTCAGGCCAGAACGTCTATGGAACTGGGAAATTTCTCCAAGGCAGTTCGCACTCTGGAAGCGCTGGACTCACGTTATCCCTTTGGCGCACACAAGACTCAGGTACAGCTGGATCTGATTTATGCATACTATAAGCTGAACGATCCCGCTTCCGGCATTGCCAATATTGACCGCTTCATTCGACTGAACCCAACTCATCCCGACATCGACTACGTCTACTATATGCGTGGTCTGGTGAATATGCAGTCTGACAGCTACATGTTCCACGATATGCTGGGCATTGACCGCACTGACAGAGATCCCAAACATGCAATGCAGGCGTTCAAGGACTTTGAACGGCTGATTAAGATGTACCCCAACAGCAAATATGCAGCCGATGCACAACAGCGGATGCAATGGCTGAAAGACCGTCTGGCCCGCTACTCTATTGATGTCGCTGAATACTATCTGAAGATGAATGCCTGGAGCGCCGCAGCCGTGCGCGCCCAGTCCGTGATGGAAACCTACCCGGGTACACCGTCAACTGAACGCGCGCTGGAAATTATGGCCGAAGCCTATAAGGAACTTGGCCAGGAAAAACTGCGTGAGCATGTACTGCAGGTAATGAAGGCCAATTATCCTGACAACAAACTGGTCGCTGGCTAAACCTAGCCATCCAATACTTCAGCAACGCCCCTTTAATTGGGGCGTTGTCATATTCACAAGGTCTGTTAAACAAAATATCCCGCATTCGCAGCAGTCCTCGCCACCTATGGCCAAGCCGTATCGCCATACCGACATATGTCTATATGAATGAACCGCTATCAAACGCACATCACTGCATCAATAAACGGTGATAGCCTGGCTGCTATCTACAGATTTTGATCTTCTGACCGACCTCAGGCAGCTGGCGAACAAAAAATAAAGGAGAGGTGACCAGAGGTATAGCTATTCACTTCCAAGCGGCTAAGGCCATCTGCCATTAAATAGCCCACCAATCCAATGGCAGGCAGACAATCAACAGACAAGCCATCGTCTTTAAAAAATCACTCAGGGACCATAACTTTTAATACGCATATGATTGTCAGTACCAAAGCCGAATCACTCTTCGATGACAGCAAACCGACCTGAGCCCCACTAAAGTCCCGCATCCTCCGGCCACTGTTATTGGTACCTGCGGCAGCTATTAGTCCGTGACGATACTCAGCCTCGCTTTCAACAATATCCATCATCACTCGACATCATCAGATAACGCCACCCCGATTAAGCTCAACAAGCGAGTATGCAAGCGCATCGCTGCTGGCAGGTAGCCCCGGAATGGCGGCAATGGCACCAGCACAACCAGGTAAGCCAACAAGCAGCCATTTCCGTAACTGCCTCAGACCAGTCATTTTGCCCAAAAACTCAGCAACATAGGCGTTTGCGGGCGTTTCTTGTGCAAACAAACCGGTTTTTTGGTTTTCACACAGAAAAGTGTTGACTCAAATCCGCAAAAGCTTTTTAATGCACGCCGTCGCCCGAATAGCTCAGTTGGTAGAGCAGCGGATTGAAAATCCGCGTGTCCCTGGTTCGATTCCGGGTTCGGGCACCACTCTTTAACTTTGGTGCTGAACAGGCTAAGTTATAGAGCGTAAGCAAGATAGTACAGTGCAGGTGTGGTGGAATTGGTAGACACGCTAGCTTCAGGTGCTAGTGCCCTTACGGGCGTGGAAGTTCAAGTCTTCTCACCTGTACCAATCTTGCTTAAAAGTTGTTGATCACACAGGTCGTCAGTGCAGGTGTGGTGGAATTGGTAGACACGCTAGCTTCAGGTGCTAGTGCCCTTACGGGCGTGGAAGTTCAAGTCTTCTCACCTGTACCAATTTCTGACGATTTGATTAACAACAAAACAATGCAGGTGTGGTGGAATTGGTAGACACGCTAGCTTCAGGTGCTAGTGCCCTTACGGGCGTGGAAGTTCAAGTCTTCTCACCTGTACCAATTTATAAGACCTCGATGACGTCGAGGTTTTTTTAGCGGTGAATTAAAGCTGCTAAAGCCCGAATAGCTCAGTTGGTAGAGCAGCGGATTGAAAATCCGCGTGTCCCTGGTTCGATTCCGGGTTCGGGCACCACTCTTTACTCTGACATTTAATGTCTTCTACCAAAGGTAAAGAGTTTACTGTTCACAATGCAGGTGTGGTGGAATTGGTAGACACGCTAGCTTCAGGTGCTAGTGCCCTTACGGGCGTGGAAGTTCAAGTCTTCTCACCTGTACCAAATACAGGCTTTATTGTGGCCTTGTGGTACACGATAAAGAGATAAACATCGGGTTTATCAAGTAGTTTTGCCCGAATAGCTCAGTTGGTAGAGCAGCGGATTGAAAATCCGCGTGTCCCTGGTTCGATTCCGGGTTCGGGCACCACTCTTTACTTAGACTGTAAAGTCTGCTACCAAAGGTAAAGAGTTTAAAAGTTCAATGCAGGTGTGGTGGAATTGGTAGACACGCTAGCTTCAGGTGCTAGTGCCCTTACGGGCGTGGAAGTTCAAGTCTTCTCACCTGTACCACATTGAAATACAAAAAAGCCTCGCTCTGCGAGGCTTTTTTGTATCTGCGGTAAATTCGCTCCTGGGTCATCGAAGATCTCTATGCCCGTCTCCTTTCTTCATCTCTCTTAATCCGGGATTAACTGAGCACAAGTGTCTCCTTTTATCTCAGTGTATTTATCTGCTGAGGCAAACAGGTGATTGCATCATCAGCATAACGAGCACAAACATTGCGAGAGTATCCGTTTGTGCCCATCCATTACTCACAACAATGCGTCCCGACGATGGCAGAATAATCCCCATAGACCTGTCCCCTCATATAAAAAAGCCCCATGTATCAGGGCAAGTTAACGTCACAGTCACTCGCTCAAATACACAGGGCTTTTGAGATCAGGCCTTGAACCTACTGACCGACGCCAATAATTCCGACGCTTTATCCTCCAGTATCGCACTGTCACGGGCATTGGCTATTGCCGCTTTTGACGAAGATTCAGCAATGTCACGGATCGCCAGCACATTCTTGTTCACCTCGTTGGCAACCATACTCTGCTGTTCAATGGCCGCAGCGATTTGCGTACTCATGTCCATGATATTACTGATATCCTGGTTAATTTGCTGCAGCGCCCCTCCGGTCGATTCCGCCTGGCGGGCACTCTCACTGCCCTGATACTGACTTTGGTGCATCATATCCACCACAGTCTGGGTCCGCTTTTGCAGGTTATCTATGATGCTCGCAATCTCATTGGTCGAGTCCTGAGTGCGCATCGCCAGCGACCTGACTTCATCGGCAACGACAGCAAACCCTCTGCCCTGCTCTCCGGCCCGCGCCGCTTCAATCGCCGCATTAAGTGCCAGCAGATTGGTCTGGTCGGCAATACTACGGATCACATCCAGCACTTTTCCGATGGTTTCCCCATCGGCAGCCAGTTTGGCGACCACCTCAACACTGGTATCCAGCTTAGCTGCCAGCTCCTGGATCATGCTGATGGTCCGTTCGACACTTTGCTGTCCCTGCAACGCATTTTCATGGGTTGTTCCCGCCCTGGCAGCAGCCAGCTCTGTGTTATTGGCGATCTCTTCGATAGTCGCTCCCATCTCGGTAATTGCCGTGGCCACCATATCGGTTTCATTCAGCTGACTGGTAATACCGTGGGAGGTCTGTTTGGCCGTTTCCGACAATGACAGGCACGAGGCATTCACCTGAGCAACCGACTGATTAACCTGACAGATAAGTGCCTGAAAGTTTTCCAGCATATTGTTGAAGTGCAGCGCAATTTGCCCCAGCTCATCCTGCCTTGCCGTATCACAGCGCAACGTCAAATCCCGCTCGGTTTCAACCCGGGTAATCACGGCTGTGATGGCCTCAACCGGACGTACAATACTGCGGATAATAGTGACAGTGAACAGTCCAAGAGCAATCGCAATAACAGATAAAAGTGCTATGGTCATGACCGAGATTTGCTGCTTCTGCGCGCTCAATTCAGTACTGGTTTGCTGTTTGAGTACCGCGAACAATTCATCCATCCGGGTACTCAGTGTGGTCAGTTCGCCACGCAGTCCCTGCGCTCCGGACAGTCCCAATTGCTGCTCGCCCTTCACCAGCGCGATAAACGCCTGCTGATACTCCAGCATCATCCGGCTCACCTCCCGCTGAGTCGCCTCTGGCAAGCCTGATGTCTGCAAGGCCCGGGAAAATTCCTCTATGTTCTTCTGAAACAGATCCAAATAACGGGTATCCAGTCTGAGCATAAAGTCCTTCTCATTGCGCCTTAACTGCAACATCAATACCGACAGCACATTCTGCTCTTCATTCTGCAGTTTGAGTTCAACATTATGCACAGCCTCGCGCAGTTTTCCGTACAGACCGGAAGTCGGTGTCAGGCCAATCTGCTTTTGTTGCTCGACCGCACTATCAAAACTTTTGGCATATTGCTGACCGCTGGCGACCAACTGCTGTAAAACCTGAGGATCGATACCAAAAGATTCAAATATCGCCTGTAACTCTGCCGCAGCAGCCAGAAGTTGCTGGCGGTCTGACTGATGACGCTGAGCATACTGCTCATCCAGTCTGTCAAAAAAGTCCTTTTCGTCTTTTCTCAGGCTGAGCACATCCCGCTCCAGCTCCACGATATGCCGGGCAGCCCTGTCCAACTCAGCCTGAGTCGACTGGGCCTTACTCTGCAGTCCATAAACCAGCAACACGGTAACTAACCCCAACAAAGCGTTCAGTACCAACTTCCGACGAATCAACATATCTGTTCCCGCTGTTTTTCTTATGACCTGGATTTGACCAATCATCATGTGGTTCGCAACTTTGTTGCGAATATGTAATGCTACGCCATCATGCACACAACTCACTCATTCGTATGCAAAAGTGCGATGTTTGTCATGAAGATGTCAACGCAATCACCTGTCTATATCGTTCCCTGTCCGGATTTATTGAGCACGACAGAATATTTTTTAAGCAGATTTAAACCAAAACCTGAACTCCGGCATCAAATGCAATAAAAACCGGCATACAACCACAACAGGACATCAGGGCTGTGCAACCTTCTCAGAACAATGACATGGACGATCAGGATTTGCTGAAACACGCACAGAGTGGCGATGAACAGGCATTCCAGCAGTTATATCTGCGTCATAAAAATCGGGTTTACGCCATTGCACTGAGATTAACTACCGATATCCGCACAGCCGAAGAATTGACTCAGGATTGCTTTGTCCATTTGTGGCACAAGCTGGCGCTGTTCGATGGCCGTTCAGCGTTTACGACCTGGCTGCACCGCCTGTGTATCAATCACTGCCTTGGAGCACTGCGACGGCAACGGCATTTCTGGCAACGCTTTCAATCGGCAGAGACAGACATTGCCACCCAGCACGCCGGTTATCAAGGTCTGGACAGACTCGTTGTTCGATTGCCCAGGCAGGCCAGGTTGGTGTTTGTACTGCATGCACTGGAAGGCTATCAACATGACGAAATCGCCGTTTTGCTCAACATAGCGACCGGCACCAGCAAGGCCCAGTATCACAGGGCCAGAAATTTGCTGAAGGAGATGCTCAATGACTGACAAAGACACACTCCTCGATGACCTGATTGCCTCAGCTCCGCGGGAGATTACGCCAAAGCGGGATCTGTGGCCCGGGATCCGGGCACAATTGGCACCTGTGACTACAACCGGTTTTGGCTGGAAAACACCGGTCGCTGCCAGCCTCCTGATCGCCGGATTGCTGCTGGGATGGCAACTGTCCCGCCCACAAGTGATGACAGCCGATCCGGCATTACTGGCGCTGGTTGAATCTACCCGCGAGACACACCAGCAACAGATGGCGCAAATACAGCTGCAGGTCAGGCCGGTAAGCTGGCACGTCAGTCAGGAGCAACAGGCCATAGAGTTGGCGATGACACAGCTTATTCAGGCAGAACAACAGGTCTATCAGGCATTGGAGCAAAGTCCGCAAAACACGGCGTTATGGGATATGTGGTTATGGCTGCATCAGCAGCAAATCAAACTCTTGCTGGATAACCAGGTGGTATCCGGCCAATGGAAAGGAGCACAGATATGACATTCAGACTAACAACTTCACTTTGGCTTGCCGGCGCGTTGCTGTGGCCTGCACTGGCGTTAGCTGCACAGACCGTCGATGAGCGCCAGGCTGTGCCAGAAAATGCTGAAGTCAGCATCAAAGTGCAGCGTGGCAGGGTCAACATCAGCAGCTGGGATAAATCTGAAATTCAGGTCAAAGGCACGCTGGATGAACTCACCGAGGGGCTCAGGTTTGTCGTCGATGGCAATCAGGTGGTGATTGAAGACACCATGCCCCGCAGTTACACCGGCAAGGGTGACGGCTCCAGTCTCACCATTTGGCTGCCGGCAGCCACCAACATTAACGGCGAAGGTATCTCCAGCGACTATCGTATCTCTGGAATCAATGCCTGGGTCTCACTGCAAAACGTCAGCGGCGATATGCTGCTTGAGGACATCACAGGTCCACTGCGGGTAAAAACCATCTCCGGAGATATTACTGCGCAACGCATTTCACAGACCATGGAGCTTGCCAGCGTGTCAGGTGAGATACAGATCAGCAAAAGTGACGGGGATCTGGCGCTGGCCAATGTCAGCGGCAATATGGTTATCAATACCAATGCAAGTGCAGTCAAACTGGAAACCGTGTCGGGCGAAGTTGAGCTGGCGGCGCCACAACTGTCCCAGTTAAAACTCAACAGCGTCAGCGGTGATGTGCAGGCTCATGTTGGCGGCGCGCTGACAGAGGCTAAACTGGACAGCGTCAGTGGAGATATTCAGCTGATAGTCAGTCAATTGCCCAATGCCAGATTTGTCATCAATGGCGGACCGGGCGGCAAAGTCGTTAATCAATTGAGTGATGACAAGCCGCAAAAGGACAAGTACTCCAGGCAGCAATCACTGATATTCAACAGTGGCTCAGGAAATGGCACAGTGGTCATCAATACCATCAGCGGAACACTGACACTTGCCAAATAGCAGATATGCCAGAGTCATCAGGCCCTGATAGTCGCTATTCACTCATATCCTGTGATTAAAAAGCAAAAGCCTTCCACTCGGAAGGCCTTTTTGTAGTATCACTGCAAAGATGACTGTCAGCTTCTGCCCTGACGCACCGCCTCGACCTCAGCATCAGTCAGATAACGCCACTCGCCGGGCTGCAGATCCGCATCCAGCTCCAGCGGCCCAACGGCTTCACGGTGCAGCCCCACCACCTTGTTACCCACTGCGCCAAACATGCGTTTCACCTGATGATATTTGCCTTCCATGATGGTCAGCAGAGCTTCATGGGAAGACTGTATCTCCAGCTTGGCCGGCCGGGTTAGTCCATCTTCGCCGTTCAGTTGAACACCTTGCGCAAATTGCGCCACCAGCTCAGGCGACAAAGGATCCGCCACAGTCACCCGGTAGCGTTTGCCACAGGCTTTTTTCGGTGAGGTGATCTGATGCGACCACTGACCATCATCGGTGATCAGCACCAGGCCAGTGGTGTCCACATCCAGCCGCCCGGCAATATGCAGCAGCTCCGGCTTTTCAATGTCCAGCAGGCTCAGTACACACTGATACTCTTCATCCTGGGTGGAGCAGATGATTCCCTCCGGCTTGTGCATCATCAGGTAACGCAGTCCGATCAGACTGAGAGTTTCCCCATCCAGGGTGATGTGCATATCGGGAGTGACCTTAAAAGACGAGTCTTTAACCACCTCACCGTTACAGCACACCTCGCCACGGTGCAGCGCTTTTTTGGCCAGACTGCGGGTCAGACTGGTACTTTCACAAATAAATTTATCCAGACGCACGGTAATTCCCTGCCTTATTCGATTGCTGGTGCCATTATCGCCGTCAGGTGCCAAATAACAAAGTCATTTGCTCGTTCACGCTCCTGAATCCGTCGCGACAATCTATGCCAAACCAAGCAGTTAACGATTCGTTACAGTTACTGACACTCTGTATTGGTTAAGCCATTTACATTTACCCAACATGCTTTAGCATGTGACCTTGATCAAAGGCAGGTTTATCCACCAACAAATCAACCTGCCAGGGGAAAAATTACAAGGAATCAGCATGAAAAAGTCAGTCTTGGGCGCATTGGGGCTGTGCGCCATCGCGTCACTGTCCGCTTGCAGTGACAATAAGGTTTCAGAAGTACCACAGGTTGCTCCAACTCAGGTCGCTGAAGCCGTGGCCGTCAGCCTGAATTCAGGTGTCGAGTTTGATAATTTCGACCGCACAGTACGTCCACAGGACGACTTCTACACTTATGTAAACGGTGCCTGGCTCAAGGCGGCCGACATTCCTGCTGACCGTACTTCTATCGGTGCCTTCTACGATCTGCGTGAAAAATCCAAAGAAGATGTCAAAGCCATTATCGAAGCAGTGGCGGCGCAGCAGAATCTGACACCCGGCAGCGACGAGCAGAAAGTGGCGGATCTGTACCGCTCTTATATGGACGTTGACGCCCTTAACAAACTGGGCATCAAGCCGCTGGAATCTGAACTGGCACAAATTGCCGCCATCGAAAACAAAGATCAGCTGGCGGAATACTTCGCCCACAGCCAGATCATCGGCAGCGGCACCCCCATGGCTTTCTACATCGGAGTGGATGCCAAAAACTCCAGCCGTTATGCCACCCATATCTGGCAATATGGCCTGAGCCTGCCGGAGAAAGACTACTACTTCAATCAGGACGAGCGCTTCGTCAATATCCGCAAAGCCTATCTGGAACACATTGAAAAGATGTTTACCCTGGCCGGTTTTGACAACGCCAAACAGGCAGCTCAAACCGTGCTGGCGCTGGAAACTGCCATTGCCGAGCATCACTGGGATGTGGTCGAAACCCGCGACTCCACCAAGGCGTACAACCCTTATAAACTGGCCGATCTCAAGCAACTGGCACCCAACTTTAACTGGGAGGGTTACCTCAAGGTCCTGGGCGGTGACAAGCAGCCAGACATCATCATCAACCAGCCAAGCTACATCACAGGATTGGCGGGCATCATAGATACCATTCCGCTGAATGAGTGGAAAACCTATCTGGAATGGCAACTGCTGACCAACTACGCCTCACTGCTGAGCGAAGATCTGGATAACGAAAACTTCAACTTCTTCGCCAAGACCCTCAACGGCCAGCAGGAGCAGGAGCCCCGCTGGAAGCGTGGCGTGGCGTCCGTCAACAGCACCCTGGGTGAAGTGGTCGGTAAGGTTTATGTGAAGCAGCACTTCGCCCCTGAAGCCAAAGAGCGGATGCAGGAACTGGTTGAAAACCTGCGTAAAGCCTATGGTCAGAGCATTGAGGAACTGGATTGGATGAGCGAAGAAACCAAGGTGAAAGCCAAGGATAAACTCGCCAAGTTCACCCCAAAAATCGGTTATCCGGATCAGTGGCAGGACTACGATGCGCTGGTGATCAAATCCGACGATCTGGTGGGTAACAAGATCCGCGCCTCACAGGTTGAGCATGATCGCAGCCTGGCCAAGCTCGGCGGCCCAATCCAGAAGTGGGAATGGTTTATGACGCCGCAAACCGTCAACGCCTACTACAACCCCACCATGAACGAAATCGTATTCCCGGCAGCCATTCTGCAGCCACCTTTCTTCAACATGGAAGCGGATGATGCGGTTAACTATGGCGGTATCGGCGCGGTCATCGGCCACGAAATGGGCCATGGCTTTGATGATCAGGGTGCCAAATATGATGGTGAAGGCAATCTGACGGACTGGTGGACAGAGCAGGATCTGACGGCGTTCCAGAAACGCGGTAAAGCCCTGATTGACCAATATGCCGGTTACCAGGTGTTTGATGATCTGCCTATCAATGGCGAGCTGACCTTGGGCGAAAACATCGGCGATCTGTCCGGTGTCACCATCGCCTACAAGGCCTACAAGATGTCGCTCAATGGCAAAGAAGCCCCGGTGATCGACGGTCTGACCGGCGATGAGCGCTTCTTTATCGGCTTTACCCAGATCTGGCGCGCCAAGTTCAAAGAAGAGGCACTGCGTAACCGGGTTGCCACCGATCCGCACTCACCGGCCAAGTTCCGTGCCATCGGCTCGCTGTCCAACATGCCAGAGTTCTATCAGACCTTCGAAGTGAAGGAAGGCGACCAGATGTACATCCCGGAAGCCAACCGGGTGAAGATCTGGTAACGAATATCAGTGATCCCACATTGATATGATGTGTTTAAGGCGCCGCAAGGCGCCTTTTTTTTCATCTCTGTGACCCAGACTAGCTCAGAAGCGATACAACAAGACGTTGATTCAGCATTGATTCAGTCTCATACCGCAATAATTCTCTGACTGATTTCCCGCTCCCCAGGAGTAGCATGAATAAACTGTTTCGCAGTTTGCTGGTACTGCTGTTGTTACTCAGCACCAAAGCCGGCCTGGCCGCGCCGGTCGGCCTGACATTAACCACGTTACTGAGCACACCAATACAGCAGCAAACCCACAGGCCATTGCCGGCCTGGGACCGCCATGGCATCAGCCAGCTGAGGCGCAATGCTGCCTCCCCCATCAGCCAGAACAGTGCCGATCTCAACACTCTGTACCAGCAAGCCCCGGCGGCACATCATGAACTGACGGCTCTGCTCAATCACACCGCCAGCCAGTCACAAACCCAACTGGTGATGGGCGATGTCAAATCCCGTCAGCGCGCCGGGCAAAAAGTGGCAGGTAAACTCCAGGGCGATGCCAGTCAGCTGACCGACATAGTCCGCGGCACCTTGATTGCCGACAGCCTGGATGATTTGATGACTAGCTTCAATACGCTGGAGCAGCAGGCCAACATAGTGCAACTGAAAAACCGCTTCGCCAGCCCCAAGCGGTCCGGCTATCGCGATCTGAACCTGCTGATTGAATTGCCACAAACCGGCATGATGGCCGAAGTGCAGTTGCATCTGCGTAAAATCGCCGACATAAAATCCGGGATTGAGCATCAGGCGTACCAGGAAGTACAGGGAATTGAGCTGCGAGCCCATCATCAGAAGCGGCCACTCACTGAGCTGGAGCGTGCCAGAATTATGCGTCTGCAGCAGGACTCCCACAAGTTGTATCACAAAGCCTGGCTGCACTATAAGCGTCAGGATGCCTCACTCAGGGTTGCCTAGACAGTGGATAGGCCATCACACAGCGATGACACCGGCGCCTCTTGAGCGCCGGTTTATTTTGGATTTGCCTGTTTCGCCGCTATACTGCCGCCATTGCCCATCCTCCCCCAATTGCCATGCATGAAGTAATAGACAAGTTGCAGGAACTGAGTGAACAGGTTCCTGTGCCCCTGGATTTGCCTGACTTTGACCAATTGGTTGAAGTGGAAGAAGAAATTCTTATCCCCCTGCCTGCTGAACTAAAAGAGTATCTGCTGCATGCCAGCGATGTGGTTTATGGCAGTCTGGAGCCTGTTACTGTAGCCGATCCCGGCAGTCACACCTATCTGCCGGAGGTGGCCGCTTATGCCTGGTCAATTGGTTTGCCAAGGGATCTGATCCCCATTTGTCAGGTCGGGGATGATTTTTACTGTATCAGTCAGGAAGGTGAAATTTACTTCTGGCAGGACTATCAGCTGTCTGAAGACACCTGGGAATCCTTCTGGCAGTGGGTCGAAGACGTCTGGCTGGAAGCATAATTAAAGGAGCCCATCATGGCGAAAACCATTGGCCTGAATGCCATTGAAATGCAATACCTGCGCCTGTCACTGGGCCTGAGCCAGGCTCAGGTCGCGCAGCTGACCAAAACCACTGAAGCCGACGTAGCCGCCTGGGAAGCCGGTGAAGCAGAAGCTTCTGGCCTGGCGCAAAAAGTGCTGCTGGATCTGGACGACACCATAGAGATGCAGGTACTCAACACCTGTGATGGCATCGAAGATCTGTTCAAGAAAGAACCCAAGCGTCATCTGGCCTTTGTGGTGTATCCGACTCAGGCGCTGTATCAGCAGTACAATCCGGAGTTTCTGTCCAGCCTGCCACTGACAGAGCTGTACAACACTGCCGCCTGGCGCATCAAGAAAGAATGCAAACTGGTGCTGGAAGTGGATGTCAGCCTGGTGGCGCTGGATGTCGAATCCTACAAGGCGTTCCGCGAACTCAATGGCATGGGCGAAAGTCGCGAAGCCAGAGCCAAGTGGGCTGCGGCGCAACTGAAATAATCCGCGTCCGCTGTAATCAATTAATACCAAAAACGGTCTCCTGTGAGGCCGTTTTTTATGCTTCAATGGCGCAATACCGATTTCATTGGTGCAGGCATACCCCACAGGGAAAGGAACCCAAGATATGATTACACTGTATGGCATTCCCCGCAGCCGCTCATTGCGCGTCTCCTGGGTGTTGGAAGAACTCAAGCTCGACTGGCAGTATCGATACATCAACATGTCCAAGGGGGAGAATCGTGAACCGGCTTATCTGGCGGTTAATCCCTCCGGCAAAGTGCCCGCGCTAAAAGATGGCGAGCTGGTGATGACAGAATCCGCCGCCATTGCCATGTATCTGGCTGAAAAATATGGCAACGGACAACTGTTGCCAGCGCCGGGAACCGCTGCATCTGCACGGCATCATGAGTGGATAAGCTTTATCACCACTGAGCTGGAGCAACCGCTGTGGACCATGGGCAAGCATAAATTTGCCTTGCCGGAAGCCTACCGCCATAAAGAATTCTTGCCGGTCGCAGTGTACGAATTTGATAAAGCGGCGCAGCTTGCCGAAGCCCGGCTGCCGGAAACGCCATTTTTGCTGGGCAATGAGTTGAGCGTAGCCGATATTCTGCTGGCCCATACACTGCTGTGGGCCACCCGGTTTGAGCAATTACTGCCGCCCAAACTCAAGGACTATATGCAGCGTCTAACCCGCCGGGAGGCGATGATAACCGCGCTGAACAAAGAGCTGAGCGGTGCAGATCAGCCTACGATTTAAACAGGATTGACTGCCTCCAGCGTATGTCCGGGGCAATGTCTGGTTGATTAAAGCAATGAAAAAGGCGACTTCAAGTCGCCTTTTGTTTGCCTGAGCCTGCAGTTTGCTTAAGCCAGGCAGAGAAGCAATAACTTAGAAGCGATAGCTCGCCTGACCGTACACAAAGGCCCCCTGGGCAGAGTGAGTCGCCTGGTCATAACCCATAAAGTCAGCTTCGCTGAATGGTGGGTCTTCGTTGAACAGGTTGGTGCCACCCACAGTCAGCGTCCAGTGCTCAAAACCGACATAGCTGACATTCATGTCAAAGGTCAACATGGAATCCACAGTGCCGGTGGCGCCCGCATCAATGTCATCCTTGAACTCACCTATGTAGTTCAGACGTGCCGCAGTTTGCCAGTCACCCAGGCTCCAGTCGACGCCGCCGACCCAGCGGAACTCGGGGTGCTGGAACTCACCGGCCAGCTGCTCAACACTGCCATTAACCCGCTTCTGATCGAAGGAGTTCACCCAGGTCAGGTTGTACTTGAAGTTAAAATCACCGGCACCATTGGTCTTGAGCAGCCAGGCAATATCGAAATCCACCCCATCGGTAGACTGGCTGCCGAGGTTAAAGAACTTGTCATAGATTTCGATGATGCGACCCGGCACGCCGCCAGCAGATGGCTCACGCTTGACCACTGCCGGATTATTGCCGTTCTGATCCAGCAGATACTGAGTATCAGAGGTGATAAGCCCCTTCTGGTCATAGTTCCAGTAGTCCACACCGACAGACAGATCATCCATGATTTCCCACACCGCACCTATGTTGTAGGAAGTGGATTTCTCTGGTTGCAGATCCGGGTTACCGGCGAACAGCACAGTACGCTCCTGCGCGGTACAGTCCTCTTCCAGCCCGGTCAGCGGACAACGTGTGGTATCCACCAGCCCGGGAGATTCCTGCGTGGAACCCAGCCCCAGCTGTACCAAAGATGGCGCTCTGAACGCCTTGCCCCAGCTGGCGCGCAGCGTCAGGTTGTCAGTCGGGGTATAACGCAGACCGAACTTGGGATTGGTGGTATTACCAAAATCACTGTAGTTCTCATGGCGCACCGCCAGCTGGGCTTCCAGCTGCTCCAGCACAGGCACCATAAATTCTACAAATACTGAGGTTTGATCCCTATCACCACGGGCCTGAGTCGCTTCGGTGCCAAAGATCTCACCGCGCAGGAACAGCTCATCCGGATCGTCGCTCAGCTCTTCTTCACGGTATTCAAAGCCCACTGCCATGGCCACTTCGCCCGCAGGCATAGAGAACAGATCACCCACTATCTTGCCGTCTACAGCCTGAGTGGTGGACTTACCGTTACGGGTAGTGTTCACCGTAATATCGTCGATCACTGACTGCGGCTGAGTCTGGCTCAGCGGATTGTACTGTCCGGCATTGATGGCGGCCTGCAGTCTTGGAGTCTGCACAAAACCCTGCAGCCCATATTCATGGTTACGGTTGTAAGAGTAGGTGTAAGCCAGTTCCCACTCCCAGTCGCTCAGCATGCCGTTGAGGCCAAGCACCATACGGGCACTGTTGGACTCAGCTTCCTTGAGGCGATCACCGGCTTCGGTCAAACGCCGGCGCATGGTCAGGTCTTCACCCGGGAAGGGATTGACCTGAGCTCCGCTAGTGAATAACGGATTGTCTGCCAGCATGTAAAACTCGCCGAAGGATGGGCTGGCGGCGCCTTTCACTATGCTGTTGTTATGCTGCACCATGATCTCGGCGAACATTCTCAGATCATCGCTGAACTCATAGTTGTGGAACACCGACAGGCCAACCCGGGTTGATTCAGGGATCGACGTCATGTGGGATGCGTAGTCATAACGGCAAAACGCCCCCTTGGCCAAATCCGATGGACAGTTGGGATCCGGAGTCCAGTTAAAGTCATCAGACTTGGGAGTAATGGAACCATCGGCGCCAATCGTTGCCGGAATATAACTGCCCGGATTACCGGCTGAGGAGCGGAAATCACTGCCACCGCGGGAGGTCTGATCGGCACTGGCAGAATAGTCGCGGTCGCCAAACAGGGTTTCATTCTGCTTGAAGTAATCCAGAATCACTGTGGTATGGCTTTTCTCGCCCTGGGTGCCCCACAGCATGGAGGCGGATACCTGCCCATCGCCGTCTTCAATGGTGTCAGCGACCTTGGCATTGATTTCAAAGCCTTCAAAATCCTTCTTGAGGATGATGTTGATTACCCCGGCAATCGCGTCTGAGCCGTAAAGTGCAGAGGCGCCATCCTTGAGAATGTCGATGCGTTTCACCGCCGACATGGGAATGGAGTTGATATCCACAAATGCGGTATCGATATCCTTGGCGAAGGAATTCACCGAGATGCGACGGCCATTGAGCAGTACCAGGGTTGCGTCCGCCCCCAGACCACGCAGAGAAATCGCCGCGCCGCCGTTGGAGGTATCATCTGAGTTGTTCCCCTGAGTGGAGAAAGTCCCATTACCGGATATAGGTAACTTGCGCAGCAACTGTGACATATCCTGCGCGCCGGAGCGGGCAATATCCTCGGCAGACAGCACAGTTACCGGAGATGCTCCTTCAAGATCGATTCTTTTGATATGACTGCCGGTGACTTCTATACGTTCTACTTTATCGTCATTTTCCGCGGCCACCAGCGAAGGTGAAATGGCCATCGCCACTGCCAGTGCGCAGGTGTGTTTCAGCTTGTTAGAAAGGTCCATGTCTTTCCCCAAATATGAACAGGACTGGTGACAGACAGTTTCGGGTAAATCCGTCACCCCTGAATGGTTGTAATTTGCTGCAATTAACATTTTTGCAACCAAACCAAGTTAAAATGGAGCCGTGCCATGTCAACTGAAACTCTTCACTCTCCCCCAAATATCCGGAAAAAGTATTAGGACGAAGTAGGGGTCAGCCATCTGCCTGATTGACCAAAAGTGTGATTACCGGTGTTCGGCGCCATCCCGCGGCAGTAACAGAAGGCCGCGCTGAGAGTCTGAAACTCAGACCACCCGGGTTAATACACATCAGCAGCGGGGACGATTGACCGGACGTTACAGGCTCTGCCCTCACCAATGATGACGCTGTGCCCGGAACAGAGCGCCTGTGGTAGAATATTGTTCAGACCGGGCAGCCAGCCTTTTCCCCGATGGAAGACGCTGCAGTTGCCCTGATGTGATCACCGGAAAACCAATGACAAATAACGATATTTTGCGCCGCTTGCGCTACGTACTGGATCTCAGCGATGGCAAAGTCATCCGCCTGTACGCCAAAGTGAAACATGAAATGCCGCAGGAAACCCTGCACGACATGTTGAGAAAAGACGATGAGCCCGGCTTCAAACCCTGCTCAGATCAGGATTTGTGCCGCTTTCTCGATGGGCTGATCATCTTCAAACGTGGCATACGTGAAGGAGATGCCATTCCAGCGCCAACCAAACTGAACAACAACCTTATCCTGCGTAAACTGCGTATCGCGCTGGAGCTCAAGGATGATGACATGGTTGAAGTACTGAAACTGGCCAACTTCCGCATTTCCAAAGGCGAGATTTCCGCCCTGTTCCGTAACCCGGACCACAAGAACTACAAGGTCTGTGGTGATCAGCTGCTGAGAAACTTCATCAAAGGCCTGTCGGTGAAACTGCGCGGCAAGTAAATATGTACAGTAACAAGCGCTGCCACCCGGCAGCGTTTTTTTTCATCTCTGCACCCACTGCTCAGACCGACAAAGGTCACATTTCGTGTTATCTTTAACAGCATTGATATTTAAAACAAATAACACGCCTAAGGTTAACCATGGACGATAACAAACGCCCCCTATATCTGCCTTTCGCCGGCCCCGCGATTCTGGAAGCTCCGCTCATCAACAAAGGCAGCGCCTTTACTGAGGAAGAGCGGATATTCTTCAACCTGGAAGGCTTGATCCCTCATGCCATCGAGACCATCGAAGAGCAGGCATCCCGTGCCTATGATCAGTTCAGGGCATTCAGCAATGATGTGGATAAGCACATTTACCTGCGCAATATTCAGGACACCAATGAAACCCTGTTTCACCGGCTGATCCAGAATCACATCACAGAGATGATGCCCATCATCTACACCCCCACTGTCGGGGTGGCCTGTGAGCGTTTCTCCAAAGATTATCGCCGTAACCGCGGGTTGTTTATCTCCTACCCCAATAAAGACCGTATCGACGACATACTCAACAACTCCACCCGTCACAAGGTGAAGGTGATAGTGGTCACTGATGGTGAGCGCATTCTGGGACTAGGCGATCAGGGCATTGGCGGCATGGGGATCCCGATTGGCAAGCTGTCGCTGTACACCAGTTGTGGCGGTATCAGTCCGGCTTATACCCTGCCTATCACCCTGGATGTGGGCACAGACAACCCGCATCTGCTGGAAGACCCCATGTACATGGGCTGGCGTCATCCCCGTATCGGCGGCGAAGAGTATGCCGATTTTGTCGAAGCCTTTATGGAGGCCGTGTCCCGCCGCTGGCCCGACGCGCTTATTCAATTTGAGGACTTCGCCCAGAAAAACGCCATGCCACTGCTGGAGCGTTATAAAGACAAATATTGCTGCTTCAATGATGACATTCAGGGCACGGCGGCGGTGACTGTTGGCTCATTGCTGGCCGCCTGTAAAGCCGCCAATACCCGTTTGTGTGAGCAAACCGTGACCTTCCTTGGCGCCGGCAGCGCTGGCTGTGGTATCGCCGAAGCCATTATCGCCCAGATGGTGGCCGAAGGACTGACCGATGAGCAGGCCCGTGGCCGGGTGTACATGGTCGATCGCTGGGGTCTGCTGCAGGACAACATGCCCAATCTGTTGCCTTTCCAGCAAAAACTGGCGCAAAGCACAGACAAAACAGAACACTGGGAAACCTTCTCGGTCAATGACAACATCTCGCTGCTGGATGTGGTCAACAATGCCAAACCGACTGTGCTTATCGGGGTATCCGGTGCGCCGGGGCTGTTCAGTGAAGAGATTATCCGCGCCATGCACAAGCACTGTGAGCGGCCTATCGTATTCCCGCTGTCCAATCCCACCAGTCGTGTCGAAGCGACCCCCAAGGACATCATCCACTGGACCGAAGGAAAGGCGCTGGTGGCCACCGGCAGCCCATTCGAGCCAGTGGTATTTGGCGACAACACCTATGAAATCGCCCAGTGCAACAACAGCTTCATCTTCCCTGGCATAGGCCTTGGGATACTGGCGACCCGAGCCAATCATGTCAGTGATGAGATGCTGATGGCTTCCAGCCGCGCGCTGGCAGAGTGCTCACCGCTGGCCAAGTACGGTGAAGGCAGCCTGCTGCCCCGTCTGGAAGATATTCACGAAGTGAGTAAGCATATCGCCTTTGCCGTGGGTAAGGCGGCAATCGAGCAGGGATTGGCGCTGCCCAAGAGTGACGATCTGCTGAAGCTGGCAATTGAAAAGAACTTCTGGAAACCAGAATATCGCCACTACAAGCGTACCTCATTCTAATTGACACGATCAGCGTCACCGCGCATTCGCAAATAAAAACGCCCGGCAATAGCCGGGCGTTTTTTCATCTGTTCTGAAACTGTAACCAGCCTCAGCGCGGCAATAGCGTCAGTCCGCCATCACCTGTCTGAAGCTGTTGAGCATAGAGCGGTCAGTACGCGCCTTTTTCAGTTTCTTCAGGCTTTCTTTCAGGGCATCTTCAATCAGATTGGCGAAAATCCCCTGATACTCCTTCTCGGCAATGGCATCATCAGTATCAGCCAGTTCAGCCAACTGCTGGCCGGCCATGCTCAGCTTGAGCCAGCTCTGGGCGATAAAAAAGCCGTGAAACTCCGCCTGAGTCATCAGCTTTTTCGCACTGGCAGGCAGAGCATTCCATTGAGAAGCAAATACCTGCTGCTCATCTTTGAGCAGTTGCGCAGCCAAATCGTCATAGGCTGATTTCAGGTTTTCCGGCAGCTTGTCCATCGGCATCACTTTGGAAGCCACATTCATTGCCACAGTAAGGGCGGTTGTTTGATAGTCGCTCATCATCTTTTCTCGAATGTAAAACGGCGGCGATTATACCTGCGAAGCGCCACGGCTAAAACCGGCCGCTGACATAAAGGCCATACTGCCCATTGCCGGCAACCGGCACTATGGTCAATCCCTCATAGGGCGAGGTAAAGAACCAACCGGCCAGCGCCCCAATGGCCGCACCGGCCAATACATCTTCCACTTCATGCTTGTCACTGGCGACCCGGGTGTAACCAACATAAGTCGCCACCGCGTAGGCTGGCACGCCCCACTCCCAGCCGTAGCGCTGATTGATAAAGGTCGCCGCCATAAAACTGTCGGCCGTGTGGCCTGATGGAAAGGAATCATTACCACTGCCATCGGGACGCTCTTTATCCACTGCCCATTTGAGCCCTTCGGTCACCACCCGGGAGCTGACCGCTGCCTTGATGAACTGCCAACTGCCTTCATCACCCTGCTCGTAAAACAGCGTGGCGCCCAATGCTGTGGCAGGCAGCAACAGATGCAACACATCACCCGAGGTTTCCAGTGAGTCACCGGCCATTGCCGCAGGTGCGCTGAGCAATCCGGCCAGCAGCAGCCCGGGAGTCATCAAAGCTTTCATCAAGTCATTATCCCAAATGGTAAAAAACGCTCTGTTATACCTTTATCCCGACCAGGTTGCAAAGTTGTCACCCCGCCGCAACTCAAAGCTTTGCCTTTAATCGGGCCGGAAGTGGAGTCCTGCGCCCGCTGCGGCTATCATAACGGCAATTTTGATACTCACTGCGAATCTTCATGTCCTGCCCAGTCGATGCCCATCACCTCAACCAACTCGCTCAGCTGATAAAACAGTGGGGGCAGGAGCTGGGGTTTGCCCACACAGGTATTTGCGATACCGATTTGACCGAGCAGGAACCTAAACTGCAGGCTTGGCTGGATGCGGGCTTCCACGGTGAAATGAGCTATATGGCCAGTCACGGCATGATGCGCGCCCGCGCCCATGAACTGCATCCGGGCACTCAGCGGGTGATTGTCGGACGGATGAACTATCTGCCGCCACATGCCGGTTTTGCCAGCAATCTGCGCGATCCCAATATGGGCTATATATCCCGCTATGCCGGTGGCCGGGACTACCATAAGTTGATCCGCAACCGTATGAAGCAGCTGGGACAGCGTATCGATGCCTGGCTCACCCAGCAGGGATTCAGCGCCGCAGATCACCGCCCTTTCGTCGACTCGGCGCCTTTGATGGAGCGGCCGCTGGCCGACAAGGCCGGTTTAGGCTGGACAGGTAAGCACTCACTGCTGCTGAACCAAGATGCCGGCAGCTGGTTTTTTCTGGGGGAGCTGGTGATCAATCTGCCGCTGCCGGTGGATATTCCGGTGGCTGAGCAGTGTGGTCATTGTGTCGCCTGCATCAAAACCTGTCCCACAGGTGCTATTGTCGCGCCCTATGTGGTCGACAGCCGCCGCTGTGTGTCATACCTGACCATAGAGCTGGATGGCGCCATACCTGAAGATCTCAGGTCGCTTTTGGGCAACCGCATTTACGGCTGCGATGACTGCCAGTTGGCCTGCCCGGTCAATGCCGGCGCCCCACTGACCCGGGAGACCGACTTTCATATCCGCCAGGCGCTGCAGCAACCGGAGCTGCTGACCCTGTTTGGCTGGAGTGAAGCGCAGTTTCTCAAATTTACTGAAGGCAGCGCCATCCGTCGCATCGGCTGGCAAAGATGGCAGCGCAATATTGCCGTGGCGCTGGGCAATGCGCCTCACAGTGAAGCAATTATCGCGGCGCTGCAAGCCAGACTGAATGCAGCGGAACTGAGTGATATGGTCAAAGAACATGTGCGCTGGGCACTGGCACAGCAAAGCCTGCGGGCTGCCGCCCCGGCAGATATCAACCGCAAACAGCAGCGGCTAATCCGCGCCGTCGAAAAGGGTCTGCCCAGGGATGCCTGAGCCCAAGGGCTGAAGCAGAGTTAAGTCAGCTGTCCTTGATATCCTGATCCAGCGTAAAGCCCACTTTGATGGTCACCTGCCAGTGGGCAATTACCCCGGCCTCGAGATGCCCCCGGGTCTCCACCACCTCAAACCAGCGCAGATGATGCAGCGATTGGCTGGCAGCTTCAATAGCGTTGCGAATGGCGTCATCACTGCTGATGGGCGATGACCCGGTCAGTTCAATGATTTTGTACACATGGCTCATGGCAACCTCCTGAGTTCAATAATTCATCAATATATGAGTATGCCTCCTTGGCGTTCAGGTCAAGGAGGCATAATCGCAACGGTCCCTCGTAAACACCAACGCAACAGCAGGAATAACCCTGTCCGGCGCACGGATATCAGAAACAATATTTCTGTCAGCAGAACAGTAGGCATCTAGACGTCTAGAAGTTTGTTATGTTAGCCTGCTACAGACGAACTTTATTCACCGGGCGATTGAGGATAATTCAGCTGATGGAGGCAAAATGATTGAATTGAGGCACCTGCGCACCCTGATGGCACTGAAAGAAAGTGGCAGCCTGGCGGCCGCCGCCAAGAAACGCTTTGTGACTCAGTCAGCCCTGTCGCACCAGATTAAAGAGCTGGAAACCCGGATCAACTCGCCCATCTTCATCCGCAAGAGCAAACCGCTGTCGTTCACCCAGGAAGGTATCCGTCTGGTGCAGCTGGCAGAGGAGATCCTGCCCAGAGTGATGGAGATAGAACAGGTACTTAAGCGCGGTGTTCCCTCAGCACGCCAGCAACTGACGGTGGCGATAGAGTGTCACTCCTGCGTGCGCTGGCTGATGCCGGTGATGGAGAAGTTCCGCCAGAAACACCCGGGCGCCGAGCTGAATTTGTCCAGTCGTCATCTGTTCAACGCCATTCACGCACTGGAGCAGGAAGAACTGGATCTGGTGCTGACTGCGGACCCCACCCCCAGCCATCGAATCGCCTATCAGCATCTGTTCGACTATGAAATGAAACTGGTGGTATCCAAGTCTCATCCACTGGCAAACAACACCTTTGTGACGCCGGCAGATCTGGCCGGTCAACCACTGCTCAGCTATCCGGTGCCACTGGAGCGACTGGATATTTACCGCCACTTTATGGAACCGGCCGGGGTACTGCCCGGTGAGCAGAAAACCTGCGATCTGACCATGATGTTACTGCAGCGAATCGCCTGCCAGGAAGGTATTGCTGCCCTGCCCAGCTGGTCAGTGACCGAAGCCCAGGGCCTGAGTCTGACCACAGTGCGACTGGGACAGGAAGGCATGCTGCGCCCCATGTTCGGTGCTTATCATCGCAATGCTACCAATGCGGCACTGATCCAGAGCCTGCTGTCACTGCTCAACGAGCACAGACGGGCTGCGTAAAACCGCTGCAAGTCATACAACAAGGCCCGCAAATGCGGGCCTTATTCATTCAAAAGCAAAGTCATGCCGCCGTTATCTGGCTGGCGGAGGGTTCAGCAGCAGCCCTTTTCTGGCCAGTACTGTACGCAGCAACATACCTGGAGAATATGGGTCATCGCTCTTTTCAATATTGTGGGCGACCAGAAACTCTTTACTCAACTGCGCATCCAGATTCAGCGAGTTAAAAGCTTCAATCGACAGGGCCAACTGTTGGGTGTCGATAAGACTTTTCATGACCGCCAGAGGATAGGATTGTTCGGACTCGGCATTGAGATGGGCAAATGCCGTCAGCGCAATAATCTGGCCATATACACTGAACAGCGCCAGCGTATGCACCTCATCAGCATCAGTTTTGCAATCTTGCAGCTGCGCCAGATACTCCGCCGCGGCGCGGGCAATACCCTCCGTCAGATGCCAGTAGCCATGCACCAGTTTACGGTATGGCTGAGGTAATTCATCCAGACGTTCTTTCAGATAGTAAGTGAAGGCATAACGATAAATATTGATATGGCCCAAGCGGATAAGCGCCTCTTTGAGCGAGCGGTTTTTGCTGTTGCTGGTACTGCCATGGGCGCAACTGCTGCGCCACAGCAGATGGGCCGACAACGCCGGATCGCCGGCGACAATCTCGATAACGACCCGCATATCCCCATCGCCAATAATGGCTTGCTTGAGCGGCAATAACACGCCGCGGCGACCAATCACCTGCTCTTCATTGGCCATAATGGCCTGGATGCGGGTCAACACCTGCAATTCTGGATCTGTCATCGAAGCGTCTGAACCTAAGGATTTTTTATCGTTATCAATAAGCTAAAAGCTGTAAATTGACTATTGCGAACAGAATAGCATTTAACACTATGGATTAATATTGTTCAGCTAAAGAAACTTCCGTACCCAAAACAGGTGCAGTGAAACCCATCAACAAGCCACTGCACCCGGGGATTATCAGAACTGATAACTGAGGGTCAAACGGGCATTACGTCCGGTACCGACATAGTATTTGGCAGGCTCATATCCGGGGAAAGCCTCGGCATAATAGGCCGCGCTGACGTAATCCTTATCCAGCAGATTGTCGACCCGCACGCTGGCCAGCCAGTCACCCCGGCGATAATTTACCGCCAGATTCACCAGAGTGTAGGATGCCAGCTCAGACGCCGCATTGGCATTGTCGCCTTCTTCATAACGTTTGCCGGTATAAGCCAGATCCGAATACAACTGCCACTGTTCAGTGATATCCCAGCTGGCATACACGCGACCGGACTCACGGGCAACCCAGGACAATTGCTTGCCTCTGTTGACGCCGGCAGTGAACTCGGCATCCACCCACTGAACCTCACCACCGACCTGCACATCTGTCAGTACCTGCCAGTCCAGCCCCAACCCCACACCATAACGACGGGAAGATTCCGCATTGATATTGGCCCCATCGAAACTGCCGCCTTCAGGCTTTTGGGCTGTTGGGTCGAAGATAATCTCATCGTCCAGATCCAGCCGGTACAGGTTTACCCAGGACTGCAGCTGATTACCGCTGTGGCGCCAGCCCGCCTCATAGGAGCGGCCGGTCTGCGGCTTGAGTCCCACCACGGTTGGCGGGGTGTAGGCCTGTTCATCCACCTTGGCAAAGCGGAAGTTATCTTCACCGCGCAGGTAAAGTTTGTTGGCATCATCCAGCTGCCAGTTCAAACCCAGCTCGAAGGCTTTGGCATCCTGGTTAAGCTCAGTCCCCAGCGGGAACACTGACGCGTCGGTGAGATCATCCTTCACATCGGCATAGCGCCCCCCGACCACATAACTGAGTGACTCAGTCAGTGGAACCGTGGCCTGAACATAGGTACTTAACTGGGTTTGGGTGTTACTGCGGCCAAAATCAAATGCCGATTCGCCACGACTGAGGTCACTGCCAACCACAATGCTCAGTTCGCCGTCACGGGTGGGAAAACTGGCCACTGCTTTGGGCGATACCAGCAACTGACGGCGATCATTACGCCCCGCGCCTCCCCACAAAATAGAGGTCACCTGACTGTCGCTGTAGTTGGCATCCACTGCCAGCAACCAATTATCGCTGATCTGCTGCGATACGCCGGAGCGTACCGCCCGGGTCACATCATGCTGATAGTCATTGGCGAAAGTGGCATTGCTCTGGCGCGGATCTTTGGCATATTCACTGGCCGTCAGGCCGCCTGGTGTTTGCACATCATTGTCGTAGTAGCTGGACTCCAGATAGAAGTCGGTGGTGTCATCACGATAACCAATCCGCCCGAGCACGGCACCGGTTTCACTGGCATTGTGGCGGCGATAATTGTCGGATTTACGGTAATTACCCGACAGATAATAGTGCCAGTTGCCGACAAACTGCCCGGCCAGATCGCCGCGGCCCTCGGCGGTATCAAAGCTGCCCCCGGAAAGGGTCAGCGAGCCACCATCACGGTCCGGCACTCTGGTAATGATGTTGATCACCCCACCCACAGCCTGATCACCATACAGCACACCGGCGCTGCCATTGAGGATCTCCACCCGCTCGATCATATTCAGCGGAATCGCATTGAGGCTGGGCGCGGCGATATCGATATTATTGAGACGGCGACCATCCACCAGGATGAGCGTATTGTTGGCCGCCTGTCCGGATGAAAAACCCCGCATGGCAAATACGGCATTGGTGTTGTTATCCGATACCTGAATGCCACTGATGTTGCGCAGTGCCTCGGTCACTGTGGTCACGCCACTTTGTGCGATATCCGCAGCGTCAATCACGGTCACATCTGCAGCCATATTCAGTGCATTGTCACCGGTTCGGCCCAGTACCAGCATATGTTCCATATCTGCGCCATATGCAGGCAACTGGCAGGCGCCAAACAGCGTCAGTACTGCCGCAGACAGGGTGGAGATTTTATAAGATTGGTTGTATCCCATTTACCTTTTACCTCTTGAAAAGAAAATGGGGCAAGTTGTCACGTCTTTGGCATGGCATAAGCCGACAGCCAATGTCGCACCCCGGGATCTGCCCTCCGAAATCCCAAAGTCACTGACCAGGCCGGTCTCCGGACTGAGGATCTGCGACTATCCGGATACAGACGTCGCGCGAGTACAGACTTTTTTAACACCCTTTCATCGAAGCGGCGCGCCTGTCTCTCACCATTCACCGTTGCGGGGGCAGTGCCGGACTCATCACGCTCGCCTGTCATATCAATGCGAACGCCATTACACCGGCTTCCCGATTATCCCTGACCATGACGGCCGGGGCACCTGCTGAGTTGACTGTTTACTGTTGAAGAGTTGTAAACGGCCGGAATTATAGCCATCTAAACGTATGAATGTCTAATTAGATTAATTCTCGAACGACAATCTCAGCGAATTGAGCTTCTCACTGCCGGGTAACTGATAGTCAGCCTGCAATCCCTTGAAATCAGTTCCACGACTGGAGCGGTGCAACAGATAGATCTCATTTTGCCCCTGCAGCACCTGATAATAACCTACCTCAGCCAGCAGTTGAGCGGTCTGTCCATTGCCGTGCTGATTGTCAATACGGCTGCATCCCATCATGGCCTGCACCCCCGTGGGGATATCCCCCAGTGGCTGATAAAACCACTCTCCCCGGCAGGTAGCCTGATACTGAGCAGAAAACTCCGCCAGAAAGGCGGCGGCTTCAATACGCTTTGCCATGCTGTCGAATGCCTGCAGGCAAATCAGCTCCTGCCATTGCGCCATAGTTTCACCGGCAGGAACAAACTCCACCGAGTGCATGCCACCAAGCTCACCATCATGTACTTTATGCCACTGAGGCGGAATCCCCAGCAGCAGTGATTGACCATACAAACGCAGCGCAGCATCCTGCTGTGCCTGCGCATTGCAGCAGACGAAAACCAATATCCCCAGCATCCAGTGCTTCAATTTCATGCCTCACTCCCGTGTTCAACATCCCGACGTCCTGTCAGGTAAAAATATTGTAAAAGTCTACTGCTTTTCGTTCAGATATTTCAATCTAACCACTTCAGCAGCATAAAAGGGGGCAAAAGCCCCCTGATTGACAAACTATCAGTCAGCGTTACTCGTTATTGCCCTGACCAGTCCATTTGATGTTGGCTTTGATGGTCTCCACCAGTGCAGCGTCACCCTCACTCACATAGCCAATGATGCTGTATACGGTGTCTTTCACCGGGGTAAAGTGGGCATTCGCCACACAGTATTTGTGACTTTCCTGACCTTCACTGAACTGCATCGGCATGTAAGTGTCACCGTCAGTCAATACCATCTGGTAAAACTCCCGGGCTTCAGCGCAGGTGAAATCAGCACCGGCCACATCGAAAAATACCGAAGTGGTGACCTCACCATTACCCTGAGGCTGCATCTGCAGGGTGATCATCCCCAACTGATATTCAAGCTCACCCATGGCTGGCAATTCGGCCGCAAAGCTGCGGTCACTGGCCTGCTCATCCGATTCAATATCAAGACGTTTCTCAGCGTCATCCTCGTTGGCGAAGAAGGTGTAACGTTCACCGTCAATTGTCACCACTTTGGCATGTTCACCGACACCGGCCAGCGCGTCGCTGACACCTATGTCACTGGTTTCCTCGGCACCATCTTCCATGACCAATGTGACTTTCAGTTGACCATCCATAACTTCATATTGACCGACTTCGACGGTGGCATCGTCGGAGCATTCGGTCAGATTCGCCAGGCTGCGCTCATTCATCAATACGCTGCCATTGCTGAACCTGTAGGTGTCGCACCATACCCGCTCATGTGTGGTCTCGACTAATCCATTGTCACTGCCGTACTCAGTCACGTACCAGGTCTTGCCCACCAGCGGATGGGAAGGCTCAGGAGTGACGCCATTGTCTGCGACTTTCAGCGTTAACTCGGTGGACACCGACGCATTGATGCCATCATTGGCGGTCAGGGTGATAGTGAACTCACCGGCTGTCGTTGGCGTACCGCTAATCTTCAGATCATCCAGCTGCACCACAGTCAGCTCTACGCCGGGAATTTGCGCCGCCACAGTCAGCCTGAGATTGTCATCATCTTCATCGTCAAACAGATCATCCAAATCCACCGTCTTGTCGATGGCGACGCCCTGCACCGCAGCCAACTTGTCCAGCTCCAGCTGGATTTCAGCAAGCTCTTTGGTATCCACCACAGGCGGCAGATTGGGCGAATTCACATCAATATCAATTTCCAGCGGGTAGGAGCGCGCGCCGTGTACATCGGTGGCGTACACATGCAATTCGATCTCACCGGCATTGAGTGGTTTACCGGTCAGCATCTGGGTATCCGGATCAAATGCCAGCCCCAGCGCGGCCAGCGCCTGACCGTCTTCATCCTGTACGCTCAGGGTAAAGCTGTCGTTGTCCTTATCGGCAAATGCCGTGGCCAGAGAGATCGGCTCAATGTCGGCACCCAGCTCGATTTCAATCTCTTCCAGCTTGTCCTGCTCGGCTTTGCTCAGCGTGATATAAGGTCTGTGGTTGGCCGTGAAATTGCCATCACCGCCGATCACCGGATTGAAATCCTCCAAATCGTCATCATCGGCCTTTTCAGCAACGATTTCGATCAACTGCTCCAGTTTGTCTTTGGCCATTTCCCCCTTGTCCACCAGGGTTTCACCGATGACAGTAATACGTTTTGCCGCCGGATTACCTTTGGCAGCCTCTTCAATGTAATCACCGAAAATGACTGCTGCATCCGAATTCAGGGCGGCAAAGCTTGCGGTAACGGCAGCCTGAGCAGCGTTAACCGTCAGCGTGCTGTCGGCGGCCATCCTGTCGACGACCAGATCGGTCAATGGGCTGACCACGGCTGATTTGGCAGGCGCCTTCAGCTCAAAGCTTTTAGTCACAATTCCCCGACTGGAGTCGATGGTTTTGTTGGCAATGGCTTTCACGCACAGGGCCTGATCCAGATATTGGTTATCGATCTGCAGCTCGCCATTCAGATCTGTAGTGCCCACCCGTGTCTTGCACCCGGCCCCGGCATACACCTCGGCGTGCATCAGATAGCCATCAATGGCTTTTACCGCAAAACGCTGAGGCGCCACTGTGTTGTCATCACTGCCACCGCAACCGCCCAGAACTAGGCCGATAGAGGCTGCCAACAAACTGATCTTTTTCATTAAAATTCCTATTTTCTCGTTATGTCCATGACTACGGATCATTCCCAAAGACAAACGCCCGCGCAGCTGCACTGCAACAGGCGGCGGCCATTCTACTGATATCGGCGACATTCGGGGTGGCGAAGATAACAACAACCAATTCATAGACTTGCCTAATCATCTGGCAGATGTTGAAGGTTCTCCGCCAACGAGTTGTCAACCTACTCAATGAAAAGCTTTTTATAACAATTGGTTAAATGAAATGTACTGCACCTCCCTGTGCCTGAGTATTGCTGAGTAAATTGGATAAGATGCTGAAGTTACTGTTAAAAAACTAACCAGCCGATGGCAAATCTCCTACAGGACTTGCAGAGCGCACTTACAGCGGGGCCTCCACATGCCCCGCCTATGGGGTTAGTGATCGTATTTGGCAGCAACCACAGCATTGTCATACATGGCCTGACCGTGCTCGGCGACGCCATAGTCAGTGATGATCTGCTGGCCTTTATCCGACGCCACAAACTCGATAAATGCCTGCGACAGGCTGACACCCTGGTCATTCAGATCGCTGGCCCGCAGGGCATGGTAAGTGTTGATCAGCACAGGATCGCCCTTGAACAGAATCGTCAGGTTCGGCAATTCCTTGCGGGTCGCCACCCAGGTTGAACTGTCGGTCATGAAATAGCCACCGTTGGCATCTGCCTTTTTCAGCGATGCGCGCATAAAGTCATTGGTTGGCTGATACCAGTCTCCAACAGGCTTGATATCTGCGCTTTGCCAGATGGACAGCTCCTTCTTGTGCGTACCAGAGTTATCCGCACGGGTATAAAACAGCGCCTGATTGGCGGCGATATTGGCGTAAGCCTCTGCCACAGATTTTGCCTGTTGCACCTGACCTTGGTCAGCCGCTGGCCCCACCAGATAAAACTCATTGGATCCAATCAGGGTACGCTGCGCCGCCCAGCCATCCTTAACAGCCTGCTTTTCCGCAGCCGGCGCATGCACCATCACCATATCGACCTGACCATCTTTGAGCAGTGACAGGGATTTACCGCTACCGGCCTTCACCCAGCACATGCGGCTGTCATGAGCTGGGTTGAATGCATCGGCCAACGCTTCCAACAGCCCCAATTCGCCGGGACTACCGGTAGCCAGAATAAACTCCTGCTTGCCATCACCAAATACAGCCTTGCACTCAGCAGCAGATACAGTACCGGAAACCAGGGCAGCGGCGCTGGTCAGCAGTGCAATGGTCAATGCAGTGTATTTCATAGGGTGTTGCCTCTTTTTGTCCTTCCAAAGCAAGCTTTGGGTAAAAATGTCCATAAATTTTAGTGACCAAGCCGGTCGTCACAGGAATAAGCAGACAATAGGCCACAATTAAACTAACCTGCTGAGATTGAGTTGGTTTTGTGATCTGATTCGGAGACAGAGCATGAAACGAGAGATGTCACAGAGAGATGATGACGCCTTTTGAAATCACCCGGCTCCACACCCATAAAGGCATTTTCAGGTGTTCGGGCAGCTGGACTCAGGCCAATACAACTGACCGGGCGACGCTCAATCACATCACCCGTCTGGAGATCCTGGGCACAGATGGCTGGCTGCCACTTGTCATTGAAGCGTCCCTTATCCAGGCGTTAACCCCCGAACTGGTGGCGCACTTACAAGGCAAGCAATAGCAGGACAAGCCATAGCAGGCTTTTGAGCAAGCGCGACAGCGGCTATCTGAGCGCAGTCGCTGTTGCTTATCTTTACTCAGGTACGGCGAGTTAATTTACCCGCATGCTTTTATTGATGGTGGCGTGGGCCATGCGGGTCAGATAATCATTCAGCTCATGGGAGGCCTGCACTGCGCCGTCGGCATCACCGGCGACAATGCGGCGCAACGTCGCGGCATGCAAATGCGCCGCTTCGGTTAAATCTGTGGTGTCATTTTTATAGGCAAACCAGAAACGACGGGATAGCCCCTGCAAAGGTGCCATCGCCAACTGCAGATATTCGTTGTTGGCGGCCAGTACCAGCAGAATGTGGATCTGCTTGAGCAGCTCGGCATACAGCGAATCATCCTGCTCGTCGGCACAGTTCTCCAGTTCAGTGGCCAGCGCCGCCATCCGGCTTTGCTGCGCCGGGCTGACTCTGCTGGCAGCGAAACGGGCACACAGGGCTTCGATATCCCGGCGCACTTCAAGGATCTTTAGCTGACATTCCAGCGAAATCGGTGGCACCAGAATGCCGCGACGGGGATGGATCTCCACCATACGCTCGTAAGACAACCGCTGCAGCGCTTCACGCACAGGCGTGCGCCCCAGTTCCAGTAAGTCGGCCAGCTGCTTTTCACTCACCATGGAACCCGGTTTCAGCTCTCTGAACGTGATCATCTTTTCCAGTTTGTCGTAGGCGAACTCAGACTTGTTCGCCGCATCATTGATGAGGTTCATGGTGTTTCCCGATCCTTTCACGCGATCCCTGTCACAGTTCAGACAAGGCTAATTTGTGCCGGTTATTTTACAGGAATATATTAGCGCCACACAACTGATATATCAGATGAATATCAGCCGTATATTGGAGCTATTATGAACAACTGGAAAATCATCCGCCGTTATGAGCAGATGCCGGATCTGCCGGTTCTTGCTGAAATCGACGTGCTGGTTGCCGGTGGTGGACCTGCCGGTGTCGCCGCAGCCGAAACCGCTGCCGCCTGCGGTAAATCGACTTACTTGATTGAAAAATATGGTTTCTGTGGTGGTGCCGCCGTGGCAGGCCTGTCCGGTACTATCTGCGGCATGTACATGGCAAGCGACGATACCGGTGCAGCCCCGGAACAGGTGGTGTTTGGTTTTACCGAGCGTTTCCGCCAAGCACTGGCCGAGCGCAATGGCGTCACCGAGCCACAGCGCTACGGCAAGACCTACACCGTCACCCATGATCCTTTGGTATGGCGTGAAGTCGCCGATGACATGCTGACCGCCGTTGGCGTAAACATCCTGTATCACACAGCTGTGACAGGTGTGATCATGGACGGAGAAACCTTCAAAGGCGTGGTGATAGAATCCAACGCCGGTCAGAGTGTGATCCTGGCGAAAATCATCATCGATGCCTCCGGCGATGCCGCCGTGATTGCCCGTGCTGGTCTGGATACCTACTTTGGTGACAATGGCCGTATCCAGAACCCCACCATGTTCTTTCGCATGGCGGGCGTGGATATGGATAAATACCTGGACTACTTCGGCAGCGACACCATCTGCCCACCCAAAGTCACTGAGGACATCCTCAAGTGCAACCAGGAAGGCTGGGATCTGCCGCGTCACAAGATCTGGATTTTCCCCACTACCCGTCCCAACGAGCTGATGGTGAACGCCACCCGTCTGGCAGGTCAGGACGGCCGTATGCTGAACGTGATTGACCCGGTGGACTTCACCGAAGCTGAAGTGTTCGGTCGCCGTCAGGTGCGTGCTTACAGCAAATTCCTGAACCAGTTTGTGCCCGGTTGTGAAGCGGGTTATGTGGTGGATACCGGTGTTGAAGTGGGTATCCGTCAGACCCGCTCTATTGTCGGTGTGGATACCCTGACCAACGACGATGTGGTCAACTGCCGCAAGCGCGACGACGGTATCTGCCGCACCCCCTGGCCGATTGAACTGCACAACGGCAACAAGCCCAAACTGCACTGGCTGATAAACGATTACTACGACATCCCCTTCGGCGCACTGGTGCCCAAAGTGGGTGAAAACATTCTGGTGGCAGGTCGCTGCCTGAGCGCCGAGCACGAAGCGCTGGCCTCTGCCCGCGTCACTGCCCAGTGCTTTGAAATGGGCCACGCTGCCGGTGTTGCCGCCGTCAAAGCGATTGATACCCACACTGCGATTCGCAAGCTGAACGTTGCCGATATCCGCAAAACCATGATGGCCAATGGCTCAGCCCTGTAAGGCTTGATGAGTAAGGTAAAGAAGATGTCTGATTTGAAAATTGCCCGCGTTGAACTTTATGCCGTTGCAGATCGTCTGGCCGCGCCTGTGCCCTGGGCCGACAACCAGGAGCCACTGCTGTACACCAACAACATTGTGCGCCTGATCTGCAACGACGGTACCGAAGGTGCCGGTGCCACCATCAGCTACACAGAAAACGATTTCGACCGCTGCATCATTGAATCCCAGCGTACTATCGTGCCGGGCCTGCTGGGCAAAAACCCACTGGCGACTCAGGAACTGTACAACTGGCTGATGGCCCGCTGTACCTGGGGCGGCCTGCCAGCCAAATCCCCTATCGATATCGCCGCCTGGGATATCAAGGGCAAGAAAGCCGGTATGCCACTGTATATGCTGCTGGGCGGCGCACGCAGCAAGATGCTGTCTTACGCCTCCACCCCTATGTTCGACACAGTGGAAGAGTACTTCCCCTACATAGACGACTGTATCGAGCACGGCTTTACCGCCATCAAACTGCACTGCTACTGCGTGTATGACAAAGACGTCAAACTGGTGGATGCGGTGCAGGCCCGTTACGGCAAAACCGGCATCCGCTTTATGCTGGATACCGCAACCTTCTACACTCCTGAGCAGGCAATGAAGATGGCCAAGCGCCTGGAAAGCTACGACTGGGAATGGCTGGAAGCGCCTGTGTCTGACTATGACTACAACACCTACAAGCGCCTGACTGCCAAGACAGATCTGGAAATCTCCAGCCACGGTAACTGTTTGCTGACGTTGCAGGAAGTGACTTACGCCCTGTCTCAGGGTATGTGGTCTGATATCCGCCAGGATGCCACTGTGTGTGGCGGTATCACCCCGCTGAACAAGTGCTTCCACATTGCTGAAGGCTTCTCCAAGAATTTGGAGATCCAGTCCATGGGTTACACCCTGACTCAGGCGGCCAACCTGCATGTGGCGCTGGCGCACAACAACTGTAAGTACTTCGAGCAGTTCTATCCATACGAAGACTTCGAACTGGGTGCGAAAAACCCGATCCGTACCGATAAGCAAGGTTTTGTCCATGCACCAAACGGTAACGGTCTGGGGATTGAAATGGATTGGGACAAAGTCAAAGAGATGTCTGTCGCCTCTTACGTATTTGAGTAATCGGATATTCAAGATTTTGAGTGTGGCCTGAGAAACTCGCTCACTATCTGATGACGACAAACACGCCGCAAGGCGAAAAAATCGATATGAAGACAGAAACTGGCTGATCTCTGCCTACAAAATCATCCGCAGGAGCTTCGGAAGTCAACGAGCCGAAGCTCCTGCAGGATGATGACAGAGAACACCTGCAGCTACTTATATCCTTCTGATGATAAAAAAGAAGTAACCATCACAATGAAACTAAATACAAATGGTATCGACCTGAAACTCACCCTGGGCAGTTTCAGCTTAGTACTGCTGCTGGGTATCCTGGCAGTATTTTTCCCGGCTGAAGTGAAAAGCACCATGGGCAGTATGCTCGACTTCACCGTTGTGAATCTGGGCACCGGCTTTTTGTGGTACATCATTTTTGCCACAGTTGCCCTGCTGTATCTGGCCTTCTCCAAATACGGCGAGATCCGTATGGGTGACTGCAAGCCAAAATTCACCAAATTCCAGCTGTTCGCCATGGCACTGTCTGCCGGTATGGGCGCATCCACCATGTACTGGGGTTTCATTGAAGCGGTTTATTACTTCATGGACCCACAGTTCGGTATCGACGACAAGCACATGGCCATGGAATACGCCACGGCGTACAACATGTTCCACTGGGGTGCTGCCGGTTGGTTCTCTTACCTGATTGTTGCCGTGCCATTTGCCGTGGTGTTCTACCTCAAGCGCAGCAAGTCGCTGAGCCTGTCTGGCGTGGTAAACAGCCTGTGTAACGATGCCCTGCCTGTGTGGGCACAAAAAGCCATCGACCTGCTGTTCATTATCACCACCCTGGCCGCCACGGCTCTGACTCTGGGTCTGGGTATCCCGATGATCTCGTCCAACATTGCCAGCCTGACCGGTATTCCGGATACCCTGATGCTGGGTGTGGGCGTGATTTTGGGTCTGGCGGTGATCTTCTCGCTGAGCTCTTATATCGGTATTGAGAAAGGCATGGCGGCCCTGTCCAGCGCCACCATCTATATCTGTGCCGGCTTTATTGGCCTGATTTTTATCATCGGCCCCTCTGCGCTGATGGTGAACAACCTGTCCAACGGCGTGGGCATCATGCTGAGTGATTACATCCGCATGAGCACCAGCACAGATCCCTTTGGTTCGACCCTGTTCCCTCAGTACTGGACAGTATTCTTCCTGGCTAACTGGATCTCTTACTCGCCTGGTATCGGCGTGTTCATCACCAAGATTGCTCAGGGCCAGAAACTGCGTGACCTGATCCTGGTGCTGGTTGTTGGTGGCACTTTGGGCTCAGCCGTTATCTTCGGTATCTGCGGTACCTTCACCATGGATCTGGTGAACAACGGCATTGTCGATGGCGTGAAGCTGATTGAAGCCGGTCAACCTGCCCAGCTGGTAAAAGAGGTCTTTGGTACCACGTCCATTCCTATGGTACTGACGGCCATTTATCTCATCACCATGATCCTGTTCACGGTAACCACACTGGACGGTACGTCATACTCTCTGGCGGGTATCGCCACCAGGAAACTGGATGATGAAGCCAACGTATCACCTATGTTCCGTCTGTTCTGGTGTATGTTGCTGACCGCACTGCCAATCATCTTCTTGGTGATCGACGCCGACCTGAACATTATGAAGTCGTTCCCTGTACTGATTGTGACCCTGATTATCCCAATCTTCTTCGTGGCTGCAGTGAAAACCCTGCAGTACCTGAAGACTAACTACAACGGCATCATGGCTCACCAGCGTGAGCAGGACCAAATCCTCGGTATTGCCGACGGGCAAACCGAAGATAACACCGCCAAAGCCTGAGTTTTGCGCTAACAACACAAGGTTTTCGTGGTGACAGTTACTGCCGTAAGGCGTAATTGATTTCACACCCCGCAAAACGGACCTCTTCTCAGAGAGGTCCGTTTTTTTTGCTATCGGCAGCAAATTGATTTCACACGCCATATCCAAACACCAATCTGACCTATCCCCAACGATGCCTGTTTTTTAGCATTCTTAATTTCACTGCCATTCAACCGTTTATCGACTCGCCTATCATCTACTCTGAACCTTGACTGTCACCGGTCTATATAAGCAATCTTTCTCCTTTGTTTTACTCAGATTTTGAATTGTCCTTACTTAGGTTGCTGATTTTAATAAGTATCAGTTTTTTACCCCTCTGAGCATGTACAAAATTCAATCAACGTATGCAACAATGCTATTCGCTTACATCACGATTCTACTTAACAACAAAAAAGACATTCCGCTGACGGTGATATGGGTATTGGTAATATCACCCCTATATTGAAATTCTACTTAAAGGGAAATTTTATGGTTTGGACATGTCAGAACTGCAATACCAAGATTGAAGAGAGTGGTTTTGAGGTATGCTGGAATTGCGGCTGTGAAAAGGGAAAAAACTGGTCAGCAGAACTCGGACAATCGACTTTAAAATGTATACGCTGCAAATCCCCAATGATAAAACTCGGCTCGAAAGAATTTCATGAAGGTGCGCGTTGGGGAGCCCTGGGTAACCTTGCAGAGTTATTTGTTAACAAACAAACGTTCGACATTTTTGCGTGTCAGTCGTGTGGCAAACTTGAGTTTTATTTACCTGAAGATGATAAAAACTGATGTGTCGGTGAGTAAAAAAAATCAATCATTGCCGTATCAAATATGACTGAGGCATATCATCTTTAGGTGGATTGTCTCTGGTATTTTGCTGCCAATGTCCTGCCAATACAGTGCCGCAGAAGTTAAAGTGGCACCGAACAAATCATATTCTGTTTGTCACACTTGCAAAAAGAATGACAGATTTAACCTTCAAACAAGGCTTCACAGACAGATATTATCCTGATGTCTTAGGCATTTTTCTATGTTGCCCATCACCTGACTCTGGAAACATAAAAACGCCCTTTGGTGATAAGCCAAAGGGCGTTGTTTATTTTGATTGTTTCAATCAGGATTACTCAGCGGTTTTGAGCTTGTCACCAAAGTATTCCAGTGCCACCACTATGCCAATACCGGCGAGCAGGCAGAGGATGGCCAGCATCAGCTGTGAGGGTTGACCCACCACCTGTTCATAATTCCAGGGAGCGAGATTTTGCTCCAGCAGCGGCACCTGCTCGCCTTTGGAGTTGGTGCGCCAGCTCAGCACTTCCTTCCAGGGCCAGATCTTGCCCAGGGTGCCCAGCATCAAACCGGTGAGGAACACCAAAGTCGCGTCGTGGAAGTTGCGCAGCAGCGCCGACAGCACATGGCTGAAGGTGAGCAGGCCGAATATCGCGCCGACGGCAAAGGTGGCGAGAATGGTCATATCAAAGGCTTTGACCGCGCCGATCACCGGGGCATACAGGCCAAGCAGCAGCAGAATAAAGCTGCCGGAGATGCCGGGCAGGATCATGGCGCAGATGGCAATCGCGCCGCCAAACAGGATATTGATCAGCGACGGCTCAACCGATACCGGGTTGAGAATGGTGATCACATACGCCGCAGCCACACCGGCAAAAAACAGGGCCAGTCGGCCAAAGGTAAAGCCTTTGACCTGTTTGAGCATGTGCACCACAGAGATCAGGATCAGGCCAAAGAAAAACGACCACACAGGGATCGGGTGATGGGCCAGCAAGTAAGTGATGAGCTTGGCCAGACTGACAATACTGGTGAGGATGCCGCCAAACAAACAGATCAGAAACGGGCCATTAATGTGCATAAAGGCAGCCTTGATGCCGTCTTTGCGGATCACGCCCCACAGGCTGGGATTGATACGACGAATACTGTCGAGCAAGGTGTCGAGAATGCCGGTAATGAATGCAATGGTACCGCCGGAAACCCCGGGCACCACATCGGCCGCCCCCATGGCCAGGCCTTTGAAATAAGTCAGCAGGTATTTCACAGTATGTCCTTGTCGCTGAAGAAGACTAAGAGGCCAAATTCCAGCCCCATGGATGGCCGGATTATACGGGAGTTATGCCAGTTACAAAATCTACCCTGATATTGTGATCTGGCTCACCTGTTATGTCGGTGTTAAACTCATCCGACCAGACTGACATTCATGCTGACCCAACGCGCTGATATTAAATGAGTCAGTGCCAGCCAGAAGGAACATGGCCATGCCCCATACCCACAGAAATAAAACCCTGGATCTGTACCAGAAACTGCAGCGCTGGCCCATGGGCAATAAGCTGTTTTCACTGGCAATTTGCCGCATGGCACCCTATTTTGGCAGTGTCAGCCCGCTGGTCACCAAACTCTATCCGCACCACTGTGAATGCATCATCAAAAAACGCCGCAAGGTGCAAAACCACATAGGCACAGTGCATGTGATTGCCATCTGCAACGGGCTGGAAATCGCCATGGGCGCCATGGCTGAAGCCTCGATCCCACCGCATTTGCGCTGGATCCCCAAGGGCATGACACTGGATTACACCGCCAAAGCCGGCACAGATATCCGTTGTGTGGCCGAGGTTGATCCCCATGCCTGGCAGCCGGGCGACATGGATGTGACGGTCACTGCCTATGATGCCAACGATGTAGTGGTGGTCAAAGGCAGCATCAAACTGTGGATTTCAGAGAAGAAATCCAAATAATCCAGGTTATGCAGAGGCGATTAAAACCGCTACACTCGCCTGGTTCTCTCACTCAGGATTCAGGCATTGTGTTGCAACAGCTAATCATCCAACTCGGCGCGCCCAACCACAGCGACGGCAGTCTCTCCGCCATTGCCCTTGGCCGTTGTCAGACCACGGCGAAGTTATCACAGCAGTATCCTGATGCCGCAATATTATGCACCGGCGGCTTTGGTGAGCATTTCAATCAAACCGTCATGCCGCACTGGCACTGGGTTCACCTTGAGCTCAAACGGCAAGGGATTGCGGCCTACAGATTGCCAGCCGGTATCGACAGCCGCTTTACCTTTGAAGATGCCAGCCTGACGCTGACATGGCTCTTGCAGCAACAAAGCGTTCAGGCAGACAACACTGAGCTGATTATTGTTACCTCAGATTTTCACATGCCCAGAGCTGAGCTTATCTTCAATGCCCTGCTGCCAAATTGGCAAAAGCACTACCTGTCCGCCCCCACGCCGCTGCCGGAAGCAGAGCAGCAGCGCCTGCGCCAGCATGAGCTGAATGTCATGGACAGAGAGCGGGACAATATCGCGCGTTTCAAAAGTGCAGCGCCTGGCCATCAATGACCCCTGCTGGGCACGCTATTTTGCAATCAAATGCCGCCCAGCCTGACTCAGCGGGATAAAGCCTGCAGCGATTGATATGCCGTCCTGCACGCCTTGCGATCCACTGTCATCACGCTACGAAGTTCGCCCTCACGGGTATTGAGCTCAAGCACACACTGACTGCCGCGCTGCCACTGCAAAGTCACCGTCATCACCTCTACCGCCAGCGTTTTTCCAGCCGGATACACAAACCCCAGCGAGACTTTGCCGGCATCTGAAATACCGACATGATGAAACACATCCAGATGCAGGCGGTAACCCTGCCACACCAGAAAAACCGGCAGCAAGGCAGCTATCATCACCGCTTTGCTGACTGACCTCGTTCTGCCTCGCCTATCCCCCAGCACCCGGCCAGCAAAATAGGTGACGATAAAAGCGACGGCGGCCAGCCACAGCATGAGTTTGAACTTGCCCAGCGCCACCTCCGGCGCCAGCAGCAGAATATCCATATCCATCACTCAGTTCGTTTTTCTCTGTTGCTATGGCTGTGCGGTTACGGCACTCCATGCCCCTTGGCCGCCACCCAGATACGATACCACTGCTCACGGCTGAGACTCAGCTTGGTGGATGCCAGCGCATCGCGCACCCGGGCGATATTGCCACTGCCCAAAATAGGCCTTGGCTTTGATGGCAGCATTCGCACCCAGGCAAATACCACCTGCTCAATCGAGTCGGCATTCACTTCAGTGGCTATCGCAGTGAGTTCAGTGCGCAGACGCTGTGCCTGCATCGAGTCATCACTCAGCAAACGGCCACCCGCCAGACAGGACCAGGCCATGGGGCGCACCCTCTGCTGCTGCAACTGATCCAGCGTACCATCCTCGGCCACGGCAAAATTGAAAGGATTAATCTCTACCTGATTAGTGGCCAGCGGCAAACGCCAACGGGACTGCAGCAGGGCAAACTGGGATGGGGAAAAGTTGGATACACCAAAGTGACTGACCTTACCACTGGCGTGTAAGGTCTCAAACGCCTCGGCCACCTCATCGGCGTCCATCAGCAAATCGGGGCGATGAATAAGCAGCAAATCCAGCTTCTCTATCCTCATGCGGCGCAGGGAGTCATCGACAGATTGCAGCATATGCTGCCGACCGGAATCATAATGATTGACCGTACAGCCCGGGCCGCCGGGCACATTGAGTTTGATACCGCACTTACTGACGATCTGCAGTTGCTGGCGGATAGCTGGCTGCAAACGCAAGGCTTCGCCCAGCAAGGTTTCGCTGCGGTAGCCGCCATAAATATCGGCCTGATCTATGCTGCTTACCCCCAGCTCCAGATGCTGCTTAATAAATGTCAGCCGCGCCTGCGGTGACATCTGCCACTGCGCCAGCCGCCAGTATCCCTGCACAAATTCCGACAGTAGCAGCGGCTCATCAGGCTGTATGTCCTGCGGCTTGGCGATGGATGCCATCTTGTCTTCCTTAACCTGTTAAATGGCTGCCAGTCTACCCAAGCGGATTGCCGCTCAGCAAGTGAGCAAGCCAACCAAAGCACTCAAACTGCATCCGCTATCGCCGCCTCAAAACAAAAAAGCACCTCGAGAGGTGCTTTTGGGTCATTCGTTGTTAGGCCGTCTGGCTGTCACTGTTGACTACCGCCGCCTGATTGGCCTGCTGCTCGGTTTTATCAAACAGCAGCTTGAAGGTCATGATACCGATGACCAGCGCTTTGATGATCATCATCTGAGTATTGCCATAGTAAGCCGCCATACCGACAAACCCCGACAACAACATCAGCAAACGATAGTTACGCAGAGTGGTCATATACAGAGCCAGCAGAATAATGCCCAGATCCACAAATTGCAGCGCCACCGCCAGGGTTGGCTCGGCAATAAAGGCGGTCACCGCCACATAGGAGATATAGCCAATGCCCGCAGCCATGATCAGGCCCAGCGTCAGGATCACCGACTTACTCGCCTGGGTGAAATCCTTGGCATAGCGGTAAGTATTCAAGGACGCCACCGACAGATTGAGGATCACCTTGGGCCACCAGCCCATCAAAAAGGCCCACAGGGTATCGTTTGCCGCGGAGCCAAAGGCGGCAAAGCGGGTAAATTTCATCGAGTTGAAGATGGTAATGGAGATATAAAAGGCGACCGAAGTCCAACCGAGTATTTCAGTAAAAAGTTCCAACGTCATTCAGAGGTCTCTTGCTTGTTGACAGCGCAGGGAATGTTCTTCGCTTTGCTTTGTAATTATCGATTTGGGCGACGTAGGAAGGGAGACTCAGGTAAACAGATTGTTTACAGAAAGTTCAACCACTTAACCAACTATCCGCAATACAATCCTTCGCATCAACCGGATAATAAAGCGAGTTAATCCAAGGTTTCAACGTGTCCGATGCAGCAACAGCGCGAACCGCACAAAAATAAAGCACAGATAACAGTTGACGCTGAAATGCCGCCGGGGCACCAACACCTCTCATACGGTTGCGCTTTCGCACAAAAATAAACACTTAACACAATGAATTTAAAATATTTATCGCTTGATGATTTGGTGACTTATACAGAATTGCATAACAGCAAAAGCGACTTCCTCATCATTTTGTGCTGAATTCTGTTGACGCAAAAGTTCGCACGCCAGCCTGTTACACCTTGTTTTACCTGCAGCTAATTTGCAAAGCCTCAGCTTTAACACCACAATCTCCGTAAAATAAGTACAACAAGCATTTCAGGGAATGATTATGAATAAATTGCTGCTTTCTTCCTGTATTCTGGCTGCCTCACTGGGCGCCCATCACACGGCTCACGCCGACATGCAGTGGCAAATGACCAAAGGCAAGCTGATGCTCAGTCAGCAACTGATTGACTGGCAGAGCACTTCGTTAGGCCCGTGCGCCAACTGCACCATTCAACAGCACAGCTCAGATACAGCTGGCAACAGTTATCATCTGTATGAAGGTGAAACCTTAAGAGCCATCCGGGTTGATAACAGCCAAAGCTGGATTGACGTGCCGCTGAACAATACCAGCAAACAACTGAGCCTGTCTCACAACCGCGATGGCAGCCTGATGTTGCATACTCCAGAGGGGAAAATGCACCACATCAAACTGCATCAGGCCAATCTGATCACGATTGATGGGCAGAGCTTCCACCTGTGGCTGGATGGCTACAATCCCGCCAGCCGCAACTGGCAATATGATGATGCCCACGATCAGCCCCAAATCAGCTACACCCTGCTGGCACTCTGACAACTGCGGGTTAAGGTATAAAGGCATGTAAAAAAACCGGCTATGGCCGGTTTTTTGTTGCTGCTGATTTGCACTGCTCGCCGAATTTCAGTAGCGTGCCGTCAATATGTAATTCTAATCCGAACAAGGATTAACGTTGAATCAAAGAGTTAAAGGCAAACTCATCGAATGGCAGGATGACCGGGGATTTGGCTTTGTACAAACGCCCCAGAACGGCGGAACATCAGGTCAGCGGGTGTTTGTGCACATCAAACAGCTGCGCAATCAGCGCCGTCGTCCCCGGGTGGGCGATACCCTGAGTTTTGAGCAGCTCCCTGACGCCAGGGGCAACCCCAGCGCCATTCGCGTGACCCTGCATGGCGGATGGTGGTCCGCCGGCGTACTGTTTGCCCTACTGTTCCTGCTGGCGCTGTGTGGCGTGACGCTGCTGCGGTTAATGCCAGACTGGCTGCTGGGCGCTTATCTGCTGATGAGTGTCATCACCTTTATCAGTTATGCCAGAGACAAATCCGCCGCCCTCAAGGGCCGCTGGCGCATCAGTGAACTCAGTCTGCAGTTACAGGCACTGCTGTGCGGCTGGCCCGGCGCTTTGTTAGCCCGCCACTGTCTGAGGCATAAAAGCAGCAAGACCCGTTTCAGTCTGGTGTTGTATCTGATGCTGCTGCTCAACATTGCCCTGCTCATCATTGCCCTGCTTGCAGCCGGAGGTTATCTGGGGCTGGATAAGTTTATACACTGACCCGGCTCCTTCCCCAATGACTCAAAAGATAAAGCCCTGCATTGCAGGGCCTTGTTGTGGTTCATCACAGAACGCAGGCGATAACTGTCGCCTGCCTATCCGGGTTAACCCGTTGGGCTCAGGGTGTTACAGTGACCGCAATCTGACTGGTCACACCCTCAAACTCCACTTCTACCTGAGTGCTGCCAACGGCACGCCCCTCGATAATGCCTTTATTGGCAAACACCAAATCTTCATTTGCCGGGGTGTAATGCACATACTTGGTGTAATCCTGCTCAGTGCCGTTATCAAACACGACTGTGGCCTGCACTTCGACAAATTTGCCCACCGCCACAGTCACCACAGAGGGCGTTACACGGATCTCAATCACCTGTGGCGGCAACACATACACAGTCGCACTGTCGCTCATGCCCTGGTAGGTGGCAGTTATCAAGCCCTGAAGATCTTCATGGGCACCTGTCACCCAACCGGCACTGCTGTTACCTGACTCCACCCACAAACCCGGATTATCTGAGCTCCATACACTGTCCAGGGTCACTTCCTGGCGGCTGCCATTGTGGTAATGCGCATAAGCTCTGAGCTGCCCGCCATCTGCCAGCGGGATCCCAAGCTCCTTGGGCTCTACGCTGAAGCCGGTTAATTGCAAAGGTTCAACCCGGGTGGTCACACTGTCAGTCATGCCGCGGAACTGCGCACTGATTTGCGCTGTACCGGGTTTTCTGGCATGTGCCATTCCCGCATCTTTACCTGCAGCGATAACCTGTACTGTCTGCGAGTCACTGGAAGACCAGGTAGAAAACTCAGTGACGTCCAGTTTTACACCGGAGAATGATGCTTCGGCCTTATAACGTCCTCGGGTACCGGGTGACCCCAGCAGATCTGCTGGGGTGACCTTAAAGCTGGTCGGGGTGTCATCCACCACCTGCACCTGAGCCTCACCGACTCCGCCCTGATAATGAGCAAAGACCCCGGAAACGCCCACCTGCTGCCCGGTCAGCAGGCCACCTTGCTCAATGCTGGCAATCTCAGGTCTGGTGACTTCCCACAATGCAAGGTCGGTTACCCATTCCCGGCTGCCATCATCATAGACAGCCTGGGCAGTATATTGTTGGCTCAAGCCCTTAATCACAGAGCTGTTCGCCGGCTCAACCAAGAGTCCAAGATAGACCTTGTCGATCACGTCAATGCGAGCCTGAGCCTGCATACCATCATAACTGGCTTGTATGCCTGTACTGCCGGCAGCCAGACCTGTTGCAATGCCCTCGCGAAAACGCCCATTTTCAATGGACGCTATGCTGGTATCCAGCACACTCCAGGTGGCCGCTGAGGTAACATCCTGATTGAAGCCATCACTGAAGAAGCCCCGCGCCTGATATTGGGTTTCTGCGTTAATGGCAACACGGGCAATATCCGGTGAGATCTCCAGTTTCACCAGCGCAGGCTCGCCCACCGTCAGCGGCGTCGATGCACTGAAGCCTATGTAGTGAGCGGTCACATTGGTGACACCTGACTGATAGGTATGGGCCAGACCACTGCGGTCCAGACTGGCAATATCATCATGCTCACTGAGCCAGTTCACCCAGGGGGTGAGCTCGCGGCTGCTGCCATCGGAGAAACGACCATAGGCGTGATACTGCAGTGTCAGGCCAGCAGCGACTTTGGCATTAAGGGGCGCAATCGACAGCTCCTCAAGTACCGCTGCACTCACCTGCACCTGCGCGGTTTGCGACAGCCCCTGATAAGTCACCGTCACTTGCGCCTCACCTACGGCGAGCGCCGTTGCCAGGCCACCATCACTGCCATTGGCGACATGCACCAGAGTATCGGCGGAGCTGCGCCAGGCCGCCAGTGTATTGACATTCTGGCTGCTGCCATCGGTCAGGAAAACTCTGGCCTCAAACTGCCCCTGGGTTCCGACCGGCACACTGGCCTCCAGTGGCGTCAGCTGCAGTGTCTTGGGCACAGCCGCCATCACACTCAGCAATGCATCACCCCGAATACCGGCGTAATCGGCGATAATCCGGGTCTGCCCCACCACCATGCCGGTGGCCAGGCCATCTCTGCCAACAGTTGCCACCAAAGGATCTTCCGCCAGCCAGCTGCACTGAGCGGTCAAATCCCGGCGACTGCCGTCGGAGAAAATACCGTGCGCCTGATAAGCCTGCTCAAGCCCCACAGGGATCTCGCTCCTTGCCGGAGAGACCTCCAGGCTGATCAATACCGCGTCCGTCACCTTCAGTGCGGCAATCGCCGTCTTGCCTTCAAACGCGGCGGTTATCTGAGTACTGCCCGGCGTCAAGGCCTGCGCCTCACCGGCCTGCACACCCACAGGCACGATGACGGCAATGCCATCGTCAACACTGCCCCAACTGGCCTGAGCGGTCACATCACTGGCATGACCGTCAGAATAGAAGGCGGTGGCCTGATATTGTCCCTGAGTACCGGCCGGTACTGTGATATTTGGGGGACTAATCTGTAGCATGGTCAGCTCAGCCGAGGTCACATGCAACTTGGCCGCCGCCTGGAATCCCTGATAGCTGGCCAGAATATTGGCTACGCCCCGCTTATGACTCTGGGCCACACCGAAGCGGTTGATACTGGCCACCGTCACATCAGAGCTCTGCCAGCCTGCCACACCGGTTAAGTCACGCACGCTGCCGTCGGAAAACAGGCCGCTGAACTCATAGGACTGGATATTGCCCGCGGCGACGGTAGAGAGCACAGGGCTTAAGCTGACCGACTCCAGGATGGCTGAGGTCACCTGCACCTCACCCTGAGCCTGCATACCATCGAAATCTGCGGTCATCACGGCATTACCGGCAGACAGGGCAGTCACCCATCCCGCCTGACTGCCACTGGCGGCAATTTGCGCCACTGTTGGTGTGTCTGAGCGCCAGACGGCAAGGGCGGTGACATCCTTCACCTGACCATCTGAGTATCGCCCCAGTGCGCTCAGCTGGGTTTGATACCCCTCAGGAAGCACAGTCACGGCAGGAATGACTTGCAGCTCAGTCAGCAAAGCATCTGTCACTGTCAACTCAGCACTGGCACGGCTGCCCAGATAACTGGCATGCACCTGGGTTTGTCCGGCGCTCAGGCCAAGGGCAATCCCCTGTCTGTCGATATGGGCAATATTGACATCCCCCACCTGCCAGAACGCCTGAGAAGTGACTTCCCGGGTATTGCCATCGGTAAAACTGGCATACAGGCGATAGGCCTGCTGATAGCCAGCGGCAATCGTTGCGGAGCCGGGCAACAAAGTCAGTCCGGTCAACTGGGCATCAGTGACCTGAGCGCCGGTTTGATCGCTGGCCCCCGCGGCCTGCACTTTGGCACCTGCAGCCAAAGTACTGGCCATACGCGTGCTGGGAGCTGAAATGGCCTTCAGGCCGCCATAACTGGCCTGAATTTGAGTACTGCCGGTCGCAAGCGCCCGCGCCATACCGGCATCCACGCCACTGGTGACTATGGCAACGATATCCGGCTGGGCACTTTGCCACAGTGCATCCTGAGTGACCTCCAGACTGCTGCCATCGGAAAAATAAGCGGTCGCCTGATACTGTCCCTGAGTGCCTATCGGCTTGACCAGATCCCTTGGGGTGATCTGCAAGCCGGTGAGCACAGCATCCGTCACCGTCAGCGAGGTTGTGGCGCTTCTCCCTTGATAGCTGATGCTGATTTGGGTAGCGCCCATCTCGCGGCCAAGGGCTATCCCGGCCAGGGCACCGTTGGCACCTATGACAGAGATATCTGGCTGACTGCTCTGCCAGAAGCCCAGACGGGTGATGTCCTTAACACTGGCATCAGAATACACAGCGCTGGCCTGATATCTCAGGCCTGTGCCCACAGGTGTTTGCGCATCCAGCGGCGAGATAGTGATGCTCTCAAGCACCGCATTGGTGACTGTCACCTTAGTCGCAGCCTGCATGCCCTGATAGGCAGCCGTGATTTGTGACTCGCCCGGGGCGATAGCCACGGCATCACCTGCGCTTTCACCCACAGGCACTATGGTTGCGATATCCTGCGCACTGGATTGCCAGGCTGACTGACGGGTGACGTCAGCCGTGCTGCCATCGGAGAAATAAGCCGTGGCGATAAAGGTCTCCTGGGTACCGGCAGGGAAACTGGCATTAACCGGGGAGACGGTCAGCTGGGTCAGCGCCGCATCGGTTACCGTGACATGGGTGGCGTCGGTTAACTGATTCGCACCATAACTCAGGGTTGCACTGATGCGGGTTGTGCCCTGAGCCTGAGCGGTCAGGTAGCCTGCGGTGTCCACAGTAGCAATGGCTGAACTGTCTGTTTGCCAGCTTGATACCCGGGTGACATCAATCACATCACCGTTTTCCAGCGCCAGCATGGCCTGATACGCAAGCCCTGTGCCTTTGGGCAGGCTGGCATCAATTGGGGAAATCTTAAGTCCGGCCACGGCCGCATCCAGCACCACCAAAGATGCCTGGGCAGAGGCACCGGCGAATCCGGCATTCACACTGGTTATACCGGCCTGTTTACCCACAGCATTGGCCTGACGGTTATTCAGTGAGATGTCCGCAATCAGCCCCTCGCTGACGCTCCAGCTGGCATCAGCGGTGACATCCTGAATATGGCCATCGTCAAAATGGGCCACCGCCTGATATGCCTGAGTCATACCCACCAGGATCTGCGCCTGAGGCGGCTGCACCGACAGACTGAGCAGAGCCGCATCTGTCACTGTCAGACGGGCACTGTCAGTCACCGGCTTGGCATTGGGCACAGCCTCAAGATAACTGGCACTGACCAAAGCCGTACCTGAGGCCCGCGCCTTAACCATACCCGCGCTGTCCACAGACGCGACCTCAGGCATATCCAGCGACCAGGTCACACTGGCAGTCACATCTCTGTGGCTGCCATCACTCAAAGTGGCAATGGCCTGATACTGAGCGGTCGTCGCCACTGCCATGACATTGGGATCAGGCAATACCTGCAACGCCACCACATGGGCAGGACAGGGATTGTCCGGACCGCCGCAGCTGCCGGTTGGAAAACCATCATCATCACCGCCACAGGCCGCCAGCAGGCTCAGCAGCCCTAAAGACAGCAGCCGCACAAATTTCATCAGATACGTCATTGTGATTCTCCCTGCCCAGTCACTTGCTCAGTCTTATGCTGTGCATCTTGTTGCGACTCGATGGATGATTTATCAGAAATCTCCGGCTCATAAGCGGGCAGGAACACATCCACCCGCCGATTGAGATGACGATGTTCGGCAGAATCATTGGCCGCCACAGGGAAGGCTTCACCGAAGCCTTCGAGTTCAATCTGCGCCCGGGCAACGCCCATCTTGAGCAGATACTGAGCCACACTGACCGCGCGGCGGGTCGACAGCTTGAGGTTATAGGCAGGATTACCGACATTATCTGTATAGCCTTTAACCTGCACCTTGCTCTCTGGATGAGTGGTCAGGCGTTTGACAATATCATCCAGCCCCTGGCTGCTGAGCAAACGGTCGCTGTCAAAATCAAACAGCACCACCTGATGCAGTGCCGGTAATTTAATCGGTGGCGGCAGTGTCACCACTGGAGGGACAGGCTTGGTTGGCGGTGGCGGCACAGGCGCTGGCTTGGCACGCTCACCAAAACGATAACTCAGCCCCAGGGAAGTGAAATGACCATTACTGCCCCCCAGAAGATCGCTGCCCAGCTTATCCATGTACTGGTATTCAAGCCTTAGCTGCCAGTTGTCGCTCAGCAGATATTCAGTGCCCAGCCCCAGCATGGGCGCCCAGCCATCATCCTTGGTGGTCTGCCAGGGACCGCGGTTCTTGCCGTGCCAGCCCAGGGCACCTGCCTTGGCAAACAGCGACCAGTTTTCGGTCAGCCATAAACGCCCCACGGCAGACAGCTCAATGCCGGACATACTGCCGGTGTATGTCTGATTGACGCCTGACTCAGAGTAGATGGCCTGGGCCTCGCCCAAATCCAGGTAAGCGGCTTCAAACCCCAGATTTTCGGTCAGCTGATAACCAACAAATGCCCCCCAGCCGAGATCGTCAGCCTCACAGTCGATACTCCAGTCCTCACAGGCCTGTTGGTAATGCATCCAGCCTGCTTTGGCACCGAGATAAAAATAGGAAGAAAATTCAGCTGGCTGCTCAGCAGATCCCGGTGTTTGCGCCTCGTCAGACGAAGGTGCGGCAGGCTCAGCCGCCAAGGAAAAAGCCACCAGCGGAAAGGTTCCGGTGACAAGCGATGAAAAGATGACTGCAGCAGGAATATTCCTTGCGAATATCGCCATAACACACTCCGATCCATAAAGATTCATGGCAGAACCATCATCAGCCCGCTGACACTCAGCGCAGCGCAAATTCCCCTGCCAAGGTTAAATGACAGCCGAAATATAACACTTGAAACCCCCTGAAAAAACCAATAATCCAACTGATTTCACAGGAAAATACCAATTGTCGCCTACTGGATACACCCGCTTGTTTATGCTTTACCCTTTGACTGCACACTATTACCATGAGGCGACAATCTAACTCAGGGAATAATCTGTATGAGACTCTTGCTCGCGGTGGTGGTCATCGCCTGTGTGCTGTTCTACTTCTTTACCACGATGAATAATCAGAAGGCTGCTCAGGCCAACCTGGCCGCCGGTCAGGCATTCCTGCAGCAAAATCAGGCACGCGAAGGGGTCAAGGTCACGCCATCCGGTCTGCAATATGAAGTGCTGAGCAAGGGCGAAGGCACAGTGCATCCCAGTGCCAGCGACTCAGTGAAAGTGCATTATCACGGCACCCTGATCGACGGCAGTGTATTTGATTCCTCGGTGGAGCGTGGTGAACCCATTTCCTTCCCGCTGAATCGGGTCATCAAGGGCTGGACCGAAGGCCTGCAACTGATGACAGTGGGCGACAAGGTGCGCTTTTTTATTCCGGCTGACTTGGGCTATGGCAATCGCGCCGCCGGTAAAATCCCGGGTGGTTCGGTACTGATTTTTGATGTGGAGCTGCTGGGCATCAACGAATAGTTTTTGCGGCCCTCAAATACCAAGAAGCCCGGCATTTCGCCGGGCTTCTTGCTGTTCAGACGGGGAGATCAGGCCTGATAACCGAACGGATCATCCACTGAGTGTGCAGGCTCGGTAAACCATACCGGACCATTGGCCGACATATAGAAATGGTCTTCCAGACGGATACCAAACTCGCCGGGCAGACACAGCATGGGCTCGTTGGAGAAGCACATGCCGACATCCAGCAGGGTTTGCTCGCTACGCACCAGATAAGGGCCTTCGTGAATATCCAGCCCCAGACCATGACCGGTTCTGTGCGGCAGGCCCGGCAGACCGTAGTCTTTGGCCATGCCCGCCGCTTCCAGCACATTGCGCGCCGCGATATCCGCCACGCCACAGGGCTCACCCAGTTTGGCGGCATTGAATGCAGCCAGCTGACCGGCCTTCTCCAGGTCCCAGATCTCACGCTGACGGGCGCTCGGTTCACCGAACACATAGGTACGGGTGATATCTGACTTATAACCAAACAGTTCACAGCCGGTATCGATCAGCACGATTTCCCCGGCTTCCAGAGCCTTGGGCGTCTTCACGCCGTGGGGGTACTGAGAATCCTCACCAAACAGCACGATACAGAAGTAGTTCCCGGCCGGCGCGCCCACCTTGATGTGCGCCTGCTGAATGAAATCCTCCACCTCGGCCACGGTTATGCCTTCGCGCAGAATGCGGGCAACGGCTTTATGCACCTCAAGCGTCATGTCCATGGCGCGCTGGATAATCGCCAGCTCCGCCGGTGACTTACAGGCACGGCAGCCCTGAGTCACGCTTTGCGCCGACTGTAGCTGCATGGCCGGATTGGCCTGTCGCACACCTTCACACAGGAAGAAGGCTGCCGACTCATCAATGGCCAGCTTGCCAGAGGTGATCCCCATGCGTGCCAGCACAGCACTGAGTAGCGCATACGGGCTTTGATCTTCATGCCAGGTGTTGACCTTGCCCTGAATGTTCATAAAGCCCTGAATCGTGCCCAGCTCGAAATGTGGCGCGATATATTCCAGCTCACCCTCGGCTGGCAGAATGGCGCCCACCATACGCTCAGAGGCGTACCACTTCAGGCCGGTAAAATAATACAGATTGGAGCCGGCATTCAGGTACAGGGCGGCAATCCCCTGATCACGCATCAGCGCTTGCGCCTTGTTGATACGGGCACGAAATTCAGCCTGTGCAATGGGTTCAATACCCGCTGTCATATCCGCCAGTTTGGCCAGTTCAACTTCAGGGCTGGAGCCCCCGACACCCAGGGTCATGTGGTCACCTTTGATTTTTGTCATGGTTATAGGAGTCGATGGCAGTACGCCATCACAGTCAGGATAAAATATACAATTTTGATGACGATGGACAGAGAGCGGTGGAAATTCTTATGGCTGCCTGCATTGGCGGCCTGCTGTGGATGGCAGCACTATTGGCAGCACTATTGGCCGCACTATTAGCCGCATTATTTACGCCGATCCAACCTGACAAAATCCACCAGCATACCCAGGATGACACCGGTCACCAGCCACAGCGCCATCAAAGACCAGAGATCGCCCACCAGCAGCCCAATGCCGGTGCCGAACACCAGACCAACTATGGCACCATACAGGGCGCCTCTGGCAATCCCGTGTGGGTTATCTGACATCATATTCTCCTTTAACACTGGCATCTGCGGTGCATTTCAAGCCTCAACCTGCTGCTCCGGCATACACCTATCCACCGGCAGCAACCGTGCGCTGACGCCACTGAACACTCACCATCACCAGCAGCAACACACCAATAAAGGGCAAAGTACACAACAGCAGGGTTTGCCAGCCAAAGCTGAATAGCAGCCAGCCGGCACTCAGGGAGGCCAGCGCCTGGGCGCTGAAAATCACGCTGTCGTTAAAAGCCTGCACTTTAAAGCGCTCCGACGCGCGATAGCATTCAGGCAGCAGCGCCGTGGCCGCCACAAATAGAAAGTTCCAGCCAATGCCCAGCAGCACCAGCGCGCTCCAGTAATTAAGCAGTTCACTGCCGGCCAGCGCCAGCCCCACGGTCAGCAGATAAGCCACCAGCCCAGCCATCATCATGGGCAGTATGCCAAGACGGGCAATCAGCCAGCCGGAGATTAAAGACGGCAGATACATGGCAATGATATGGCTCTGGATCACCCATTTGGTATCCGCCAGCGTGTGACTGCCGTGGTGATGCATATGCACAGGGGTGGCCGTCATGATCAGGCTCATCAGCGCATAGCCCAGCATGCCCGCCAGAATGGCAACCCAGATCACCGGCGATACCAGTATCTGCTTCAGGGGACGGGCCGCTTCATGGCGATCATGCTCAGCAATCTGCACCGCAGGCGGACGATACCAGAGCAACACGGCAAAAGCCGCCAGACAGGTGACACTCAGCATCACAAACGCACCGGCATATTGAGTGACAAGCAGATCCCGGCCAAACAGCGCCAGCTCCGGGCCGATAATGGCCGCTGCCAGCCCTCCGAGCAGCACCCGCGAAGCCGCCTTTGGCGCATCCAGCACAGCCACCGCCTCGATGGCGGCAAAGCGATACTGCAGCACTATGGCCGCCGAGCCGCCCAGCATCAGACCCGCCACGCAGAACAGCCAAAACTGACTGTGCAGCACAGCTGTCATGGCCATCAGTCCGCTTGATGCGCCCCACAGGGTGCCACCCAGAAACACCGGCCGACGACCATAGCGGCGCATTAACCTGGATGCCGGCAACACGGTCAGCGCAACCCCCACCACGGTCAGCGCAATCGGCAGCGTTGCCAGCTCCTCACTGGGCGCCAGCTGCGCGCCGATAATGCCGCCCAGCAGCACCATAATGGGCGTTGCGCTCATCGCCAATGCCTGCGCCAGCGTTAATATCCATACCGCCCTGTTCATCGCCCACTCCCATCCTGGCCGTTGCGCCCCGTTGAACGCTGCGCTCCATTGATCGCAGCGCCCTGTTGATCGTTACGCCATTGTTTCATGAATGTCAGTAAACAAAAACTCATGCTGTGTAAGGGATTATCTCCGGCCACTCACTTGCACGCCGTTCCTCGCGCCTGCCATAATCCGCAGCAAACCCATACAGGCTGAGCGCCCTGGCGGCCCAACCTGAGAACAAGGAATTTTTATGTCTGAAGTTATCGCCTCCCGTCTCAATGCCGTACGCAGCGACATGGCTCAGGCAGGCCTCGCGGCCTTTATCATCCCTCGCGCCGACGAATATCTGGGCGAATATGTGCCTGCCCACAACGAGCGTCTTGAGTGGATCAGCGGTTTTACCGGCAGTGCCGGTGCCGTGATTGTGCTGACAGATTCAGCCGCCATCTTCACCGATGGCCGTTACACAGTGCAGGTGCGCCAGCAGGTGGACGCCAGTCAATTCGCGTTTGAAAGCCTGACCGACACCCCGCTGGCAGACTACCTGGCCGACACACTGCCAGCCGGCAGCAAAGTGGGCGTAGATGCCCGGCTGCATACCCTGGCCTGGTTTGAACAGGCGCAGGAGCGTCTGGCCAAGGCGGACATAGTGCTGCTGGCGCTGGACCACAATCCGGTCGACCGCAACTGGCAGGACAGACCTGCACCAGCCAATGCTCAGGTGATCTTGCTGGATGAGAAACATACCGGCGCTTCAAGTCTGGAGAAACGTCAGCAAATTGGTGAGCTCATTGCCAAACAGGGCGCCGATCTGGCGCTGATCACCCAACTGGATTCCATCGCCTGGCTGCTCAATATCCGTGGTCGCGATGTTCCCTGCCTGCCGATAGTGCTGGGCAGCGCCCTGTTGTGGGCCAATGGCGACATGCAGTTTTTTACCGACATCAGCAAACTGCCGGCAGATATCGCCGCCCATGTGGGCGCAGGTGTCAGCTTCCTGCAGGAAGCTGAGCTGAGCAGTGCCATGGCAGAGCTCCGTGGTAAACGTCTGCTGGCCGACCCCAATACTGCCAACGCCGCCAGTCAGCTGAGCGCACTGGATGCCGGTGCCCGCCTGGTGGCAGGCATGGACCCGGTACTGCTGCCCAAGGCGGCCAAAAATCCGGTGGAACTTGCCGGTATGCGTGCCTGTCATGTGCGTGATGGCGCGGCCGTCAGCCGCTTCCTCGCCTGGCTGGATGGCGAAGTGGCCGCCGGTCGTCTGTATGATGAAGCCGAACTGGCCCGCAAGCTGGAGAGCTTCCGTCTGGCCGACGACAGCTATGTTGAGCCCAGCTTCGATACCATTTCCGCCGCTGGCAGCAATGCCGCCATGTGTCACTACAACCATCTGAATGGCACCCCGGCCAAACTCACCATGAACAGCCTGTATCTGGTGGACTCTGGCGCCCAGTATCTGGATGGCACCACAGACGTGACCCGCACCATCGCCATTGGCGAAGTGACCGACGAGCACAAAAAGATGGTGACTCTGGTGCTCAAAGGCCATATCGCCCTGGATACTGCGCGCTTCCCCAAAGGCACCACAGGCCAGCAGCTGGATGCCTTCGCCCGCATGCACCTGTGGCAGCACGGCTTTGATTATGACCACGGCACAGGCCATGGCGTCGGCCATTTCCTGAGTGTGCATGAAGGGCCGCAGCGCATCGCCAAGAATGCCAATGGCGTGGCACTGCTGCCGGGCATGGTGCTGTCCAATGAGCCGGGTTACTACCGCGCCGATGGCTTTGGCATCCGTCTGGAGAATCTGGTGGAAGTGCGCCCCTGTGAGGCACTCAAAGGTGCTGAGCGGGAGATGTATGAGTTTGCGCCCATGACCCTGATCCCGCTGGATCTGCGTTTGCTGGATACCTCGTTGATGACTCAGGCAGAAATCGACTGGCTGAACGCCTATCACAGCCGGGTATTCGCGGCGCTGTCTCCGCTGCTTGAAGGGCCAGATCACGATTGGCTGGTCCAGGCCACCCGGGCCATCTGAGGTTAAATGGACACAAAAAAATGCCGCAGTCATCTGCGGCATTTTTTATGGTGAACATGCTCAGGCCTGTGGCAATTTATGCCTGAGGCAGTTTGCTTTCAATAAAGTCAAACGCGCCGCTGTGGATGTACACCAGCCGACATTCACTGGCATACACCACACTGTGAATACGCCCCTTGCGGATGTAAGCGGTTTCGCCCTGGCTGAAGACCTGCACCGGGCCGTCTTTCACCAGCTTGCCGTCCTGCTCCAGATAAAACTGGACCTGCATCTCGCCCTGGCTCATCACTGTCATATCATCACCGGGATGATGATGGGGTGGCTCAGTGCTGCCGGCATCCCAGCCTTCCAGCATCAGCTCGACGCCGTCGGGATCGGCCGGCAGTGTGCCGCGCATGGTAAAGCCTGGGGGAAAGTCGTCACCGGATTTGAGGTGTTGCCACACCTCGCTGTTATGCATATCAATGGATTGGGATGTCATAAGGACTCCTTATGAGAAAATTTGTTTCATCATAGATGCATTGCCCTTACCAGTGATAACCCCTGTCGGTGAAATTATCTTAATCCGGCGTGATGATTACCAAACCCTGAGGCTGTCTGCCAGCAGATCAACAAATCGCTGCCGGTCCACACCGAGCAACACATGGGCATTGGCGGGTTTGCCGGTCAGGCCGAAGCGGTCGACGACTGTCATCCCCAGAGTTAATTCGCTGCGGGTTTCGATAGCCACATGGCAATCAATCCCGCGAAACATCTCAGGTTGCAGCAACCAGGCAATGGTGCAGGGATCATGCAGCGGCGCACCATCAAAACCCCACTTGGGGTCTTTATGATAGATCACGAAAAACTCCAGCAAATCTGCCACACACTGGGCCACTGGGTTGTCGATGGCACGCATGCGGGCCACATCTGCCTCCATAATCTGCGCCTCATGGGTGACATCCAGACCGCACATGGTGATGGCAATGCCGCTGCGAAAAACGATGTCCGCCGCCTGCGGATCAACAAAAATGTTGAACTCGGCAGCCGGTGTCCAGTTACCGACCCCGGCAGCGCCGCCCATCAGAACGATGCGCTCCACTTTACTTTTAAGCTCCGGGTAAGCCAGCAAGAAGGTGGCGATATTGGTCAGCGGTCCGGTGGGCACCAGAGTTACTGGCTGCTCACTGGCGCGTATCTGCTGCGCCATCAGCTCCCAGGCCTTAAGCGGTACAGGTTCAAAGCCGGGCTCCGGCAGGTCAGGACCATCCAGCCCGGTTTCGCCATGCACATTGTCGGCAATAATCAGCTCCCGGATGAGCGGCTTGGGCGCGCCGGCAGCAACCGGTACCTCAGTACGCCCCAGCAGCGTGAGGATCCGCAGCGCATTGCGCAGGGTCTTGTCCGGTGTTTGATTACCGGCACTGGTGGTCACCGCCAACACCTCAAGCTGAGGATTGGCCAGTGCCATGATCAGCGCAATGGCATCGTCATGGCCGGGATCGCAATCGAGGATCACCGGCAAAGGTGACTGGTGGGAACGGGCTGCTTGTGGGGACAGGGGGGCAGATTGCATCATCAGTATTTTCTCCTTCTATTCCGCCCAGCATAACCCCCTTACACGGATCAGTCTGTGATCCCCTCGCCCTGACGTAGGGCCAATCCATACAGGGCCACAGCGACGTTGAAATCCGGCTTGAACTTTGTTTAAAAAATCACCTGACGCACAACTGGCCTTTGCTATCTGCCACTGCGTATCTTATTGTCGTAATTGGGAATCCCTACTACACAAGGATCGGATATGGCAATAACGACGCTCAGCAGCAAGCAAGTGTACCGCGACACCCGGTTACAGACGCCTCACTGTGACTGTCAGACCACTGATGACCTGGTGCCGCTGGATGACATCATAGGTCAGCAACGGGCCCGGCAGGCGGTGGAATTTGCCATGTCCATCAAGGACAAGGGATACAACATCTACGCCATTGGAGAAAATGGCCTGGGCAAACGCACCATGATGTTGCGTTATTTAAGTACCCACCCCGCTAATGGCAACACCCGGCAGGACTGGTGTTATGTGGCCAATTTCGATGACAGCCGCCAGCCCAGGGTGCTGAGTCTGCCCGCCGGCAGCGCCCTCAACTTCAAAAAGGCCATCGAAAACCTGATGAAGAAGCTGGCCAAGGCACTACCCATGGCGTTCGACAACGAAATGTATTTCAGCCGCGCAGAAAAGCGCAAAGGCCAGCTGGCTTCCCGCCAGGAAGAAGTACTCAGCGAACTGGCAGAAGATGCCAAGAACAAACACATCAGCCTGTCCATCAGCAGTGACGGCGACTATCAACTGGTGGCGCTGAACGGTGACGAGCCCCACAGTGAAGAAAGCTACGAGGCCCTGCCCGTCGAGGAGCAGGCCCAGTTTGAAACCGATATCAAAGCGCTGGAAAGTAAGCTGCGGCGCATAGTGCGCGACATGACTGAGTGGGAAGAAGAATACTCAGATCAGCAGCAGGCTCATGATGAGCAGGTGGCCAAAGATGTGCTTAAGCACTATCTGCAGCCACTGAAGAAAAAATACAAAGGCCTGCAGCCGCTACTGGATTATCTGGGCGAGATGCAAAAAGATATTCTCGATAATCTGGATATCTTCCTGGAACAGAGCGATGAGCAAGTCGCTTTCTCCTATGCCTCGCTGGACAAGAAACTGCCCCGTCGTTATCAGGTCAATGTGCTGGTCAGCGGCGATGAAGACAATTTCCCTGTGGTGGTGGAGGAAAACCCCAACTATCACAGTCTGTTTGGCTATGTGGAAAACGCCACCTACAAGGGCACTGTGTTTACCGACTTTTCGCTGATCCGCGCCGGCAGCCTGCACAAAGCCAACGGCGGCGTGCTGATGATGGATGCAGTCAAAGTGCTGGAGCGCCCCTACGTGTGGGACGGGCTCAAGCGGGCACTGAGATCCCGCCAGCTGGATTTAAGCTCACTGGAGCGGGAAGTCACCCTGTCCGGTGCCATCTCGTTGTCGCCTGAGCCGGTGCCGCTGGATGTGAAAATTGTGCTGTTTGGTGATCGTCACACCTACCAACTGCTGCAGCAGTATGATCCCGACTTTGGCGAGCTGTTCAAGGTCACCGCCGATTTTGAAAATGTCATGGCACGCACCGATGAGTCAGAAGCTCAGTTCGCCCGCTTTATCGCCAGCATAGTGCAGGACAATCAAATGCTGCCCTGCGAGCGCGGCGCCATGGAACGGATTATCGAATTCAGCGCCCGTCAGGCCGATAATCAGAACAAGCTGTCACTGTACTCCGCCGATGTGGCCAATCTGCTGCGGGAAACCAATTACTACGCCGGTGGTGCAGGAGCCGGCAGCATTGGCCGGGAACATGTGGAGAAGGCACTGGAAGCACAGCGCATGCGGGTATCAAGGCTGCAGGATGCATTGCTGGAATCCTTTACCAACGGCACGACCCTGATTGATGTAACCGGCGAAAAAATTGGACAAATCAATGCTCTGTCGGTGCTGGCAACGACAGATCATGAGTTTGGCCTGCCCAACCGCATCACCGCCAGCACTGCCTACGGTGAAGGCGAAGTACTGGATATCGAGCACAAGGTGCGACTTGGCGGGCAAATTCACTCCAAAGGGGTGTACATCCTCACCGCCTTTTTAGCGGCACGTCTGGGCAAGAGTGCCAACATTCCGCTGACCATGTATCTCACCTTCGAGCAATCCTACGGCGGCGTCGATGGTGACAGCGCCTCTATGGCCGAGTGCTGCGCCATCCTTTCAGCCATCTCAGGAGTGCCACTGAAGCAGGATATTGCCATCACAGGCTCGATGAATCAGTTCGGTGAAGCGCAGCCGATTGGCGGCGTCAATGAGAAGATTGAAGGCTTCTTCGATGTATGTTGCATCAAGGGGCGGGAACCGGGCCAGGGGGTGATTATTCCTGAGTCCAACCGCCAGAACCTGATGCTGCGCAAAGACATAGTGGAAGCCATCGACAGGGGCGAATTCCATATCTGGACGGTCAACCATGTCACTGAAGCCGCCAGCGTGCTGACCGGCACCCCGGTTGAAGGCGAGCGCAGCATCTTTTCCCGCGCCGAGCGGCAACTTAAGGAGCATCGTCAGGCGCAAAAAAAGCTCAAAGCCGACGACCGGAATGAGCCGGGGCAGGACACCACACCCCATGCCCGCGCAGGTTAATCGCCAGTCCCCGGCAGATAAATCCTCACTTCCAGTCCGCCCCCTTGCCGGGGGCGCATCTCCAGATGGCCGCCATGCAGGGCCAGAATTTTGTGACAAATCGACAGCCCCAGCCCGGCACCGTCAATATTGTGTTTATCCACCCGGAAAAACCGCTCTGAGGCGCGCTCAAGCTCAGCCTCTGTCATGCCCCGGCCGCGATCGGCGATACAGATAACCACCTCTGAGGCCGAGTTATGCTCATCGGCGCGGTGGGCAACAATATCTATCTGGGATTCGAGCGGGCTGTATTTGCAGGCGTTTTCAATCAGATTGCTGAGCACTATCTGCAGATAAATCTGCTGGCCTTTGACCCTGAGCGCCGGATCTATGGTGAGCTGCCACTGATAATCGGCGATGATGTGCAGCAGGCCATTGAGCGACTCGCCCACCAGCGCCTCCACCGGCAGACGTTCCAGTCTGGCGCGCTCATCCAGCTGCGCCAGCGAGTCCAGCCGTGACAGCAACAGCAACTGCTCAACCATATGGGTCATTCGCACCACCCCATGCTCTGTGGCCATGAGGTGCTCCTGCGCCTGCGGATCCTCTTTCAAAAGCTCCTGCAGCGCATTCTGATGCAGTCGCACCAACGCCAGCGGGGTTTTCAGTTCATGGGCCGCATCGGCACTGAACTGCCGCTCGCGTACCAGCACCGCGGCGCAGCGGGCGATATAAGCGTTGAGCGCCTTGCCGACAGGCAGCAGCTCTTTGGGCAATTGAATATTGATAGGCTCGAGCTGATCGGCCTTGCGGCCCGACAGCACTTTCGCCAGCGCCTGAATGGGATGCAACAACAAGTCGGACAGCCACAGCATCAGAATCAAAATCAGCGGGATAATCAGCCAGGGAGTGAGCAGCGCATTGCGGACAATCTGCTCCACCAATTCACGGCGCACCTCATCCTGCTGCGCGGTCACTATCCAGATATGCTGCGAAGGGGAGAAATAACCGAACACATGCCAGTTGCCCTGGCTGTCATGCAGTTTCCGGTAACCCGGGCGCATCAGCTCAGCAGCTGAAAATGGCAGGTTGCCGGTGGACAGCAGTGGCTCGCCCTGGGCTGAGGCGAGCATAAATGCCAGCTTCTGTTCATAAGCCAGCTGGGTGGCTTCACGATCCTCCACAAAGGTTTCTACCTCGGTTTCATCCACGGGCAACACCACCCCTCGTCGCTGCGCGGGTATCGGCGTGCTGGTATAGATCCGTTCCAGCAGTTTGGCGGTCTGCAGCATCTGGGCATCGAACAGCTCTTCGACCTGATTGGTGGCATCCCGGGTGCTGAACCAGCCAGCCACTACCACAGACAAGCCCACACCCACCACCATCAGTATCGCCAGCCACAATCTCAGTGAGTACATAGGGATTAATCCGTCAGTTCCACCAGCGCATAGCCGATGCCACGCACGGTTTTCACCAGCTCATTGGCAGTCTTCTTACGCAGATGGTGGATATGCACCTCGACCGAGTTGCTGCCCACCTCCTCCCAGCCATAGGTCAGCTGCTCCAGCTGCTGACGGCTCAGCACCCGCCCGGCGGATTGGGCCAGCTCCAGCAGCAACTGATATTCACGGCGCGACAGCTGTACTGGCTCGGCGCGAAAAGTCACGTCACAGGTGTCCAGATTTAAGGTCAGCGGGCCGACACACAGTTGATTGTGATGACGGCCATAGTGACGGCGCACCACGGCCCGTAGCCGGGCTGCCAGCTCGCGCACATCGAATGGTTTGCCAAGGTAATCGTCTGCGCCGGTATCCAGACAGATAAGCTTGGTGTCAAAGTCGGTGTTGGCGGTCAGTATGATAACGGGAATATCCAGCCCCTGTTTGCGCCAGCGTTTGAGCAGCGCCACGCCATTGCCATCGGGCAAGCCCAGATCCAGCACCATGGCGCTCCAGCTCTCCCCCGGCAGTGCCAGCTCGGCCCGGGCGCAGGTATCAACACTGTCAGCCTGCATTCCCTGCTGCCTGAGCCCCTGGCAGATAGCTTCTGCCAGCATATGATTGTCTTCAATGACCAGTATTCGCATCCTGCTCCTGCCCCATCTCCTGTCTGAATAGTTGAAACTCCACTCCCTGAGCGGCCAGAAAATCCTCGGCCCCATCGCCCTGCAACATGGCCATGGTCGCCAGCATGCCGGCGGCCACACAGTTGGGCCCAAGCACTGTCACCGAGCGGGGAGCCCCCGGCACCGGATAACCCGTCAAAGGGTCGATAATATGGCCATAGCGTTTACCGGCCACCTCCACAAATCGGCGGGTATCACCACTGGTGGCCAGCGCCCCCTGACTGATGCTCAGCAGCGCGCCGGCACTGTCGAGCTGTGAGGGGTTTTCTATGCCCACCTGCCAGGGCGGCAGCTTGCTAACCGGACAGGCGATATCACCACCGAAATTCACCAGCACAGGCACCTTAGGCCAGCGCTGGGCCAGCAAGCTCGCTACCCGATCCACCGCGTATTCCTTGCCTATGCCACCAAAATCCAGCGACATGCCCGCCGGCAGGCAGATACTCTGCTCATCAAAGGCGATTCGGTTAAAGCCAACACAGTCGCAGGCGGCCTCAATATCAGCCTGTGATGGCAGCCGGTGGCTGCCATCAAAGCGCCACAGGCGCATCAGCGGCCCGGCACTGACGTCAAATTTACCGTCACTGAGCTGATAACACTGGCGGGCAAAGTCGAGCAGGGAGAAGGTTTCACTGTCGATGGCGAGCGGCTTTCCCTGACTGTGGTTGATATGCCATAGGGGATTGCCCTCAAGAAAACGGCTGTACTTGCTCTCGATACGGCGAGCTTCGGTCACCGCCAGTTGCATGGCACTGGCGACCCGCTTTTTGTCCTGGGTGGCAAACAGTAATTCGCAGGGGCTGGCCATTGCCTGAAAGCAACCGGTCAGCCCCCAGCTACCCTGTTTGAGTTGATACTCAGCTGCGCGGGCAGCTGAGCTGTGGGTGCATCCTGACAACAGCCCGTCTCCTTGTGTGAGCTGCGCCCGGGCTCAGAAGGAATAACTGACCTGGGCGACAATGGCTTTGACGTCCGGGAACAGATCGTAGCCATTAAATCCATTGAGTAACTCTACTCCTGGATTGTCAGGGTTCTGCTGATAATATTCAATGCGATAGCTCAATTCATGGCCACCTGGCAAACGGTGTCCGAATTTCAGCCCGACCGTATAGGCATTCATCTTGCCAATACGATAGTCGGCACTGGCAAACTCAGGCAAAGGTGCGCCCTGCTGCAGATACGGGGTATAGAAATCCGCCTCGCTCTGCTGGTAATACCTCAGATGCAGCTGACCGTAGAAGCCTTCATTGAAATAATGCCGGTAATGGGTTTCCAGGGTGTGCGAACTGATCCCCCAGTCATCCGTGGTGAAACGGTAGGACACATCCATCACCGCCGAGTCCAGCGCGCCTTTAAACAACAGATAACCACTGTGCTTGAGTCTGGAGTCAGGGCGACTTTCATACAACTGTTCAAGTGCTATGCCTTCGCTGTCGACCACACTCACCAACTTGTAGGGATCTGTCATATAGCCGGAGACAGACGACAAGCCATAGTTCACCTGCATCAGCCAGTTGGCGTTCAGCACCTGAGTGACCCCCAGCAGGATATCCGCCGTGTCCTTGGTTTCTGAATTGCCATCACGGGTGGCATTAAACGCCTGCCAGTAGGCATCATCGGAGGCGTAATTGCCCCTGAGTACCATGGCTGACAGCGCCACCGGCGTGCCGCCCACAGGATCTATCTGGTCGTGGGAGTAGGAGCCGGACAGTGCCAGCGTGGTGTTGTCCTTGTTGAAGCTGCGCTCCAGAGCGGCGTTGGCCCCCATGGACAGATAGTCAAACTCCTTGGAGCCATACAGACCGCCGCTGACCGTCCACACTGGCGAGAGCTTTTCCGTCCAGTTGCCGCTGAGCTGCACCCGGGTATCGTGGAAAGTATCATCCAGCGGCGTTTTTCCGGCCTCAACCTGGTATTGCCCCTGACCCGACGGCCGGGTGAAGGTTTGTACTGTGCCCTGTGGCACCGCGCCGGAGGCTGAGGCGCCGGTGAGCGCATCCACCACCAGTTTCATGTCGAGGGTGGAGGTGTCGCCGAAGGCTTTCTGCACATTGGCAATACCTTCAACCGCCTGCACCCGCTCGTTTTCACCGTAATACATGATGGCGGCATCGACTTTCCAGTCGTCCGCTTTATTATCCTCTGCCTGCGCTGTGCCAATCAGGCTGCAACTGGCCATTGCCAGTGCCGAGGCAATGTTTTTGCTTTTGGTCAATTGCATCCACAACCTCCGCCGGCAAATGAGCGGCCGCCACTGCTGCCTTCCTTGCTGAAATAGATATGGTCATCCAGCGCCATATCCAGCTTCTCATGATCCAGTGCCATATCAGCCCGGGCCAACTGGCCGCGCTCCCAGGGTTCCACCCCGAGCGACGAACAGCCGGCCATCGCCAATGTCAGCAACACTATGCTTATTTTTCTTTTCATGAATCACTCCTTGAGCAAATCAGCCAGTTGCTGCTCATAGGCAGCCTCTTTGGCAGTAAAGAAACCGGTATGCTGGGCCACTAACTCGCCCCGGCGATTGAAGATATAACTACTGGGCATCCCCAGCAGATCGAATTGACGGGCCACCTTGCCTTCAGGGTCGTAGCGCACGGCGAAATTGACATTCAGCCCTTCACCAGCCAGTTGGCTGAGAAACTGTGCCGCATCCTGCTGCTCCGGGTCCAGATTGACGGCCACCACCACCAGCCCCTCACTGCCGTATTTGGCCTGCATCTGCGCCATCCAGGGAAATGACTTGCGACAGGGGCCGCACCAGGACGCCCAAAAGTCCAGATACACCACCTTGCCGTTAAACTCACTGAGCGACACCGGCTGCCCCTGTGCGTCCTGCACCTGGACATCCAGCGACGGCGCGGCGATTGTTGCCAGCGACCAGCACAACATGCACATCCCCAACATCCACTTCATGCGCAACTCCCTTAAATTATGGCTATTTTGACAATAGGCAGGCTTTCTTAAGGTTTTCTTAAGGCCAGAAAAATCAGCTGGATAACTCACGCCTTGCCAGCATGTCCAACAAACTGAGCCAGCACACCAGTCAGTATGACACCGAACCACACGCCTGCCGCAATGGTCAGTCCTTTGATTTACGGCGGCATTTGCAGCGCCTTCAGGTCTGACAAGCTTGCTGCTTAGGCGCCCCTTGGCTATAGTGACGCCAAATTTCCCTGCGCCAGAGCCCATTGTGACTCAAACTCCCAACACCCCAGACACCGAGGTCATCCCCCTGCCCGAAGTCGGCCAGGTCGTCCAGCAACTGACTGAAGCAGAAGGTCAGCAGCAGGCCGAGGTGTTTGACGAAATTCTCGAAGCCTCAGAGCCCGGCACCATCGCTTTGCTGCTGGAAGCCCTGCCGCGGGATGAACGTCACGAACGCTGGGAGCAGGTGGCGCCGGAGGAGCAGGTCGCGGTACTGAACCTGATGCGTGGCGATCCTCGGGTGGATCTGCTCAGGCAAATGCCGGATGAGCAGATTGATGAGCTGTTCGCCCAGTTAAGCGCCGAGCAGCTGATCGACTGGAGTGACTCGCTGCCCGACGCCTACACCGACCGGGCACTGGCACAGATGGGCGAGCGTCAGCGACAACGCTTTGAACGCTTTGATCTGTACGAAGATGATGAAATCGGCCGTTATGTGGATCACCAGATGCTGGTGCTGCGCCCGGACGCCAGCGTCAAACAGGCGCAGCGCTTCATCCGCCGGATTGAACTGGACTGTAACGACACCCTGTTTCTGACCGATGACAATGATGTGCTGGTCGGCTGCGTCAGTCACTACGACATTCAAAAGGCCGATCCCGAAACACCGCTGAGCGCACTGATGGCCGATGATGCCCGCAGTATCCGCGCCGACACCTCACTGTTTGATGCCGCCGAATCCATGGAGCACAGCGATCAGCTGGAACTGCCGGTCATTGATGCCGACGACCGCCTGCTTGGCCGCATCACTCTGCGCTTTGCCACCGCGCTGGTGCGGGAACACTATGAAGCCCAGTTGATGGCGACCGCGGGTATGGATGAAACCCACGACCTTTTCGCCCCCATTATCAAGGGCGCATCCCAGCGCGCTGTGTGGCTGGGCATCAACCTGCTGACGGCGTTTCTGGCCTCGGCCACCATCGGCCTGTTTGAAAATGTGCTGACTCAGGTGGTGGCACTGGCAGTATTGATGCCAATTGTCGCCTCCATGGGCGGCATTGCCGGCAGTCAGTCGCTGACACTGATGATCCGCGCCATGGCCACCGGCCAGATCAGCTCGGGCAACGTGGTGGCGCTGTTGAAAAACGAACTGGGGATCGGCAGCCTCAACGGCGTACTCTGGGCCATCGTCATTGGTCTGGTGGCCGGATGGTGGTTTGACAGCACGGGCATTGGCATGGTGATCGCCTGCGCCATTCTGATCAATATGCTGGTGGCTGCGGCCGCCGGGGTGCTCATTCCTGTGATACTGGATAAATTCGAGCAGGACGCCGCCCTGTCCGGCTCGGTGATCCTCACCACAGTGACCGATGTGGTTGGCTTTCTCACCTTCCTGGGACTGGCCACGCTGCTGTTCCTGTAACCCCCTGAATGCCTTGAGAGCCTGAAGGCCTGCCGGAGAGATGATGCGCGCTTTACTGCTTTGCCTGATATTGATTGGTCCTGTGACTGTGGCAGAGGCCGCAGCACAGCGCATCGTCGCACTCTCCCCCCATGCGGTAGAGATGCTGTATGCCATCGGTGCCGGTGACAGTATCGTCGCCACCACAGAGCATGCAGATTTTCCCGAAGCCGCCAAAGCCATTCCGCGCATCGGTGGTTACCACGGTATTCAGCTGGAAAAGCTGTTGGCGCTCAGCCCGGATCTGGTGGTGGTCTGGGGCGGCGGCAATCGGCAGCAGGATATAGATAAAATGCGGGAACTGGGGTTGCCGCTGTACAACTCAGACGCCAAAACCCTGGATGCAGTCGCCGATGAACTTGAGCAGCTTGGGCAACTGACCGGCCATCAAACACAGGCAAACGCGCTGGCAGCATCACTCAGACAGCAACTGGCGCAGCTGCGCCAATCCAACCAGCACAAACCCGGGATCAAGGTGTTTTATCAGCTGTGGTCGCAGCCCTTGATGACGGTGGCCGATGGCAGCTGGATCCAGCAAATTCTGACGGTATGCGGCGCCGACAATGTGTTTGCTGCCAGCCCTTCGCCCTACCCGCAAATAAGCCTGGAAAATGTGCTGCTGACCTCGCCCCAGGTGATCCTGCAAAGTCAGGATGCCGGTAATATTCAGGGCATTGATTGGTCTGCCTGGCCTGACATTCCGGCAGTGCGTCAGCAGCAAATCTATCAGCTGAATGCCGATTTGCTGCACCGCGCCGGCCCGCGGGTGGTAGAGGGGGTGAAAGCCACCTGTGATGTGCTGGATAAAGCCCGTCAGGCATATTTGCAGTAGTACCACCAGACATCGGCCACCCAACTTTCATGACCTCCAGGAGTATCAGGGATGAACACAAAGCACAGGCTGGAGCTTGAGTGGCGACTGAATGCTGAGGCAGATTTTGCTTCCGGCAAGTTTAACCGTAGCCACCAATGGCGTCTGGACAATGGCCAGGTGCTCAGCGCCTCCTCCTCACCCTTGATTATCCCCGAACCTTTGTCAGCCGCCGATGCCCTTAATCCGCAGCAAGCCTTTATCGGCGCGCTCGCCAGCTGTCATATGCTGGCGTTTCTCACCATTGCCGCCAAGCGCAAATACCTTGTCAGTCAGTATCAGGACTCCCCCGTAGGCGAGCTTGGAACTATGCCTGATGGCACTACCGGCATCAGACTAGTCACCCTGTATCCCATGGTCAGCTTCAGTGGCGATAAACAACCTACATCTGAGCAACTTACCAAGCTGCACCAGATGGCCCACAAGGCCTGCTATATCGCCAACTCAGTGGCCAGTCAGATCCATATTCAGCCCCAAACAGATATTCAGGCTGAATAACACAGTGATACATAGGTGCTTGGCAAGACTCATGAAAAAGGCAAGCCCGCAGGCTTGCCTTTGCCAGTGTCACACTTCAATGAATGCTTAGTCGACTTTCACAGTCACCCACACAAAGCGGTGGTCGGAAGAGACCTCTTTGCTGTCACCGTACTTACCCACGCGCGGATCGTTAAACAGCAGGCGGCCTGTGTAACCTTCTGCGGCCCAGTAAACACCTGAGTCCACCACTTCCAGGCTGGCCGATGGCACAGCATAGTCGGCACGGGAGCCAAATACGCTGGTGCGAATCTCAGGATAGGTGTGCACCGGATTCCAGTTGTTGGCAGGGTTCTTAGACTCGGCGGCGCCCAGGCTGGTTGGGGTAAATTCCTGACCTACCTGCGCCACGCTCTGGTTGACCTTTTCGTTACCCAGCAATTGGATGATGCCATCCCAGGGCTTGTTCACCTGAGTGCCCACCACGTTATCGGCGTTCATATCCCCCATAAACACGAAATGCTGGCCGGCAAAACCGCCCTTCTGTCCTTTGTCATCGTACAGGCTCTCTTCACCATTCAGATATTGGTGCCAGAACAGGTTTTCTTCACTGTTGCGATAACGGTTGTTGTAGGTCACGGTATCGAAGCCTGACGGCGTTGGATGCGCCAATAGCACGTTAATGGCGACTTTCCCCTTAGGTGTGTTCACCAGAATCGGCGCATCGACGTGGTTTTTGGAAGACAGACGCAGAGCATTCCACTCAGCTTCGTTAAACCACAAATCACCACCGGCCATACCGTCAGGAATTGGCTTGCTGCCATCACAGACTTCAATCACAGGGTTAACTGCGCCCAGCAGATCTTTGCGCAGGAACTTCTGGAAAGTACGGGTGTTGCTGTGGTCAATTTCAAACTTGGACAAGAGCGCAAAGCCATAATGACCGTGGTAGAAGCCAAAACCATGGGCATCATCGGCGCCGCCGGTCTGACCATCGTTGTTCAGGTCAAACTCGGTCAGCAAGCCGGTGTTGGTGGCGTAGTTTTTGGCAAACGGGTACTCGATAGGCTCCAGCATATCTTCACCATTAATGAAGCCATCAACACTGCTCAGACTCTGGGACACTGACAGATAGTTTTTCTGGAAACCGTCAAGCACTCTGGTATCAACTGCATCACCGTCGTTGTTGAACTCGTTCATCAACAGCACATCCGGACGGTTCTTCTGAATAATGGCCGCGACATTGCGGATTTGAATCACGCGCTCTGCCAGCAGATGCTCAGCTCCGCCCGCTTCACCGGACTCCACATCCTTTTTCCAGGCAGAGATCAGCGCATCCTGCTGCGCCACGGTCAGGCCCATATACTCAACCCAACGGTCATAGTTTTCGGTTGGATCATTATCCACCGCGAATGACAGATTAAACTGAGCAAATTTAACTTGGGAGACAGGAGCAGGATCAGGGGTTATTACAGTTTCATCAGAATTACAGGCCATCAGAAACATTGAAGAAAGTAACGCAGGGATCAACTTCTTTTTCATTATTTATACCATCATCAACTTTATAGTTATTGTCACAATCAATGTTGTGCCGATGAATTAGATATAAATCATTTAGTACAATCAAGAATATCAATTAACCAGCCAATACAAGCGCGAACCCGATCACGGAATATTTCAAAGTTGAAATACCGGCAAAATATACACAGTGATGCATATGTAGTTGAGTTGAAAATAGCCAATCTGAATGCTTATTTTCACTCACCAATACTGCTGATATCGGCCAATTTAACTAACAAGCGTGCATCACTGCCATATATTCAGACAGCCACAAATAACGCCCGGGCATAATTGGCGATGCTGATTCAACTGTCTTTTAATGCCATTTAAATCCCGTGTCTGGCAGCCGCCACCCGATACCAACCGGCGATACTGAAGCGGTCAACTGTGGTGGGCAGCACTTCGTGGGGGAACACCTCGGACAGGAAAATCACAGTGCGACCATGGAGCGGCGCGATATCCGTCAGCCACTGATGATGTTCATCATAAAGCCGCAACATGCCACCGTGCTCAGGTTGCCAGTCGGGGTTAAAGAAGGTGACGGTCGTCAGTATGCGGTTTTGACTGCCTTTGAGGGCATCAAGATGAGTTTTGTAAAAGCCGCCGCAGGGATAGTGGGCAAAATGGCTTTCAAAGAAAAACAGCCCCATAAATAAACGGCGATTGAGGCCATCTTTCAGGCTATTCATCAAGGCGAGAAATTCGCTGTCGGTTGCATCCTGCTTATCCAGCCAGGCTATCTTGTCACGGCGGATATCCTTGTCCAGATGCCGCTCAAATCCCCGACCAATTCGGGCCGGTTTCATGGCAGCCACAGATAAGGTCACAGCCTTATCCCGCAGGCGCATAGCCAGGGACTGTGACATTAAATCATCGACGATCACATACCCCGAGTTAACCAGGGCATCAGCAATCCCATCCAGCTGGGACTCAGAAGGCATAGCTGCCATCAAATACTCCAAAACGCAAAACGCCTTGCTGTACTCAATAGCCAGTCACGCTAATTTTCGAGGAGTGCGTAGGCGCCCCATCCCGGGGCAAACGAGGCGGATAATACGGTGATATTGGAGTGAAAACAATATGGGAAAAACATTGTCTTTAAATGTTGTAAAAAAACAGTTTAGGCCAATCAGGTTTAACCGACTATAACCAGAGGTCTGTATGAGGCGCTGACAAGACGGTCAGATATTCCAAAGCATTCTGTGCTATCAGAGATGGGTTATTTCACCGTGCTCGCTGCGGTGGCAAAGCCGTCAAAGATTTCAGCCCCTGAGTGCGTGATGGAGTTACCATCATTGATGTGCAATCTGTTCGAGGCTTAGACAAAGCCGGATGCACCAGCAGAGTGATTGGCGTTTTGGCAAAGCCGCCGAGTTTCGACAGCCCCTGAGCGTAGCAGCGCTACGTGATGGGGTGGCGGAGCGATGGCAATACCGCCAAAACGTCAATCAAGAAGCTGGATCAAAAATCGAAGCCCGGCTGGGCGGCAATTCCGCTGTTAAACGCATGCTTGGTGCACTTCACTTCACTGACAGTATCCGCCATCTCAATGAGCTGTCGGTGACAATTGCGCCCTGTGATGATCACATGCTGATGTTTGGGGCGATTTTCCAGCGCCTCAACCACCCGCTCCAGCGGCAGGTAGTGGTAGCTCACCATGTAAGTGAGCTCATCAAGCAGCACCAGATTAATGCGCTTGTCCTGCATGAATGCTTCAGCCTGCTGCCAGGTGGCCAGCGCGGCCGCAGTATCGGCCTCTTTGTCCTGGGTCTCCCAGGTAAAGCCGGTGGCCATCACCGCAAACGGGACACCGGCGTTTTCAAGCAGATTACGCTCACCGCAGTCCCAGTTGCCTTTGATAAACTGCACCACGGCGGCTTGCTGACCATGTCCCACGGCGCGCGCCACAGTGCCGAATCCGCCGGTGGTTTTACCCTTGCCATCACCGGTGATCACCATCAGTACCCCGCGTTCTATCTGGGCACTGGCAATTCTGGCATCGACAGCGGCTTTCACTTTTTGCTGACGGACTTTATGACGGCTGGCCTTATTGGCTTCCTGCTCTGACGTAGCTGACATTGATTGAATCACAACTCCCTGAAAACTGATGATTGCCGGTCACCCGGCAGCTTCTTCCTGATAATCCGGCTCTGCGGCCAGAATACGGTTGAGCAGCTTGATATCCAGATGCTGCGCCAGCACATCCGCCAGACGATTGAGTTCCTGCTCCCTCAACTCGTCGATGTTGATACAGGCCTGCTCAGTGCGACAGCCTGCCCAGCGCAGAATCGCCGCGGTAGCCTCAGGAGAATCAAACAGCCCGTGCAGATAGGTAGCCAGGATCTGTCCATCTTCGGACAGCACGCCATCATCCACCAGCAAACCATCACCACGATGCAGACTGCTGACACTGTCTTCATCTGCCAGTGCCCGCTGCCAGGTCAGCGGCGCTTCCCCGGGTCTGAGCTTATGGGTGTAACCACAATGGATCTCGTAGCCTTTTACCGGCAGTTGCTGACCATTCAGCCGTAGAGTACCGGTGACATTGTGTACCTGTTTTTGCGGCTTAAGTTCAGTCACCACGGACAGCAGCTCCAATCCTTCACTGCAGCCGGCGGCACCTTCTACCCCCGCTGGATCATCCACTTCCAGCCCCAGCATCTGATACCCACCACATATGCCTATCAGCTTGCCGCCATAACGCAGGTGACGACGAATATGCTCATCCCAGCCGTTGTCCTTGAGGATCTGCAGATCATTCCGGACACTTTTGGAACCCGGCAATATCATGAGATCTGCCGGCGGCGCATTGAATGCCTGAGATGAAGTAGACAAGTAACTGAAGTCGATATGAGGGTGCAACCGCAGCGGATCAAAGTCGGTGTGGTTGCTGATGCGGGGATGCACCAGCACCTGAATACGAAAACCACGCTCACCACGGCCTGATTGACTGCCACTGTCATCGAGTGCATCCTCGGCATCCAGTCGCAAGCCTTCAATATAGGGCAGCACACCAATAACCGGCTTGCCGGTGCGCTCTTCCAGCCAATCCAGCCCAGGCTGCAACAGGCTGATGTCTCCACGGAATTTGTTGATGACAAAGCCTTTTACCCGCGCCCGCTCGGATTCGCTGAGCAGCTCCAGCGTCCCCACCAACTGGGCAAACACGCCGCCCTTGTCAATATCGGCCACCAGGATCACAGGGCAATCAGCCGCTTCGGCAAACCCCATATTGGCGATGTCACCGTCACGCAGATTGATTTCAGCCGGGCTGCCGGCGCCTTCAACGAAAATCAGTTGATACCGGGATTTCAGGCGTTGCCAGGAGTCCAGCACCACCTCCATGGCCCGGGATTTATATTCAGAGCGATGCTTGCCAAAAAAGGCAGCCGCTTCCAGCTGAGTCAGGGCTTTGCCCTGAAAGATGACCTGCGCCGCAGTGTTGCTTGATGGCTTAAGCAATACCGGATTGAAGTCGGTGTGAGGTGGCAGGAAACAGGCCGCAGCCTGCAGTGCCTGCGCCCGGCCTATTTCGCCGCCATCAACGCTAACGGCGCTGTTGAGCGCCATATTCTGCGGCTTGAATGGCGCAACCTGCTGTGGATGTTGCCGGGCATAAAGCCGGCACAGGCCAGCGACTAAAATCGATTTTCCGGCGTCTGACGCAGTACCCTGCACCATCAGTGTCAATGCTTCCTTTCCTACAGGTGCCTTGGGCGATATTAATTTCCCCATCCTGTTATCCTTTTAATGCTAATGGCAATCCGGCGACCACCAGGGTAACCCTATCGGCGATGGCGGCCAGCGACTGGTTCAAACGACCGGCATCATCAACAAACTGCCGGCTCAAACTGCCCAGAGGGACAATGCCTGACCCCACCTCATTACTGACCAGCAGAATTTCGCCGGGCAGTCCGGTCAGTAACTCAACCAGCTGCTCAGTTTCCCGCTGTGAACCGGATTGCATCTGACTTTCTGTCTGTTCATGGTACGCCTGAGTGTCGCGACACAAAAGCCCCGTCAACCACAAGGTCAGACAATCCACCAACAGCAGCGTTCCCGGGGCGGCCAGGCGGTCAAGCGCTGCACGCAGCTGCGTCCCCACTTCATGAGTCTGCCATTGCAGACCTGAACCCAGCCTGTCCTGACGATGCCTGTCAATGCGCAGGCGCATTTCCTCATCCAGCGCCTGCGCCGTCGCCAGGTAGTGGCACTCATAACCTTTGGCCGCAAATTGCGCGGCGCAGTGCTCGGCAAACCGACTCTTACCGCTGCGGGCACCACCCAGAATCAAATGGATCACCCTGCCGCTCCTGTCCATAAGGCTACCAGAACCAGATACACCAGCAGCTCTGCCAGTTGCTGACAGGCCCCCAGCGTATCGCCTGTGTAGCCTCCCAGTTGCGCGCGCAGCCAACGAACCATCAGCTGGCGGGCAAGCAACAACACCACCAGCATGACGGCTGCCTGACTCAAGGGCATCAGGCCGCAAACCAGCAAGGCCGTTGCCAGCAAGACCCACAAATCCTGACGGCTTTGAGCTGTCACCACCGGCTTGCTCTTGCTGTCCTCATCCCTGACATAGGACTCAGTGAACATCAGGCTCGCGGCCACCGCCCGACTCAAAGTATGACCAAGGACCAGTGCAATTGCCGTGAAATTTACCGAGTTTTGCGCCAGCTCACTGAGCAGCTGCCACTTCAACAGCAGCGCCATCAGCAGCGAAGCGGCGCCATAACTGCCGATACGTGAATCCTTCATGATCCGCAGTTTGTCTGCCAGCTGCCAGCCGCCCCCCAGACCATCCGCGGTATCCGCCAGCCCGTCTTCGTGAAAACAACCGGTCAGCAGCAGCGAAGTCACCATGGCAAGGATAACGGCCACGCCAACCGGCCACAGCTGCTCACTGAGCCACAGTACCAGCGCGCTGAGCAGCCCCACCAGCAAGCCCACCAGCGCAAAATAACGGCTGGCGCGATTCAGCCGCTGCTGATCGGTCCACACCCAGGCGGGCACAGGAATACGGGTGAAATAACCTATGGCCACCCACACCAGCGCCAATTCAGTCTTGAGTGCTGACATCGGTCACCTGCGCAGCATCGAAGCTGGCCATATCATTGTAGAAATTGGCAGCCGCCTGGATCAGTGGCAGCGCCAGCGCTGCTCCAGTGCCTTCACCCAGTCGCAGCCCAAGCCGCAGCAGTGGTCTGGCATCCAGCAGCCGCAGCATCAATTGATGCCCCTGTTCGGAAGATTCATGGGCAAACACCATATATTCGCGACAGGCGGCGTTAATACTCACCGCCAGCATGGCGGCCGCTGAAGCAATAAAGCCATCAATGACCACCAGCATGCGCTTCTCTGCCGCCGCCAGAATGGCACCGGTAATTTGTACAATTTCAAAGCCACCCACGCAGGCCAGGATCTCTCTGGGGCCGGTCATCACCGGCTTGTGGCGCTCAACAGCACGGGCGATCAGCGAGCGCTTTAATGTCAGAGTCTGGTCATCCACACCGGTTCCCCGACCGACGCACACGGCGACATCCAGATCCATCATGGCCGACATAATGGCCGCCGCCGCTGAGGTATTGCCAATGCCCATCTCGCCAAACGCAATCACATTGCTACCCAGTTGATGGTGTTTTTCCACCAGCGCCCTGGCATAGTCAAAACCCTCTTCCACCTGTCGCTGCGTCATGGCTGGCGCCAGGTGAAACGCGTGGGTCCCCGCGCCCAGACGGCACTGAGTCACCTGCTCACAGTCAACCGGCTCAAGTATGCCGGCATCCACCACTTCCATTTGCCAGCCATTCTGCGCACAGAACACATTGATGGCGGCACCACCTGCCACAAAGTTCATTACCATCTGGCGGGTAACAGCCTGCGGTGCAATCGACACCCCATGGGCTGCAATACCGTGATCCGCAGCAAATACCAGCATCACCGGCCGGGAGATGTTAAGCCGTGAGCTTTGCTGAATTCTTGCCAGTTGCCGTGCCAATACCTCAAGTTCCCCCAGCGCACCGGGAGGCTTGGTTTTGTGGTCGATTGTTGCCTGAATAGCAGCATCCCTGTCGTTATTGAGGTAATGGATATTGTAATTATTCATGGATCATCCGACGCCGACGGCGCAACACAGTTAAGAAAAACAAGCTGCCTACTGCCGAGGTAATCACCCCGACCGGCAACTCCTGATTGTTCAGCAGGGTTCTGGCCAACACATCCACCCACACCATAAACACGCCCCCCGCCAGTGCGGTCAACAGCAGCGACTGACCAGAGGGCAACAACATTCTGACGATGTGGGGAACCATCAAACCCACAAACCCTATGCCACCGCAGCTGGCGACCAGAATGGCGGTCATCACGGAGCACAGCAATAAAATCGCCAGTCGCAGCCGGGGCACGGGTATCCCCAGCGTATGGGCCGTTTCATCACCGCCCTGCAACGCCAGCAATGAACGGCGCAGCCCCAGTAACATCAAAAGCCCGAGCAGTACCACCAGCGCCGGTAACCATAACCCGGCCCAGCTCGCCCGGGAAAAGCTGCCCAGCGTCCAGAAAAGCACAGCGGCCGCCGCCTGCGGCTCAGAGAAATACAGCAGCAAACTGCCGAATGCCGCAAACATAAACGAAGTGGCAACACCGGACAGCAGAATACGCTCAATCTGATGACTGACGCCACCACCACTGAGCGCCAATACCAGCATGACCGACAAACCCGCACCTGCAAGCGCTCCCAAAGGCAGACTCAAATGTGCCAGCCAGGGGCCACCAAAGCCAATTCCTGTGAGTGTCATGACACAAATCGCGCCAAAGGAAGCGCCGGAAGAAATACCAAACAGATAGGGATCAGCCAGCGGGTTACGGGTGGCCAGTTGCAGCACCGCCCCCGCCAGCGCAAGTCCGGCACCGGCGATCAACGCCAGCAAAATCCGCGGCATCCGCAGTTCCATCACAATGCGGCTGGTCAACCCCTGACCATCTCCCATCAGCGCATCCCAGATTTGTCCAGGAGACAGAGTCACAGCACCAAAACAGGCCGCCAGCCAGGGCGTCAGCAGGGCAAACAGCACAAAAGCCACCAGCAATACTTTCTGGGTATCGGATGCCTGAGTCCAGCTATTGCCCATGTGCATCTCCCGATTGATAACCATAGAAATAGGAGATTAATGGCTTACCGTGTTGTGGATGAGGGCCGACCCGACAACAAACACCGAATACCCGGGCAATGGTCGACTCCGTCAGCACCTGTTGTGGTTCCCCCTGGGCCACCAACCTGCCGCCATCCAGCAGCAACAGACGATCGCACAGCGCACTGGCCAGATTCAGATCGTGGATAGAAGCGATCACACTGATCCCCAGACTTTGTACCAGCTCGAGAATTTGGATTTGATAGCGGATATCCAGATGATTGGTGGGCTCATCAAGAATAAGCAGTTGCGGCCGCTGCACTATGGCACGGGCGATGAGCGCCCGCTGCTTTTCGCCGCCGGACAACTGACTGAAAGGACGCATGGCAAGCTCACCCAAGCCCACAGTGGCCAGCGCCTCCCCCACCTGCCGGCGATCTGCTGCGCTGTCGAACTCCAGCCAGCCTTTGTGGGGAGTTAATCCCATGGCTACCAGCTCGCGCACACTGACATCCAGCCCGGCGGGGGTATCCTGCTGCACTACAGAGACCCGTCGCGCAAATTCACGGGCGGGAATCTCGCTGCAATCCACACCATCCAGGCAGATCTGCCCGCTATCAGGACGCAAGAACCGATACAGACAACGCAGCAATGAGGACTTACCGGCTCCATTGGGACCAATCAGGCCGATCATCATGCCGGCGGGAACACGAAAGCCGATATCGTCCAGCAAACGTCGGCCGCCGACAGACCAGCTCAGACCATCTACTCTCAGTACAGGCTCAGGCGACAATTGGGGTTGCATGCCGTCTTTTACCTGTCGGTTGCTTATTATTCTTCACTTTTTGCTCCTTCCGGGTAGTCCCGCCCGGGGTGTAAATTAAAAACCCGATGCCCTGACAATCACGTCAGCATGGCGCGGGAGGGTGATCGGTATCCTGACTCTGACTCGCGGTGAGCCACTACAGTTGCGGGTACAGTCCGGGCTTCTCCCGGTTCCCGATCGTTGCAGTCTTACTGCTTATGGGTACTACCAATGATTTAAACTAAAAGCGTGACAAAATTCAGAACCTTCTCAGTCCCAAGTATGACGACTGTTTTGCATTATGCTGTTTTTTAAACTAAATAGCACCAGTGCCAATGAAGCGGTAAAAAAGATTCCTGTTTTAGCCCGGCCAGTGCAGTCTGGGCCAGTTGCGGTCGTCATGGCGCAGCACTGTCACCTCCATCGCCGCCGCATAGGGCAGTGCCATGGCATTGAACAATCCCGCCTGTTGTTTGAGCCCAAGAATATGCGCCATCAGCACCAACATCACCCCGGCGTGACACACCACCCACACCGGCCTATCGCCCGAGGATGAAGGCTGCGTCAGCAGGGTATCACACACCTGCTCGAACGCCTGTGTCACCCGCAGTTCAAACGCCTGCATGGCTTCAGCGGACGGTGGCGGATTTTCCCAGGGATTTTGATAGAAGGCCTCGAAAGCCACAGCATCGCTGCGGTAGATCTCATCAAACTCCAGCCCATCCCAGTCGCCATAGTGCATCTCGGCAAAGGCATCGACAATCCCGGCAGCCAACCCAAATTCACCCGCTTTTTGCCGGGCAAATTCACGGCAGCGTCGCCTCGGAGAGGTGAGAATTTGCCCCGGCACGCCATAGCGTGACAACAACCCATCGGCGCGACGCTGCAGCTGCATCTCCCCTTCAGCCGATAACGCCACATCCGTGCTGCCGCGCAGAATATTACCGCCTTCACAGGCACCATGACGCAAAAAAATCAAACGTATGCTGTTGTTATTGACGCTCATTGAGGCTCCTTGATTCAGCCCGATGCTTGAGATTTCTGGCTATTAGCATGGATAATTTTCCTTCAGCGACTTGCCCTGTCCAATTAAGGCTGGGTATTATGGACGTCTATACGTTTAAATGTCCAAAACAAAAAGACCCTTTGGTGGATGACCAATGCGGTCAGGGACACACTCGACCGCCGGATAACAGGCGGCGCAGCGCACAGGAAGTACAGCATGGCAAGCCCTACAGCTCATACCCCTCATTCCGCTCAGGCGATTTTCCACAGCCTCAAGCAAACCCTGGCCGAGCGTATTGTTATTCTCGATGGCGCCATGGGCACCATGATCCAGCAACATAAGCTGGAAGAAGCCGACTACCGTGGCGACAGGTTCAGCGACTGGCACTGTGATGTGAAAGGCAACAACGACCTGCTGGTGCTGTCGCAGCCGAACATCATCAAGGACATACACCTGGCTTATCTGGCTGCTGGCGCGGATATTATTGAAACCAATACCTTTAACGCCACCACCATCGCCATGGCCGACTATGATATGCAGGCCCTGTCGGCTGAAATCAACCGTGTGGGTGCCCGCCTTGCCCGTGAGGCCGCCGATGAAGTGGCGGCTAACACCGGTATCAAACGCTATGTCGCCGGGGTGCTTGGCCCCACCAACCGCACCTGCTCTATCAGCCCGGATGTCAATAACCCTGGTTTTCGCAATGTGCACTTCGATGATTTGGTTGAAGCCTATACCGAATCTACCCTGGCGCTGATTGACGGTGGCGCCGACATCATTCTGGTAGAAACCATCTTCGATACCCTCAATGCCAAGGCCGCACTGTTCGCCGTGGAAGGGGTGTTCGAGCAATTGGGCTTTAAGCTGCCTGTAATGATTTCCGGCACCATTACCGATGCCTCCGGCCGCACCCTGACCGGCCAGACCACAGAAGCTTTTTATAACTCACTGCGCCATGTCAAACCCATCAGCATGGGGCTGAACTGTGCCCTCGGCCCCAAAGAGCTGCGACCTTACGTGGAGGAGCTTAACCGCATCAGTGAATGCGCCGTGTCTGCCCACCCCAATGCCGGCCTGCCCAATGAATTCGGTGGCTATGATGAAACGCCACAGGAGATGGCTGAGGTCATCAAGCAGTGGGCAGATGCAGGCATGCTCAATATTGTCGGCGGCTGCTGTGGCACCACACCTGAGCATATCAGGGTGATCCGCGAAGCGATTGAACACTGCGCCCCTCGCGTTGCGCCACAGATCCCCGTGGCCTGCCGCCTGGCCGGGCTGGAGCCCTGCACCATAGAAGCGGACTCGCTGTTTGTGAACGTGGGCGAGCGCACCAATGTCACCGGCTCGGCGCGCTTTTTGAAACTCATCAAAGAAGGCCAGTACGAGACCGCACTGGATGTAGCACGGGAGCAGGTTGAAAGCGGCGCCCAGATCATCGACATCAACATGGATGAAGGCATGCTTGATGGCGCCGAGGTGATGACTACCTTCCTCAACCTGATTGCCTCAGAGCCCGACATCAGCCGGGTGCCCGTGATGATCGACTCCTCCAAGTGGGAGGTGCTGGAAGCTGGCCTCAAGTGCATTCAGGGCAAGGGCATAGTCAACTCCATCTCGCTCAAAGAGGGCGAGGCCAAGTTTATCGAACAGGCCAAGCTTATTCGCCGCTACGGCGCCGCTGCGATTGTGATGGCGTTTGACGAGCAGGGCCAGGCCGACACCAAGGCCCGCAAGATTGAAATCTGCAGCCGCGCCTACCGTGTGCTGGTCGATATTGTCGGCTTCCCGCCGGAAGACATCATCTTCGACCCTAATATCTTTGCCATTGCCACCGGCATTGAAGAACACGACAACTATGCGGTGGACTTTATTGAGGCCACCGCCGAGATAAAACGCACCCTGCCCCACGCCATGATTTCCGGTGGCGTGTCCAACGTGTCTTTCTCCTTCCGCGGTAATAACCCGGTGCGCGAGGCCATTCACGCCGTATTCCTGTACCACGCCATCAAGGCCGGTATGGACATGGGCATAGTCAACGCCGGGCAGCTGGCGATTTACGACGATATCGATAGCGAGCTGAAAGACAAAGTCGAAGCCGTGGTGCTCAATTTGCCCTGCCCGGTGGCGGGGTCAACCAATACCGAGCAATTGCTTGAGATAGCGGATAAGTACAGAGGCGATGGCAGCGCAGGCCTCAAGAAAGAAGATCTGGCCTGGCGCAGCTGGCCGGTGAACAAACGCCTTGAGCATGCGTTGGTTAAGGGCATTACCGAATACATAGATGCAGATACCGAAGAGGCACGGCAGCAGGCAAGCCGCCCGCTGGATGTGATTGAAGGCCCACTGATGGATGGCATGAATGTGGTCGGCGATCTGTTTGGCTCGGGCAAGATGTTCCTGCCTCAGGTAGTTAAGTCCGCGCGGGTGATGAAAAAAGCTGTGGCCTATCTCAATCCCTATATCGAAGCGGAGAAGGTTGCCGGCCAGAGCAACGGCAAGGTGCTCATGGTCACGGTGAAGGGCGATGTGCACGATATCGGCAAAAACATTGTCGGCGTGGTACTGGCCTGTAACGGCTATGAGGTTATCGACCTTGGCGTGATGGTGCCGGTAGAGAAAATCATCGAGGTCGCCAAGGCAGAGCAGGTGGACATTATCGGCATGTCGGGCCTGATCACCCCAAGCCTGGATGAGATGGTGCACAACGTCAAAGCCTTCACCCGTGAAGGCCTGACCATTCCGGCGATTATCGGCGGTGCCACCTGCTCGAAAATCCATACCGCGGTGAAGATTGCGCCCCATGCCCCCCATGGCGCCATCTATATTCCGGATGCCTCCCGTGCCGTACCCATGGTCAGCAAGCTGATTAACAACCAAAGCCGTCAGGCCACCATAGATGCCATCTATGAGGAATATGACGCGATGCGTGAAAAGCGCCTGTCTCAGGCCAAGCGCAAAGAGATTGTCTCCATTGAAGCGGCGCGGGAAAACCGTTGCCAGCTGGATTGGCAGGCTCACACGCCATTTAAACCTAAGCAGCTGGGCATTCAGGTATTTGAAGACTACCCCCTTGAAGATCTGGTGGACCGTATCGACTGGACGCCCTTCTTCCGCGCCTGGGAGCTTCACGGTCACTTCCCCAAAATTCTGGATGACGAGGTCGTCGGTGAAGAGGCCCGCAAGCTGTATAGCGACGCCAAAGTGATGCTGCAAACCATCATCGAGGAAAAGTGGTTGACGGCCAAAGGGGTTATCGGCCTGTTCCCGGCCAATACCGTTAACCATGACGACATTGAGCTCTATACCGATGAAACCCGCTCAGAGGTACTGCTGACCACTCACCACCTGCGGATGCAGATAGAGCGGGTCGGCAACGACAACTTCTGTCTGGCAGACTTTGTCGCGCCCAAAGACTCAGGCGTGGCCGACTACACGGGTGGCTTTGCAGTAACCGCAGGCCATGGCATAGATGCGCATCTTGAGCGCTTTGAAGCCAATCACGATGACTACAACGCCATCATGCTCAAGGTACTGGCTGACCGTCTGGCCGAGGCCTTTGCCGAGCGCATGCACGAGCGCGTCCGTAAAGAGTTCTGGGGTTATGCTGCCGAGGAAGCTCTGGATAACGAGGCGCTTATCCGCGAGAAGTATAAAGGCATACGTCCTGCTCCCGGCTACCCTGCCTGTCCGGACCACACCGAAAAAGGCCTGCTGTGGGAGCTGCTTAAGCCCGACGAGTGTATTGACTTGAAGATCACCGAGAGCTTTGCCATGTACCCCACTGCCGCAGTCTCCGGCTGGTATTTTGCCCACCCTAAGTCCCGCTACTTTGGCGTCACCAATGTGGGCCGGGATCAGGTGGAAGATTATGCGGCTCGCAAGGGCATGAGTGTGAGCGAGGTGGAGAAGTGGTTGCAGCCAGTGTTGGATTACGATGTTGAGTGATCGCCTGCACCCTTGGTGAATGTCCAAACTTTGTTTGGAATAACCCGGAGGGTTAGTCGCTTTTCAAGCGACAAAAGTCGTGGGCTTCCAGCCCACACCCGGGTCAGGGGTATTGCTCGTCCGTTAAACAACATCCATGTTTAACGGCCAGCTTGCCCTCCATGGCTCTCGCTCATGAACGTGTTTGCCTGAGGCAAACATTCGCCCTAACAACCCCAAGGACGCCCCAACCGAAGTTGTTATCCATCGTGCATTGCATTCAATTGACGTGACCTGCGTCGATTCACCGTCCCTGGCTCAGCGCCGCTTATGTCATCATCCATGATGACATCCACTATTGAATCCAATCCCCTCCGGCAACTTTGGACGGGGACTCAGTGCAACCTTCAACCTTCGATTAACCAACAAAGGGACATTAGTTACTTTGGGCTAGTGGGATAACGCCTCAAACACCGGCTTGGTGAAGTTGGCGGCTTTTTTGGAACAAAAAAGGTGACAGCTTTACCAAGTCCGCGTGCTTTGATTTGTTATGCGATTTCACGGCACCACCTTTAGTTCAATTTGAGCCCCATCAGGAAGCTCTTCAATTTGTTTGCCGAGATCACCGGAAAACCGAATGATTTCTAGCAGCGGCGCAACCTTAACATTTGAGCCACCATACTCGCCGCCTAACACGCCTGGGATTACCATATGGTATTTATACCCTGGCTCAAGTTTTCCAAGTACACCTTCAGCCTCTTGGACCATAGCTGACATAAACCAATCTTCGAGAAACTCTTCATTGTTAATGAGTGCATTATACTCTTCGATTGACTCTGCAACGATCTCGCAATAGACATCTTCAGGACACAAGCGCCAAAATTTATCACTGAAATCTTTAACGATTAAGTTACCAAACTCGTTCTCTATTACGACCTCTTGAGGCTCTATACCAACCCAACCCCAAGCATCTTTGATTTCGTTAAGTATGCTCATTTCTCTCTTTTCGCATAACATTTGTATAGTGTGCATGCTCGTTTGTCACATCAGACCAGTGAAAACCGTGCCGCTGTTTTGATTAATTATTCAACATGCTGGCAACAGAAGTCCAAATTAAACTTTGAGCAAAAGCGTGCCCGCACATTTTCTGCCTGTCTGTCGCCTGTTATTTACAGTTCAATACGCCCCAAGACTCTGAGTTTAATGACTATTTAAAATTTCCACTCACGAAAACCGTGCCATGCTTGATAACAAACCGTGCCATGCACAGTGAAACTAACTTTGGGGCATAAATGAGTTTGGGGGATTTACAGGGATGTAAATCGAGCGTCTGTTGCATTAGCCAATTTTCACCATAAGCCCGAGGAGTTGCGACAACTGCTCCATGCGTTGTTCTAACTTCAACATCCATGTTGTCGTCAGCGTTGGTTGGTGCGTCCTTGGGGTTGGTAGGGCGAATGCTTGCCTGCGGCAAGCACGCTTATAAGCGAGAGGCATGGAAGCCGATCAGGCCTTTGTACATGGAGGTATTTGTTGGGCGAGCAAAGCCCCTTCCCCGGGTGAAGCCTGGAAGGCTTCGATGTGCTATCGCCTGCAAGGCGATTACCTTACTACGCCGCAGGCTATTTTCCGGGGCGGTTGAGTACCACCAGTGCGATGCCGCCGAGGACGGCGATTGAGCAGAGGGTTAATCTGAGGCTAAGAGGCTCGTCCAGAAACAGCAGGCCACCGAAAGCGGCTATGATGGGAACACTCAGCTGGACGGTGGCGGCAGTGGTAGCCTCAAGCCTGGGCAATACCGCGTACCAGAGGGCATATCCGAGGCCGGAGGCGATGGCGCCTGAGCCAATGCCGTACAGTACACCCAGGCCGGAGACGGTGAATACAGCCTGCTCCTGACCATGATCCGCAATCCCAGCCATGTCTGCTGCAGCAATCACACCATACATTAGCAATGCCAACGGGACACTGCGAACAAAGTTACCGGTGGTAGCGGCCAGTGGTGAAGCTGCGCCGCGTCCACGCAGGGAATAGAGGCCCCAGCAAACGCCAGCCAGCAACATCAAAACGGCGCCAAAGGTATCCGGTGCCTCAACGCCAGGCAGTAAAAACCAGCCCAATCCCAACAGCGCAAGCAACATGCCGAGCTGTTGCAGGCGGCTTGGCCGTTCGCCCTTCCACAGGCCATAACCAATCATGGTGGCCTGCACTGCACCAAACAGCAACAAGGCGCCGGTGGCGGCAGTAAGACTGTGGTACGCAAATGAGAAAGCAGCCGCATAACCAAGCAGCGCCACTGCCGCGGACCAGTTTCCTGCAAGCGCTTTTGGCTTGAGCTCAATACTTTTTCTTGGAGATTGCATGAATGCCAGCGATATCAACACCACAGCGCCGCTGACCATACGCACCAGGGTAAAACTCGCCGCATCGATACTGCCGGACACCAGCGCCTCACGGCAAAGTAACGAGTTGGCCGCAAACGCAAGCATGGTCAGCGAGGTGAGCAGAAACAGCCGGGTGTCAGCAGATGTTGAGGCAGTATGTGGCTGTTTAATCATTGGCATTTTCCGGTTATTCAGGCACGTAAACTGACCCGGAAATTGAAAAGCATATTTCAACGTCACTGCCGGAACGACAAAAAGAGCTGGCAGTCCTTAATATCACTTAATATCAGTATCCATCCCGTATCCGCCCCCTTGGTATCTGTGTCCGCAACCACCGTGGTCACCAGCGTCCGCAGCTTATGCTCTGTTGGCATTCAGATGTAGCAGCTACTCATATTCCGCCTTCCATAAAGTCAAGGGTTCAGCAGAACACCATTGCCAGTATGTCGCCTCAACCATATCACTGGCCTCGACAGGCGCTCTCCCTTCAAAAAATTGCCAGGTATCCCCGGCAGATTTCAGGGCGTGTTGTCTCAAATGACCCGTGATACCCTCGAAATCATGGGCTTCCAACAGAAAAATACTGCCATCCCGAAATAACTCCCAGGGCACCTGTTGTTGAGGCTCCCGTTGGTGGTTTTGAAAATATGCCTCACTGTAGATACTGGCTACACCGCTGATTGAAGTGCAGTCATCCCAGCGCTTGCAGCGATAGAAAAATTCATCCTCCTGTTCCGCCGTGCCACTTAATTCCCGATAAGGACAGGATCTTTCCCAGGGCTTCTCGATTTTAGCTTCAGCCAGACCTTGACGCGCCAGCTCAATCTCGTGTGGCTTGGGATACATATCCATCAGCCAATCGAGCCCACTCTTTGCTGCCCCGCCCTCATCTGCAACCGATACGGCCGCAGTGCCCAGCAGAAATACCGCCAGCGCAACCCGAGAGGTTATAGTTAAATTAAATGACATTTCTTCAGTCCCTGAACCAAGTTGTTATCTCCCCATAAGGGGAATAAAGACCCTATTTAACGATGAGCTTTGCCCTTGTTATACAGGCTATCTATCTGCGTAATGGAAGCATACTGGCAATCTCCCTGGCAACAACGTAGACGTAGCGTCAACAATTTCCTTTACTTCAATACCTGGCGGTATAAATCAACTCGGCCCCATTAAGGCAAGCAACATGCCGGGCATGGTGTCCTGCCGTTACCGGTTTGGTCGCAAGCTCTTGTGCTCAAATTCGACGAGATTATTTGAGGGCTTTCTGGAATGCCAGCGCTATCAAGGATACAGCGTCGCGGCCCATGACCAATGGGTCAAATGCGTTGCATCGCTACCGCCACTTACGTTTCTCCGAATAATAACACCCGGCTATAGCTACTGATATTTGCAAACGTCGGCTAAGGGATTAACGCGCTTAAATTAATCTTCCAACAACTCGTTCTGAATGGGCACTATTATCACTGAAATACTCTGAAACAAGAATAAAGCGATTCAACCACCAAACACAGACTCAGATAAGCTTATCGTAAGGTAACAATGCTCGAATCAGGTTTTACCTACCATTGGAGCTACCATGAAAAAAAAACACTTAACAACATCACTAGCAGCGATCACATTGATTTTTTCAGCTATTGCAACCGGAAAAACCATCAATACCGTTGACAATATCCCATTTGAGTATGACCAGTTTACAACAGAGAATGGGCTTAGAGTAGTAATCTATCCCGACAAATCGAAAAACAGTATTACTATGAGCCTTATTTACAATGTCGGTTCTGCTGATGAACCCAAGGGGAAAACCGGGTTTGCTCACCTCTTTGAGCATTTAATGTTCGCGCCGACACCAAATAGAAAAGAAGACTATTTTACGTCGGCAAAAGAAGCTGGCACCCTCATGGCTAACGCCTTCACAAATAATGATATCACACACTATTTTGCATCCTTTCCAAAGGAGGCTCTTGATTATATGCTCTGGCTTGAGTCAGACAGAATGCTGTATCTTCCAGAGGCAATTAATAAGGAAATGGTCGATAAAGAAATTGAAGTTGTAAAAAACGAAAAACGTCAAAGAGGAAACACACCGTATAAAAACTATATGGATTCATTAAGAAAAACCATATATCCAATTGATCATCCATATAATCATGAAATCGTCGGCTCAATGGAGGATCTTGACGCTGCAACTGTAGATGATGTCAAAAACTGGTTCACAACCTACTACGTTGCTTCCAATGCGGTACTTGTTTTGTCCGGAAACATTGATTTAAAGACAGCAAAAGAAAAAATACCATATTATTTTGGAGGTATACCAAAAGGTAAGAAATCAGACAAGATTGAGAGTTGGGTAACCACACTAAGTTCTGACATCGAAGAATCATTTAATGCAGACGTGGAGGCATCATCATTTTATTTTAGCTGGCCATCCCCCAATCGGAGTGACAAAGATAATGACTTATTATCTATTGGTGTCGACATTCTGGCTGGAACCGAGAACTCTTATCTTAATGAGTTATTTATTGACAAGCTAAATTTAATGACGTCAATAAGTCAGCATATCAACGTGAATAGAAACTCCGGATATATCACAATAGGCGGCACCATTAAAGAAGGAGGCAACATTAATGATATCGCCCAACAATTTGAGTTTGAATTGAACAAATTCCTTAACGGCAAGATAGATGAAAAAAAACTCAAACTATTCAAATCACAAGAAAAGATGAAACTTCTTAAATTTAAGGAGCATAGCGCCAACCTAGGTCAAGAACTAGGCAATTCAGAAACCATGTACAATAACGCAGTACTGCCAATTGAAAGCTATAACAATAAAATTAATGCCAGCCCAAAAGAAATAATCAGCACAATGCGAAATTGGTTATCAAAAAATAGATACCTTGCATTGATTCATAGAAACACTAAAAACGCAGATGAATTTGCAGATAAAGTCGACCGCACTAAAAAGCCCGACTTGATATTTAATGAAAAAGTCGATGTTTTACCGGTAGAAACCGTTTCTTTAAGCAATGGTATCGAGCTATCCGTGATCACCAGAACTGATAATCAACTAGTGTCCGGTGAACTAAGTTTTGATTTTGGAAAGCTATCAACCGAGCAAGGTAAACCCGGAGTCGCAAATCTCGCACTATCACTATTAACGAAGGGCTCCCAAAAACACAAGTATGCAGACCTAATGGCTGACATGCGAAAGCTGGGCTTAAGCATAGGTACAGACTACAACTCAGATAAAACCACTATATCCTTTAATGCGTTATCACCAAACTTAAAAGACTCTATCGCTCTACTAAGTGAGGTGATCACTACACCTGCATTTCCAGAAGAACAATTGGAAAAAGAAAAAGAACAAATGAGGAATGAGTTTATCTCAATGGAGAATACACCACAAAGAGCAAGCGAGCATATCGTTAATACAATACTATTTGGACCAGATAATGCTCTAGCAAGACAGCAATCCATTGAAAATATATCATCAATCAACAATGTCGATCTATTTAAATTCCACTCTTCGAACATTCGTCCAGACAATGTAAAAATCAGGTTAGTTGGTGATATTGACATTAATACTGCAAAAAATATTTTGGAAGAACATTTCGCGTCTTGGAACGTCGATAAAAATCCAATAAAGAGTAAATTTGAAAGTGCTTACCAGTCTGATCTAGAGAATAAAATTATATTAATTAATGATCCAGATGCTCAGCAAACACAAATCACTGCAGTGATTGATGCGGGCAAATACTTACATGAAGAAGAAGAATCTTTAGATGCAATAGGGAGCATACTTGGAGGATCAATGACATCCCGAATCAACAGCAATCTTCGCCTCGATAAAGGCTGGACTTATGGGGCCAGAGGTGGATTTTTCAACGATCCCATGACGCCAGTTATTTTCAAGGTTAAAACTACAGTTCAAAAAGACAAAACCACAGAAAGTATAGTGGAAATCAGCAATGAAATTAAAAAAATGCTGTCAACCAAGCCAATAACCGAAAAGGAGCTATCTGATTATATCACCAACGCAACTAAATCGAACTCCTCGAAATATGAAACAAATAGCAGTTGGTTATACGTTTTAAGGTACGCAGACAGATTTGGAGTAGACTACAAAAAACTGGTAGACAATTCAGCTGAGATTAAATCCCTGAATGTCAACTCATTAAATAAGTTAGCGAAATCAAAATTAGATAATAAGAGTATCAGTTGGATCATTGTAGGTGACATAAATGAATTAAAGACAAAAATGCAAAACTTAAATTTTGGCAGAGTCTATACATCAGATACCAATGGTAATATTAAACCAATAAACTAAAGCTAACGATATAAATAACATAGCATAATTTTAGCGGCCACATACAATCTATTTGTGGTCGCTATTTTTACAGTAAACCACCATATATACTGCTCTCATGCAAGAATGCCAGCTTACCGCCTCAAAGCTAAAGCCCACCGACAAACATGAATTGTAAGACTAATTTGATTCACCAAAATCGCTTAAATGTAATATTCGTTCTTTAAAATTTGTACTATTATATATGTATCGAACATCATGATTCATAAACAGAGATTCTGCTGGATGGCTATTAAATTATTGCTGGTAGAAGATGATGCCAGGCTATCACAAGTACTTATCAATATGTTAAACAGAGCTAATTATGAAGTGGATTTAGTATCCTCGTTAATCGATGCTAAATTTGCAGTGGTTGACACTGATTATGACTTGGTGCTATTGGACCGCCTATTAACTGATGGCGACGGAATTGATTTGGTATTATATTCAAATGAGCACCACCTGCAAATTCGATTTTTGATACTGTCAGCACTTTCCGATGTAGCCAACAAAGTGAAGGGGTTGGAGTATGGTGCGCATGATTATATATCAAAACCATTCGAACCAGACGAATTACTGGCAAGAATTAAAGTTCAACTAAGGAGTTCATTAAAAAGTGAAGAGCATTGCTTAAGCGCGGGTTCACTAACATTAAATTCGACCACACTGGAACTCACCAAGGATAGCACTGTCATAGACCTGCCACGAAGAGAACTGCAACTGCTAGATATTTTATTGAGAAATAAAGGCTTTGTAGTAACACGCTCGAGATTGGAAGAAGCTATGTATGGTGTAAATGAAGAGATATTATCAAATTCATTAGAGTCGCACATTTCTAAATTGAGGAAAAATATTTCAACATTAGAATCCAGTATCAGCATTGTCACAGTTAGAGGTATAGGGTACAGGATGATAATAAATGAAAATTAAACACTACTATAATTCGATGAGCATAAGATTGATTCTGTTTTCAGTCATTATGGCCATAGTAATTTTGTTAATTTTTGCATTACTAACATTCGGTTCTTACACAACGTCAACGCGTCTCAGTGACAATATATTCAACATTTTCGACGCACTATGTAAGGCTGGCGCCGCGCAACTTGATGATAATACCCGCGAAGCAATCGACGCCTTAAAAATTTTAAATCCAAATTTTAGCTCGCTAATTAAAATCAACAATAAAGTAGCTTATCAATACAATATTAACCTTGAAAACTCTCCGGTAGACATATCATTCTTTAGAGCCATTTCGGATATCGAAAATGAACCAAATGATGATATTACATTCTCACTAAATTATAAGGGATCGTATGGAAGTGGTATCACAACACTTATATATTGCGGCGACGATAGTCTGTATATTGAAATGGGAGGAATACAGGACAGCAGGTCATTGCGAGAAATCAAACCAATAAAAAATTACTATTCGTCACTATGGAGTATATATAAAGGCTCATTCTATCTATTCCTGGCAATTGGGTTCCTGACTTTAGGAATTTTTATACTATTTCTTATGAATAGAAGCATAAAAAGACTATCGCAAATTACGTCTAATATAGATATTACCAATTTGGAACAACAACTTCCATCTGATAATGTCCCAAATGAGATTGCTCCACTCATCCACTCCATCAATGCCCTGCTCTACAAGCTATCTGTTTACGAAAAAAGACAAAGATTATTTCTTGGTTGTGCCGCACATGAAATCAAAACACCAATAACAACATTAAGAATTAGATTGGAAGAACTCCAGGATAACAAGATAAAATCAGAATTAATTGAAGACACCAGGAAGCTAATGAATTTAACATCTCAACTATTAGATTATATGAGCATAACAACACAGAATAACTTAAGCGAAATTGTTGACATAAAAAAATGCTGCCTGTCAACATTAAATGAAATAAGGTATTACTGTGAGGAAAGTAATATTCAAATCAGACTCATTGATGATAATAGTCATGGCATTATTGTCAAAGGAAACTATCAGTTAATATGCGTTGCCATATCAAATTTACTAACGAATGCAATTTCATTCTCTGCACCATACTCATCAATAGATCTGATGTTAGATGGCAATGATATGCTCAAAGTCCGGGATTATGGTCCTGGTATATCAGAGGATGTAATTGGTAATATTTTCGAGCCATTTTCCAAGAGTCCGCCGAATCGAAATGGATTTGGGCTAGGCCTTGCTATATCATATGAAATATTTTCGATGCACAATGCGACTATTCTAGCACGAAATGCTGACGATGGCGGCGCAATAATTGAAGTTAAATTCTTGGATCACATTCACGCCAGTTAATATATAGTTAGACTGAAATTAAAAATGAGCGAATGCACCATTTCGCTCATTTTATCTTGCAGCAAATTTCATCAATTAACACAAACATTCCATAAAAATCAGATGCGGTTATGCGCCGTGCGAATTAGATGCATGACTAATACTTCCTATTAAAATGATTTTTTAATATCTAGGTAAACTGTTCGCCCATTGAGATTTACTCTGCTTAAATCAAAAGGCTGTCCATAAGAGTTTAGTATGAAAGGCTTGTCTTCATTAAGTAAATCATTTACACCAAGCCTAATATCAGTATTCTCAAATCCACTGTATGCAACAGACCAGTCAACCGTCGTGTATGAATCAACATCTCTGTCTAACTCAGAAGGCAGTCCATCATCATCATTAATGTAACCTGGCGTATAGTTGATAAAGAAATAACTACTCCAAGTATCTCCTTCGAGCCCAGCATTTAATTTAATACGATACTTATCAATTCCACTTGCCAGCCCCAGACGGCTTACACCTTCTGAATTGTCAGTATAGTAGTTATCATTTTGTAACATAGTGTAATAATACGCGCCCAATTTAAGCGCATATGAACTTATTTCAAAGCGTTTGGCAATCTCAATTTCCAAATCACGAGCTTTAGCCTTAGCTATATTAACTGGCATTGTATTATTTTGTAATATATTGCCTTCGCTATCCCTAATAAAGAATTGTTCTAGATTGCCATAAACATCCAGAGGTATGAGCTTTTGCAGTTCAAATGACCAGAGTATTTTGTCTGAAAATGTAAAGTCAGAATACTTGACGTCAATGGTCAAACCTTTACTCCATTGGGGAAAATAAGATAGCGATATAGCATGCTCTACCGAAGTTTCTGGCTTAAGGTCAGGATTACTGGTCTGCACCACCAAACCTCTGACAAGTGGGTTTTCCTGACCATCAATCATTTTCAGTGGGTCAAAAATGAATGATATTCTTGGAGCTATATTATTTACGGTAAATAGATCGGTAAATGATGGAGCCCTGAATCCCCCACTTCTTTTATACCTTAACGTAAGCTCATCATTAACCTGCCAGGAAAAGCCAATAGCAGGAGTAACATGACTAAACTTTGCATGTTTATCCACAATACTGGTCCAATTTCCATTATCATCAAATTCTACTCCCTCACCGCCAGTGATATTGTATTTGTCATATCTAGCCGACGCAATGATGATCAGATTTTTAATAAAACTTTTATTCTCAATAATAGGTAGATTCAATTCCGCAAAGTAAGCAAATTGCTTTTGTGATGAAGCATAGTCAAACTTATTAATAAGTTCGGCTTTATTATATTGTATTCCAGAAACCAATTCTATTGGCGATGTAGATAGAGGATTAGTTATACTGTATCTAATATAGCTTTCAAATGACTCTTTTTTGGTTTCATTTTTTACATATATGTATGGAATGAACAACTCACTGATTTGCTCACTTTGCAAGCTGCCATCACCAAATAAATTGATAGCAATATTTGGGTCACTGCTGGCCAATAGTTCATTCAATCTATTTAACTGTTCTTCAGGCAAATTCAGTGAAGACTTCGGCGGAGACATATTAAAACTGGTAAAATCACTTTCGCTGTTACTTATATTATAAGTGGTATTCCATGTTAGATTTTCTAAAACCTCGAAATCAAATCCCATCACAAAATATGCAGAGGACTCTGTTGACTCCTGATAAGGTTTCTTAATCAATCCAAGTTGCTGTTCACTAAATGGATTGTATGATACATAGACATCCCTACCAAATGGATTATACGCATTGCTTGCCGGTACTAAAAATCGTCCAGGGTTTATGCTTGGATCAGTATTTGTCTTCGCATTGTTGTTGGTAAAATAGCCCTCTGTAAATATTTCAAAAGAGTCAGTCAAGTCATGTGACACTCGATAAAATACACTTTTTTCCTCCCACTCACCGCCTATATCAACAGGTAAGATATCTATTTTATCATCGCTAGTAGTAGGCAAAAACTGTTGCGGTAGCAAATTGCTTCCGTTGCTACCCACTGGAGCAATAATTCCTTGTGATTGAGTGGGGGCAAAATATACCAATCCAGAACGATAGTTTTTTCTGAAGTCAAGACTTCGTGCCGCCGCAATACTTAAATTTGGATATAGTTGCCTATAATCTTTGGTATACCATCCTGTTTTATTTACTTTGTTTGGTGTATCTTTTGAATAGCTTGCCCCTAATGCAAATGCAGTTGAGTCCCAGGACTTCCCATAGTTTAAGTCCAACGTATTTTTTTGCTTTTTTGTATATGAGCGTGAACTTCTAAGGCGAACAGAAAAATCGTCAATGTATTTTTTCAACACAATATTGATTACCCCCGCCATGGCATCCGAACCATAAATTGCCGATGCTCCCCCGGTGATCACTTCGACCCTTTCAATCATGCTGGAAGGTATGTTATTCAGATTGGTGACAAAATCCTGTTGCCCTGGAATGCTCGGTGGTTTTCGACCATTGACCAATACCAGTGTATTGGCGCTCCCCATTCCTCTCAGATTTGCGGCTGATGCACCGAAACTCGATACACCTAAACCCAGTTCATCGATTCCGTTGATTTGTGGCGTGGCGCTCGAATTACGGCTCAGGGTTGCATGATTTTGCGGAAGAGACCGAATTATGTCTTCTGCGTTCAGTAATCCCTTCGCAGCGATCATTTCTGAGGTAATAACCGTGACTTTCACACTTGGGTCGCCGCCAGAAAGACGAGAGCCCACAACCTCAATGACTTCATCTACTGCGTCTTTTCTTTCATTTGATTCAGTAACTTTTTTCTCTTCATAATGTTTATCTTGGTTGCTGTTAACCACTTTATGCTGAGAAGAAAAAGCACTCGTCATATTTAATAAACTTGCGGAAATTATAAAGGGGGTTATTGCATGTTTGTAGTTCATTGCCTCTCACCTTTGTTATCGTTCTATGCATAAGGTCGTTACAACCACCAATGGTGGTGCAGCATGCGTAACAAAGATTGGTTTACCCCATAACCCTTACTAAAACCTTACCTGTAAACCGAGATGGTCTAGATATCTTTAGGAAGTTTAGCACCTCTGATTGAGGCAAAATCGGCGTGTTTAAAAGGTATATTGCAGTGCAGTTGGGTTGCCGGTGACGCAGCATCATCCCCGTCGGACTTACTAGGGCACAACCCGTTTCCTGGCCGTGTTGAATTCATCAACCAAGCTCAAGACAGACATATAAATGCTTTTTATTCAGCAAGATAGGTCAGATAAATACCATGCTTGATGTGACAGTCACCAAGATCTTCTTTATTCACTATCCAATTCAGGATGGTCCACTTTAAATCAGTACATCGTTAATCATGTCGCGCAATGATAAATGAACTCGCAGACATTTAACTTAATGAACTATCAAAGCTCTTAAGCGATCGCAGAAACAATCCCAGTCCGCCGAAGCTGAGCACCAGAATCACGATAAGGTCGAAGGCAGTCATGGCGCGCAGGCTGAAATGTACTGAGGTAATCACGCCAAACAGCAGCGCAGCGAGGGAGCCGAAGGTCAGCAGCCAACCCAAGGGATTGCGGGCGTTGAAGAACATAATGCCAACGCCGAAAATGAAGGGCACCATCACCATGCCTGTGGTGATGCTGACGTTAAATCCCCCCGCCTGAAACCCATACAGCGTCATCCCCATGCCAAAGCTGGAGCGCACCTGGATGGCACTGAGCAGCAAATATAATCCGATTATCATCATGGCAAGGCCGATAAAAAAATGCCCCAATCCACCACTGCTGCCGCCGGCTCCACGCATCTCCAACTCCTTGTCACTCAAGTCCTGATAGTCTTGTCTCAATCCGTATCTACCGACCTATACCCGCATCCACTGACCGATAAATACCGATTTGTTAAAAGTTACCTTAATTCATTTAAGAGCGCATCAGGCTAATTTCCCATAAAAAAGCCCCGGCGGGGCTGCCGGGGCTTTTGACCATGATGCAATCAGGGAGCTTGACTCACATCATGGCTGTTTGACCTGAACTATCAATATTCCCAGTGCTCAACGTTGTGGCTGCCTGCGAACTGATTATTAAAGTAGTTTTCACAGGTACCTTCACGGTGAACGTCTGCAGTGGCGCAGTGCAGGCCGCCGCCGAAGGCGTAGGCATCACGCAGATCCACAGGGATAACTTCAAAGCCCAACTTGTCGAACTGTTCCATCTGGCCGGTTTCAGTGGCTTCGACGCACACTGTCTTGTGATCCAGGATCAGGGTGTTCATGGACAGCCAGGTACTGGAGTAGCACAGTGGTGGTGGGGTATCCCATGCTGGAGGCACAGCTTCCACGATCTGCCAGTCGTTCTTTTCAAAGATTTCACGCTGACCTTCGAACAGAGGACGGTGAGGGTTCAGCAACATCAGACCAGGACGCAGCGGACAGAAGGTCGCATCGATGTGGATTGGGTGGTTGTCTTTGAAGCTCAGGGTATGAACACGGTATCCCATAGGCTCATACTTACGCTTGATCCAGCGGATACCAGCCAGGTTGGTGGTCAGACCGTGCTGTACGAAGATGTCTTTGCCCAGACGCATAACGTCAGCAGCATCGAACAGGATATCGGTTTCCTTGGTGGAGTATTCCTTACGGCAGGAGCGGGCCATGGTCTCTTCGTCAGACAGATACTCATAGGCAGCCACATAATCCATGCGGAAGCTTTCGTCTGACAGGCGTGGACGTGGTGCCTGCTCGATCATGCACTCAGGATCAGATTCGAAGTATTCACGCAGCAGGTCAACATACGCCAGATATTCGAAATAACGGCTGCGGAAGCTCATTGGTGCCATCAGAATGCTCTTGCCCATGGTCAGCAGACAGTCACGTGGAGGCATCACACCGAAGCCAGAACTGATGGTGAAATCAGGAGTAGTAATGCGCTGGTGCCAGTCAACGGCGCCTGGACGGTCAACGATAATGCCACGCTTCTCCAGAGTCTTGGCGAAGCCATTCAGGCACTCATTGGCTCTGTCGATGGTTTCCTGGGTACGACGACCAGCCTTGCCGCCACGCATTGGAGAATCTGCCGGGATCTTTTCATTACTGGCAGGACAGGCTTCGGGAATATGCTGGTTATCGGCGATACCGACAATCACGTGCTTCAGCGGGTCGAAGTCGTTATAAGATTCAACTTTTAAACCTGGACGAACATAGGGGACACCTGATTCTTTACGTTCAAGTGGCAAAGAGGCATTAGGATAAAGATCATTGGAAATGCTCATTTCAAACTCTCCAAAAAAAATAGAAACATCGTGAACAACAAGGCTAAACATATCTGTTGCCAACATCCGCTACTCAACGTATTTTCATCCAGCCCATGCACATTAGAGTTTGCGTCTGTAATTATCAAAGATATGGTTTTCTTTAATTGAAATGGTCTAAATTCCCTTTCAATGTGGCTATATTGGCGTTATTGAATTGCGGTTAATATCGAAATTATGCTGATAACTGCCGAAAATCTGCTGCCACCTCCAATGCCGGGATCAGTTAAAATTTTTGGCGCCATCAGGGCTGAAAACTGCAGCATTCGCAGGGTATTGGGGGCCGCGACCGGACGCTTCCCCCCGGCAAAACAGCTCCTCTCCCCCACTCTACCAGGCTGTCAAGAACACAATTTTTAAGATTAAAAACAATAACATAAGAGCAATCGTGCGATACCACGCCTCAAACAACTGATATATAACAATATCTGCCATCACATTACTCTGTCATTCTCAGTCATCGAAACCCAGGAGTGTCATCCGCACTCAATCAGCCAGTGATATAGAAATGAAAAACAGCTTTTAGCGGATATCTGCTCACTTCGCTGGGCAAACAATAGTCGGCAAGCTTAATAATGCCCATATTTTAATAACTTAATACGTTAATCTATTTCAATTGCTATTAAGTAAAGTGATTAAATACTGAATTGAAATAAGTGCTGTCTGTCTATTTGCAGGAACCATATTTGCAACAGATCACAAATCATAGCTGAGGCAGGTTACCGGGCAGATATAAATGCATAAGATGCATGCAAACAAGGAGGGGTATTATGCCGACCAAGATAGTCTCGAGTACACCTAAGTTTGTATTGTTTGATCTGCAGAAATTGACCGAGACTCAGCATCTGATTTTCGGCGCGGACTATGTGATTATCAGACCAAACTCTCAGGGATGTACCTTACACCTGAGCAATGCCAGTTACCGGCTGCAGGCCGGGCAAATGGTGTTGCTGGCACCGTTCAATCCTTTCCGCCTGTCACTGGACAGAAAACTGTTAAAACAGCAGCAGGAAATCGATTGCGATGTGCTTCACTTCCGGCTCAACGGCTTTGGCTTGACCTTTGTCAACAGCAAGCAGTTCCGCCAGATCCGCTCGCTGCTGGAGCAAACCAAACTCGGTTTGCTGTACGACAACGCACAGGCCGCTGATGTCGGTGAAGTGCTTGACCGTATTGAGAACACTTTTGAATTCAGCCAGGTGATTAACTTCCTCAGTATTCTGGAAAAGTTGTCCAACCTGGAGGTAAAGCAGTACCTGTTGCAATCGGCACAGGAAGTCAGCTTCACCAAAAAGGCCGAGGACAAGCTCAACACCAGTATCAACTATATTCAGGAACATCTGACCGAGCCGCTCACGGTCGCCATGGTCGCCAGCCAAATCTATATGGCAGAGAGCACCTTCTCGCGTTTCTTCAACGCCAATATGGGCATCACCTTCTGGCAATATGTGATTGAACAGCGGGTACGCAAGGCTACCCATTTACTGGTGGAAACAGACAAGAGCATTTCCTACATCAGTGGCGAAGTAGGCTTTACCTCGATTTCCTGCTTTAACACCAAATTCAAAGAGTTGCTCAATATGACTCCGAAGCAATACCGCAAGAATCATATGAGCATGCGCGCCCAGATGACCGTGGGTCGCAGCAGTCCATCACTGCAATAACTCATCAGCCCGGTGTTTGCACAGACCGACGCAGCAGGGCCCTGAGGCCAAACAGGCCATCGACAGAGTGAAATAAAGCCCCGGGGCATTTGCCGCCGGGGCTTTTTAGTGGCTTGGCTCATCTGCCGCTGAGGTGTTGTCAGCGTCAATTTCTGTCAATGCCGCCGCTATCAACAGCGGCCTTTATCAATCCCCATATTGCCTCAGCCCACGCGGCTCATGCAGATGCAGCCAGCCTCAGGGATGCTCGAAAGCCAGCATACGTCTTTCCACCAAACTCATAATACCGGTGAGCAGCAGGTTCAGGCTCAGATACAGGATACCGGCGGCAAAGAACACTCTCAGGGTGTCGTAGGTTTGGGCGTTAAGGCGCTGTGCCCAGCCCATGATATCCATGATGGTAATAGTGGACGCCAGCGCCGAGCCTTTGAGCAGTAACACCATTTCGTTGGAATAGGTTGGCAGCGCCCGTCTGAGCGCATAGGGCAGCAGAACCGTCAGCGTCTGACGGTGATTCAGCCCCAGCGCCGCGCAGGCATCCCACTGGCCGCGACCTATGCTGGACAGCGCGCCGGAAAACAGCAAAGTGGTATAGGCCGCACAGTTGAGTGACAGCGCCAGCACAGCGCAGAAGAATGGCGAGGAAAAAAGACTCCACAATGCCGAGTCTTTCAGCCAGGGAAATTGGCCGGGACCATAGTAGATAAGAAAAATCTGCACCAGCAATGGCGTGCCGGTCAACAGAGTCAGATACACCCGGATACTGCCGCGCACCCACACTCTGGAGGATGTCAGTGCCACAGTATTCACAATGGCCAGTACAGTGCCCAGCGTCAGGGCAATGAAGGTCAGCGCCAGCGTCATCCCCAGTCCGTTGAGCAAAGTGCTGAAGGTCGATATCCATGAATCCAGCATATTACTGCCCTCCCCTTTCATAGCGGGTGACATACCAGTACGCCCGGTTCAGGCCATATTGACTGATCAGAGTCACCACCAGATAGATAAGCGCCGCACAGGAAAACCAGGTGAAAGGCTCCCAGGTTGACGCGGCAATCATCTGGCTTTGCTTCATCAGGTCATTGACGCCAATCAGTGACACCAGCGCAGTATCCTTGAGCAACACCAGCCATTGATTGCCCAGCGCCGGCAACGCATGACGCCACACCTGTGGCAGCAGCAGGTGAAAAAAAATGCTGCAACGGCCCATGCCCAGCGCCAACCCCGCTTCCCATTGTCCTTTGGGGATGGCCAGCAAAGCACCGCGCAGCACCTGCGAGACATACACTGCAAAAATGTTACTCAGCGCCATCACACCGCACAGAAAGGGGCTGATTTCGATAAATTGGCCGGTGAGCATAAACAGAATATGGCTGGCACCGAAGTACACCAGCAGCACCACCAGCAATTCCGGCAGGCCGCGCATCACCAGAATATAGGCGCGGGTCAGTCGCCGGACCCATACCACAGGAGTGGATTCCAGCAGCGCCAGCGAGATTGCCATCAGCATGCCCACCAGCGCCGAGGTGATGGCCAGCCCCACGGTCAGCACTGAGGCTGACAGTAACAACTCCAGCAGATCTGTCATTACTCTGTCCTCTTAGATACGGTCCTCTTGGATACGCCCGGCAAGACTGCCCCTGATGAAACCCCGGGGCTTGCGGCGTCAGAATGGCAGCGCCTGATCTGCCATTCACTGCAACGCATCAGCAGCGGTTATCGGAACCAGCGCTGATAGATAGACTCATAGGTGCCATCGGCCACTATCTGCACCAGCGCCTTATTCAACTCATCCCGAAGCGCCGGATTATGCTGCCCAACTGCGATGCCATAGCCACGGCCAAAATAGCTTTCATCCTTAATCACCTCGCCCAGGGGGGTATAGTCAGGTGCCTTGGGTAGCCAGGCGTAAATCACTGCAGTGTCGCCAAACACCGCATCCACCCGGCCATTTTGCAGGTCGATAAAGGCATGCTGCACGCTGGTGTAAGCGGATGTCGGCTGCGAGGGATACTTGTCGTGAATGTACTTCTGGTGAGTCGAGCCATTCTGGATACCGATTTTCAGCCCGGCCAAATCCGCTATATCGCGGAATCGTCCTTTGGCCGTCACGAACACCGCGGCATTGTCATAGTAAGGCTGGGTAAACAGCACCTGCTTTTCGCGTTCGCTGGTGATATCCATGCCTGAGATAGCGGCGTCAAAACGGCGGAACTTGAGGCTGGTGATCAAACTGTCAAAAGACTGCACGTGGAAACTGCAGCGCTTATCCAGTGCCAGACACAGGGCATTGGCCAGATCCACATCAAAACCCACCACCTCATTTTTCTCGTTGGTAAATTCAAACGGTGGATAGGTGGCTTCCATGGCAAAGCGGATTTCCCCGGCCTGCAAGCCTGAGGTCATTAAGGCCCAGCACAACAACACTGAAAATATGCGTCCAGACATAGACAACTCCTTGTATGTCTTATGGAAGCTTGTTACCAACCCGCCGTAAACTCAGGCCGCAAGTCACCGGCTGTCACCTATGCGCCCGGGCAATCAAGCTGGTCACACTTCCTTTGGTTAATGAAACAGGTACTGACTGAATTCTGCCGTTTGTGGATGGGACAGCAGGGTGACATCCCCCGATTCAACCACCCTGCCGGCCTCCAGAAACACCACGGTATCGGCAATATTGCCTGCCAGCGCGACCTCGTGGGTCACCACTATCTGAGTGATGCCGGTGGCACTGAGCTCCTTCACTATCTGAGCAAACTGGGCGGTCATCTGGGGGTCCAGCGCAGCGGTAGGCTCATCGTAGAGCATCACCCTGGGCGACATCATCAGCGCCCGGGCGATAGCCACCCGCTGCTGCTGTCCGCCGGAAAGCTGCACCGGATATCTGTGCTCAAGGTCGTGCAGACGCAACCGCAAAATAAGCTCCATCGCCTTATCAATCGCCTGCCCGCGGGCCATGCCCAGCACTTTACAGGGTGCTTCAATCAGGTTTTCCAGCACAGTGTAATGGGGCCACAGGTGATATTGCTGAAACACCATGCCGACATCGGTACGCAACCGCCGGACCGCTTCCGCCGATGGCTTGTGGGCGAAGTCAAAACTGTGTGGCCCCACCCGGTACTCTCCGCTGGCGGGCTGCTCCATCAGATTGAACACCCGCAGCAACGAACTTTTGCCGGCACCGCTGGCCCCCAGCAGTGCCACAATGGCGCCCGAGGGCAGGTTCAGCTCAATATCGAAAAGAGACTGAGTCGCACCGTAAAAACAGTTAACCCCTTTCAGATAAATGTCGGTCATCACCCTGACTCCTCTGCTGCCCGCCGGGCTATCCCACCGAAGGGGTAACCTGGGGTTTGCCCAACCATTTCTTCAACATCGCCAGCGCCATTTCACTGGTGCCACCAATGATGATCAGCAAGCCACCCAGAACCTGCATGGCTGACAAGTGCTCCTGAAACACCAGAATGCCGATGGCTGAGGCCACCACGCACTCCCAGTAGGAGATAGTGGCGAACTCGACCGCCAGCAGGTTCTTGGTGGCAATAGTGCACAGGGTCAGCGCGCCGAAACCGCAGACCACACCTATGCCAATCCACCACAGCCAGTCCTGGGTGGTCATCTGTGACACGCTGGGCTGGCTGAAGATAAACAGCATGCCGATACCGACCAGCGCGAAGAAGAAGTTCCAGAACGAGCGCACATCACTGGGCACATCCTGGCGAAAGCGCCCAAGAAACAGGAACAGGCCATAGCCCACACCCGATGCCAGCGCCAGCATATCGCCGGCAAAGGTTTCGGCCTTGAAGGTCAATCCCAGGGTCACCGCACCATCAGTGACGCTGATAAGCCCGACAATCAGCATCATGCCGATAAACACTATGCCGATGGCGAACAGGGTCACCGGCTTGCAGGGTTCTTTGAGAAACACCATGGCCAGAATGGAGGAGATAATCGGTCCGATGTAAATGAAGAACACGGCATTGGCGATGGAGGTCATCTGGGTGGCCGCGATATAAGCGGAAAGACAGGTGCCCATAAAGATGCCGCTGAACACCATGGATGCCGACAGCCGATACTTTTTCAGGTCATTGATACGGCCCAGAGCCAGCAAGATCAGCAGAAACAGCAATGCGCCGCAAAACATCCGGGAAAAAGCGATAACATCGCCCTGCGCATTAATCTGGCGGGCAAAGAATCCCACCAATCCCATCAACGTGGCGGCACCGAATGCAGCCAGTAATCCCTGGGTTTTAACTTTACTCATGACACCTACCCATTCACATTCAACGACAGATAAACCGACCAAAAAGAAAAGGCGCTGAAAGCAGGGTGTTCAGCGCCTTTGTACCGCTATGCCCCCAATGTGGCGACCATGACCGCCTTAATGGTGTGCATGCGATTCTCTGCTTCGTCGAAGACGATGGAATGGGGTGATTCAAACACTTCGTCGGTCACTTCCAATCCCTTCATGCCATAAGTGTCTTCGATCTCTTTACCCATGGTGGTGTGCTCATCGTGGAATGCCGGCAGGCAGTGCAGGAATTTCACCTGAGGATTACCGGTAGCCTTCACCACATCCATATTGACCTGATATGGGGTCATAACCCGTACCCGCTCAGCCCAGGCTTCTTTGGGTTCGCCCATGGATACCCATACGTCGGTATACAGGAAGTCGACACCGGCCACGCCTTCCTTGACGTTTTCAGTCAGCACAATCTTGGCACCTGTGTATTCGGCGATATCCAGGCACTCACGCACCAGCGCTTCATCAGGCCAGAATGCCTTGGGAGCCACCAGGCGAATTTCCATGCCCATCTTGGCAGCGCCCACCATCAGTGAGTTACCCATGTTGAATCGGGCGTCACCCAGATAGGCCAGCTTCATCTTGCTCAAAGGCACGCCGGGCAGGTGTTCCATCATGGTCATGAAATCAGCCAGGATCTGGGTTGGGTGGAATTCATCGGTCAGGCCGTTCCACACCGGCACTCCGGCGTACTGACCCAGCTCTTCAACAATCTCCTGACCAAATCCGCGGTATTCGATACCGTCATACATGCGACCCAGCACTCTGGCGGTGTCTTTCATCGACTCTTTGTGGCCGATTTGTGAGCCGCTGGGGCCAAGGTAAGTCACCAGGGCGCCCTGATCGAAAGCGGCCACTTCAAACGCACAACGGGTGCGGGTCGAGGTTTTTTCAAAAATCAGCGCAATATTTTTTCCTACCAGTCGTTTTTGCTCAACACCGGCATATTTTGCTTTTTTCAAATCAATCGACAAATTCAACAGGAAATTAATTTCAGCAGGAGTAAAGTCGAGTAGCTTTAAAAAATTACGGTTTTTTAAATTAAAAGCCATGATGAAATTCCTTATCAAAAAAAATAAACAACCGAAGAAAATTAACCAATCAAAGAAACTGTACTGTTATTACATTTTGAGCTTATAAATATTCACTTCTTCCACTGAATCGACGATCAGGGTGCCGCATTCGCCTTTGAGAATATTGGCGCCGTCAGTCAGGCTGCCGATGCCCACCTTACCGCCGGTAGCATTGACGAAGTCGCAGGCAGCGGTAATTTTCGGTCCCATAGATCCGGCATCAAAGTGAATACCGGCCAGCTGCTCAGGATGGGTGAAGCGCAGCGCTTCCTGCTTTTCAGTGCCCCAGTTGAGGTACACGGCGTCGGCATCGGTCAGAATAAGCAGCGCGTCGGCGTCAATCTGGCGGGCCAGATAAGCGGCGGACAGATCCTTATCGATCACGGCCTCTACCCCGGTCAGCTTGCTGTCTTTACGGGTGACAGGAATACCTCCGCCACCGGAGCAAATCACCAGATTGCCCGCCTCAATCAGCTGCTTGATGCTGTCTGATTCCACAATGTTCAGTGGTTTGGGTGATGGCACAACCCGGCGGATATATTTGCCGTCATTCTTGAATTCCCAGCCTTTCTCCAGCGCCAGCTGATCAGCTTCCTGCTTGTCATAAACCGGGCCGATGTACTTGGTGGGCATCAAAAATGCCGGGTCATTACTGTCGACTTCGACCTGGGTCAGCATGGTCACAATCGGCGTTTGCGGCAGAATGTTGTGCAATTCCTGCATCAGCATATAGCCGATCATGCCCTGGGTTTCGGCCACCAGAATGTCCAGTGGGTAAGGCTTCACTTCCTTGAACGCCGAGTTTTGCAGGGCCAGCAAACCCACCTGGGGACCGTTACCATGCACCAGCACCACATTCCAGTCCTGGGTCATTTTGGCGATGGCCTTGGCGGCACAACACACATTAATACGCTGTACATCGGCCTCCAGAGGCTCACCGCGACACAGCAGGGCGTTACCCCCCAAAGCGACAACTACAGTTGGTTTTGTCATCATTCATTCCTTAGCTGTTAACCTAAATTCCATCCCGTTCAATCGGGCAACTCATACAGCGCGCACCGCCCCGTCCGCGGCCCAGTTGCTCACCGGCAAAACTGAGTACCTCGATGCCGGCTTCGGCGTATTTTTCATTGGTCAGGATGTTACACTCGTAGCCGATAACCACGCCGGGTCTGATGGTCAGCACGTTGTTGGCATCGTTCCATTGCTCCCGCTCCTGGCCGTAGATATCACCGCCTGTGGTGATCACCTTCATGTCGTTCAGTTCCAGTGCCTTCTGGATAGCCTCTTTGTAGTTGGCTTCCTCGGCGATTTGCAGTCTGTGGTCGTACCCCTGGGTCAGCGTCCAGCAGCGGGTGTGCTCATTGATCACTGCGGGATAGACAGAGAACACATTGATATCCAGTTGGGTAAGCACAGTGTCCAGATGCATACAAGCGCGGTCTTTGGGCAGCTCCAGTACCACCACTTTGGTCGCCTGACCGGTGGCGAACAGTGAGCGCGCCAGCGCTTCAATCCCTTCGGGCGATGTCCGCTCAGACAGCCCAATCAGCACCGCGCCGCGACCAATCACCAGCACATCGCCGCCTTCAATGGTGGAGTTGTCGTAATTGACGTTTTCATTGCCCAGGTAATAGTTGAAGTTCTGGTTGGCAAATAATGGATGCCAGCGATAAATCGCTTTCAGATTATTTGATTCACGCCGTCTGACTGCCTTGGCCATGGGATTGATGGATACCCCGTTATAAATCCAGCAGGAAGTATCACGGGTAAATAAATGATTGGGCAACGGCTTCAGAATAAAATGCTCCCAATCATAAGAATCAAATAATGGCTTGAAATACTCGTCTGGAATTTCTTTATAAGCCAGACCACCGGTAAGATATTTGGCAATCACATCATTGGGTAATTCATTCAACCATGACTTAATACTCAAAGCCAGACTGGCGCCCAAACGATAATCACTGAGTTGACTGTCGAATAACCACTTTCTGGCTTCCGGTACTGCCAGCGTTTCACTCAGCAATTTATTCAAATACAGTACATTAACGCCCTGCAGTTTCAGAATATCAGCAAAATTACGATGTTCTTCAGCCGCTTTAGTTACAGAAAGGACGTCATCAAACAGCAATTCATGACAATTTGACGGGGTCAGTCGCTCAAAGGCCAAACTATCATAATGCAGCAATACACTGCGTAATTGACCGACTTCCGAACCTACATAATGCTTAACCATGATCTACTCTCTTTCTTATATTGAAATATGAATACTCACAGGATTTATCAGCCACGCTCCAGCCTGACAGACTCCACAACCTTCCCCCTGTATTCTGCCGATCGCCCCCCCGGTTAATATCGAATTTACGCTGGGAATCTATGAAATCCTGCTGACTGCAAACGTCTGTCGACGCACACCAATCAACCTATTGAAAGCATTAAATAAAATACGCAAAACCCAATAAATCCATGACCTTATCACCAGTGTTTTTCGGGAAAAACTTTAAGGATTAACAAGGGATTGGCAGCGGAATATCGGCCAATAAAGACAGCCACCAACAGACTTACAAAGCAAAGCCCGCAGGCGGAATTTCAGGCGAAATCAATGATGCAATCAAAGGCATAAAACCAGCGACACCAAGGCGCTTTTCAGTACAACAGCAATGCTCTGGGTTTCAGCCTGATATTTAATGAGATCGGTACTTTATATATCACAAATTTATACAGCAGTAATTTTACGCTCAGATAAAGATACCAACACTCAGCAGCGACAGCTGCTTTCTGTACCTCTGCAGATAGCGCCAGAAATATTAAAAGCAGCGCCGGGTTAATTAATCAACTCACACTATACAAAGGCGTTAATTTAGTTAAAAGTGTTATCCAGCAAATTAATTGGAGCAGCTAACACTTTTTAAAATAGTATGAATTGACTCGCATTTGTCATCCGCCTGACTTTTGTGAAGTGATACTGAATTCAATCTAAAAAAGCCTGAATCATGCAAGCAGTGTGATATTCATCTTAATAGGTTTGGGCATTTGGCTGGTATGGTATTGATTAACTCTGCGCCGTCGGCTGCGCAGCAAACAGGAAGTGGTTAGTTTGGACATTGATATCCCCCGACGAACAGAGTTGTCTCCCACCGCGACGCTGGCCAAAGTTACCGAGCCAGTGGCTGATGATTTCTTTTTGTTTGCGGTAGAAAGCCACACCGGGGACGATATCCGCGGTTACCCCTTCGCCACCCTGTATTTTGCCGACGACAATACCCTGCAAATCAAAAGCCAGTGTCAGCAGACCCTGAGCGTTCAGCCCGGGGAAGTTGTGTATATTCCGCCGCGCAACTTTCACTCTGTTGAAGGACTGGCACCGGACTGCCATTGCCGCTGTCTGTATATCAAACTCGACAAACTGTTTAATCTGCTCGCGCCAAGCCACTATTCCGAGCCGCTGAAAAGCCTGCTGTTCAGCACCCAAGTTACCCGCATCCGCAGCCTGGGACGGGCGCTGATGATCACCAATATCTTCGATGAGATGGTCAACTCTTTCGATCTGGCCCACATCAGCTCCATCATCGAGATCATCCGTCTGCTCAGTGACGGAGACCATGAGTTCCTGCTGCTGGCACAGAGCAAATCCCAGCGGGAGACCCAGTTCAGCGTGGCACTCATTCAACTGTTTCAGCAAAGTCCGGCCGCCCGGCTGGACATTTGCAGCCTGTCGAAGCGCTTTTGTATGTCCCGTTCGACTTTCAGCCGCATGGTCAGAAAAACCATGGGGATGTCATTTCACTCCTGGTTGCTGCAACAAAAGATCCTGCTGGCACAGACTCAACTGCACCAGACCGATGTACGCATTCAGGATTTGGTGGCACAGCTGGGATTTTCATCCGCGTCTCACTTTTCCAAGGCATTTCGGGATCATACCGGCCTCTCCCCCAGTGCCTACCGGGAAAAGGTCCACTGCGACAGCCAAAACCGCCCCTGAACCTGGCTTGAGTTAAGCCAAAGGAAAACAACAAAACCCTTATTAATCAATCAATAAGAAATTTCGCGTTACGCAAATGCGGGCGGGTGTCAACATTTCTGTTGCAATGACCCTTTTTTGATATTCGTTGACCCATTTTTGAAAGAGCAACGCCCTCCAGAGGCGTATAACCCTTGATAAACCAATCCGCATGGAAGGTTGATCTTTTCAGTACTTTGTCGGCCATTCACTGACGGCCAATTTGCCAAAGACAGGGTATGACTGACGGGGTGTCAACAGATGCGGGCTTTACTCAAGCGGCACAATGGAGATTTGCGATGAGTGACTCAACTATTAATAAAAACATCGGGTTCAGCGCTGCATTTGGTGCCGCAACCTTAATGGGTTTTGTCGGTTTCTTCGCCCGGCATATTAATGCTCAGGGCGACGTAATTGCGTTTTCGAGGATGCTGTGCGGGGCGATCCTGTTTTTCTTCATTCTGATGTATCTGGGCCGGCTGTCTGATTTGAAGAAATACAAACTCTCGCCGGCCATGGTGTGTTCGGGGTTCTTTATGGGCACCTGTCTGTCGGCCTATGTGGCAGCAACTCAGCTGACGTCTATCGCCAACGCCGTATTCTTTATCTATATCGGCCCCATCATCTCCACTGTGCTGGCGATCATCTTCCTCAAAGAAAAACTCAAGCCGGTCACTTTGCTGTCCATCGCACTGGTGTTTATGGGCATGTTGATGATCATCAATCTGGTGACTGTCACTGACGGCGGTTTGTCCATTGGTATGTCTTTCTCCAAGGAAACCTTTGTCGGTGACATGCTGGCACTGGCTTCCGGTGTGGGTTATGGCCTGTTTCTGTTCTTTGGTCGCTACCGCACCGAAGTGCCCGGGGATGTGCGCTCCTTCTGGAACTTTGTGTTTGCGCTGGCAGGTATTTGCATGCTGTTTCTGTTCACCAATCCGACCGTTAGCCAGATGACTGCCAGCGACTGGATCTGGTGGCTGGCCATCGGCGTGGTGTGTGGTTTTGGCGCCCTGTCGCTGTGTACCATAGCAACCCGTCACCTGCAGGCGGCAGAGTTCGCCTGTGTCTCCTACTGGGAGTGTGTGGTGGCCTCGATTATCGGCATCCTGGTGTTCAGCGAGCCGCTGTCAGCCGAGCAGATGATTGGTGGCGGCCTGATTATCGCCGGTGGTTGCAGCGAAACCATCTACAGTCTGTTTGGAAGAAGAAAGGCCGTGTCCGCCTCTGCCCAGGTCTGATTTTCAATCCTTTATCATCATAAGGAGGAAATGATGGCTACCGGACTCGGTTCTCACCCAGATTTTCCATCACTGTCGACGCCGACGGCACAAACTCAGGCAGCCAATGCCAGCAGCCTGAGACGTGCCGGTATCGCCTGCTTTATCGGCAATTTTGTCGAGTGGTTTGACTACGCCAGCTATGGTTTTATGGCGGCGTTAATCGCCAGGTTATTTTTCCCGGAGTACGACAACTCTGCCGCCCTGATTGCCACCTTCCTGGTGTTTGCCCTGTCCTTCCTGGTACGCCCCCTCGGGGGCGTGTTCTGGGGTCACATCGGCGATCGCATTGGCAGGAAGTCGGCCTTGTCTCTATCGATTATCATCATGTCGATAGCAACATTCTGTATCGCCCTGTTGCCCACCTATCAGGCCATAGGTATTGCCGCCCCCTGCCTGCTGCTGACCTGCCGTCTGGTTCAGGGATTTTCTGCCTCGGGAGAGTATGCCGGCGCCGCCACCTTCCTGACGGAACACGCTCCCTGTAATCAAAAAGGCTTTTATGCCAGCCTGGTTCCCGCCAGTGCCGCCGCCGGTTTGTTGTTTGGCTCGCTGTTTGTCTCGGGTCTGTATGCCTGGCTGGATAGTGAGCAATTGCTGACCTGGGGTTGGCGCATTCCGTTCGCGCTCGCAGCCCCCTTTGGCATGATTGGGCTGTATATTCGCCTGCATCTGGAAGATGCCCAGGAGTTTGTGCAGTTTCAGCAGGCGCAAAAGCAGGCCGCCTCGCAACCGGCACCCATCAGAAAAGTACTGTCCCAGTATCCACTGAATCTGATGGCCGCGTTTGGGGTGACCTCCCTCAACGCCGTGGGCTTCTACCTGCTGCTCAGCTATATGCCCACTTATCTGATGGTGGAACTGGCCATCCCAGAAACTCAGGCGTTTGCTATCTCTACAGCGACTTTGTCCTGCTACATCATTGCGGTATTTGCGGTAGGTAAGCTGTCTGATCGCATCGGTCGGCGCCGACTGCTGATTTACGCCAGCGTCTGCTTCATCCTGTTTACCCTGCCGCTGTTTCATCTGATGGGGCAGGACTCACTGCTGCTGGTATTGCTGGTGCAAATTCTGCTGGGGCTGTTTCTGGCACTGAACGACGGCACCCTGTCCTGCTACCTGTGTGAGCTGTTTCCCACCAATGTCAGGTACAGTGGTTTTGCGTTTTCCTTCAACTCCGCCAACGCCCTGTTCGGCGGCACGGCGCCACTGGTGGCCACCACCCTTATTCAGGTCACCGGCAGTACCATGGCACCGGGTTACTATCTGATTATTGTTGCATTCCTGGCTTTAACCGCGATTCTGTATTCGCATAAGTCCCGTATGAAACCAACGGATAACGCCTAGCCTGTGATGGCGTCGCCTTTCCCGTATTGACACACTGCAACCGGCGCACAGGCATGTCTTACTGTGCGCCCAAACCCAGCGCAGCGGACTGCTGAAACATCATCGGGATGACCGACATTGGTTCACACCATAAACCAGGTCATGGCGACCAACAGAATGCCACTGATGAAGCCATAAACGAAAGATCTGAAGCCCATGCCAGTATCTGAGCGGGCTTGCAGCTCACGCTCGCACTTGTCCTGAAAACAGTCCCTGTCCATCACCTTCCTCCTTAAACGACTGCGAGCTCAGCGTTGCTGCAGTAATTTGTTCAGCCTGTCCAGATCGGCACTGCGCGCCCTCAAGGTGATGCGCAGACCGGATTCGTCATACGACTCATCCAACACCAGCATCTTGCTGTGTATATCCCCTATCAGCGCGCTGGCTGCGTAGGGAATATTGACGCTGGCAGTGATCATTTGCGCAGCGATGGCGTCCACTATGGCCTGATGCACCCGGCTGACGTCCGCCTCATCCAGCGCAGAAATCAGCATAGCGTCCGGATAGGCCAGTTGCAGAGTTTCCCGCTCATCCACAGCTAAACAATCCACCTTGTTAAGCAGCAGCAGATGATCTTTATCGGCAAGCTCAATTTGCTCCAGCACGCTTTGCACCACAGCAAGCTGGGCGCGGAAATCCTTGTCGCCTGCATCCACCACATAAAGCAGCAGCGCGGCGTCTCTGGCTTCCTGCAGAGTGGAGTGGAAGGCCGGCACTAAATCATGGGGCAATTTATTGATAAACCCCACGGTATCGGACACCAGGATGCGCGGCTGCGTCAGCGGCATCAGCGCCCGCACTGTGGTATCCAGGGTGGCAAACAGCTTGTTTTCCACCAGCACATCCGAGCCTGTCAGCGCGCGCATCAGGCTGGATTTACCGGCATTGGTATAGCCCACCAGCGCGGCGCACGGGGTATCGAGCCGACCGCTGCGCTGCTCCTGCATCACGTCCTGCACCTTTTTCAGATCTTTACGGATCTGCGCCTGCTTGTCGCGGATATTGCGCTTTTCGATCTCAATGGCGCTTTCGCCCACACCGCGGCCGCCATGGCGCTGACGGTCGCCCGCATGTTCCCGCCGTACTCTGGGGGTGAGGTAATTAAGCCGCGCCAGTTCCACCTGCAATTTGGCGGTTTTACTGCTGGCATGACGGGAGAAAATTTCAATAATGATGCCGGTGCGGTCAAACACCTTTACCCCCAGTGCATCCTCCACATTGCGCAGCTGCAGCGGGCTGAGTTCACAGTCAAACACCACCACATTGGCGTGGTTTTTGGAGGCCGTCCCCAGAAATTCATCCAGCCCCTGCCCATCAATGTTGGCCAGGGAGTCGGCGACATCCTCGTCCAGCTCGCCGGTCAGGCGCGCCAGCTCCTCAAGCTTTCCCGTGCCCAGCACTGACAGGCGCTTGGTAGACTGCTGCCTCTGGGTTTGGGTGGCATACACCTCAAATCCCAGCGTCGCCACCAGCCGCCCAAGTTCTGCCAGTGAGCGATCAATCTCCTCATTGTTGGCATTGGGGGTGCGGATAGAGATCAGTAACGCCCGGGTGCTTTGTGGGTCTGAGTTGTAATGGGTTTGGTTGTGGCTGGTGTGGTTCATAACAGTTCCCCTTGGCAGGGTTTGGATTGGCTACGCCGGTGCAGGATTGTGCTGGTTGAAAATCGTCTAAATACCCAGCGGATTTTGCCGCCTTTATACGAGGAAAAAAGGCAATAATCTATAGCACTTAACCCGAATTTCAGGATATTTTTGCAGAGCGGATTTTGGCCAAATGTTGGCAGTGTTTTTGCTTAAATTCGAAGCCACTGACGGCGACCATTGACAGTAGTTCACAGCGCATGTCAGCAATCCTGATATAAACCACAGCAGTAAGGTATATCATGCCAGAGAGCATCATCAGCTGGATAATGGCCAGCAGAATTAATCAATTTTTTATTATGTTTGGCTTGGATGCAGTGCCTTTCGCTCTGTTTCAGTTTCGCTGCTGGTACCACTTTCATCCTTTCTACCTGGCACGCATCAACTTAGACAGTGTAATGCTGCGTAATTTGCACATATGAAAGCGTCTGCTGATGGTTATTTGGTGCAATCATTACAAACAATTGAATGATAAACGTCTGAACGGCTATGCCAGCCTATTTAAGCTGCTGATCATTACCCAAGTAATAGTGATAGGGTATTGGTTGTTGTTTCCCTAATCTGACAGCTTATCAGGACAGTCAATGCGCCATTCTCTTACACTGGCTCAGTACGTTAAAAAGCGTACCGGCGTTCCCTTGGGAGCGAAAGGCTCAATGCAGGCGATGTTGACCAAGTCATTGGGAGCAGGCTCATTTGCCGGGTTCTGGCGTCACTGGAATCCGGTGTGGAGCTATTACCTGTCCCGCTTTGTGATGCGGCCGCTACACAATGTTTTGCCCTTCTGGCTTTCAGTCATACTCACCTTTGCGGTCAGTGGCGCACTGCATGACGCCGCCGTAATCTTGGTGAAGTGGCAACCCATTTTTCTGTTCACTCCCTGGTTCAGCCTGATGGGGCTGATGGTAGTGGTCTTAAGCGCGCTGAATATCAACTATCAAAGCCAAAGCATTCCGGTGCGTATGCTGATTAATGTCACCTTAATCAGCGTCAGCTTTTATCTCATCCGACAGCTATCAATCATCTAGTCTTGTCAACTAACACCTCTCGCTGAAGCCATATTGGCATGAGTACCTCTGGCCGCGCCGAATTCCTGTTGAGCCTGCCTGAACGATTGCCTACAATGTCGCTCGATTTTACTCACTGAAGATACTTATCATGACTGATACCAAAGCCCTGCCGGCACTGCCAGATCGCCTGTCCATCAACCCACGCAGCCCACACCATGTGGCAGAGGTGTTCGAACACGATATCGGCATCCGCATCAATGGCAAAGAGCGTTTTGACGTAGAAGAGTACTGCATCAGCGAAGGCTGGATTAAAGTGGCATCGCCAAAGGCACTGGACCGTCGTGGCCAGCCGCTGCTGATGACCATCAAAGGTCAGGTTGAAGCGTTTTACAAGTAACAACTCGTTGGCTTAAGTGGGCACTCAAACCACCTTGCCTGCTACACTGTCGCTATCCGGATTGTATTGAGGAAATATCGTGAACCCGATTATTGCCCTGCTTAAAGAGCACAATGTCAGTGATGAGCAAATCCAGTCACTGTTTCAGACCCTGACTGAAAACCCATTGATGGCCATGGCCACTTTGGGTCAGCTGGGGCTGCCACCGGAAAAACTGCAGGCCCTGATGATGCAGGTGATGCAAAACCCGCAATTGATTAAAGATGCTGTCGAGCAGCTGGGGCTGGACTTTGCCAAAGTGGAAGCCGCCAAAGACAAGTTGCAACAGCAACAGGGCTGATTGACTCCTGACATCACACTCAAAACACCCGGTCATTACCGGGTGTTTTTGTTTGGACGCGGCATCAAAGTGACTCCGACTTGGATTGAATCCGTTTTTTGCCGGCGCTCGCCCCCGGCAAATAGCACCTTTGTTTAGACATGAGTTCAATATATTTTTCAAATCAGTGTCGATAAAATACCCGGATAATTGCACTTTGCATGTCATGGGCGGTCAGGATGTACTGCCGATAAACAATATAGAAGGATGCTATGAGGTTATTCCGTTTATTCTGTCTTGCTGGTCTCTCTCTTGCCCTGCTGCCACAACAGTTTGCCAACGCACAAACGGCTGCCGGGTCCTCTGTCACCGAACTTCCCATTGAGGCCTATGCCGGTTTGCCCAATATGGCACAACTGGATTTATCGCCCGATGGCAAACGTCTGGCTTATCGCAAAAACGTCGATGGCACTCTGGTGGTTATGGTCTATCACCTCGAAACCGGCAGCAATCAGATGGTACTCAAGTCCGACAACCGGGAGGTTTATCTCAACTGGTTTCGCTGGCTGAACAACACCAATCTGCTGGTCAGCGCCCAGGATGTCAGGCGAAAAAACGCCATCCGTTATTCGGTAAGCCGGATGTATAACGTTGATGTATCCGGCCAGGTGAAGATCACGCCGGCACTGAAAATCCGCAAGGATGACCATAACCCACAATATCAGGATCAAATCATCAGCATATTGCCCGATGATGAAGACCGCATTCTGATGCAGCTGGACCTGACCGGCAATGCCATGGTGGGTGTGTATAAAGTCAATCCGCGCACCGGGCTGTATCAGCGTCAGCTGCGCCCCAAAAGCAATGTCAGCAACTGGATAGCCGACCGTCAGGGGCAGCTGCGCATGGGCTTTGGCATCGAAGACAACACCGCCTTTTATCGCCTGTACGATGAAACCAGTGACAGCTGGCGCAGGTTTGCCGAATTCCCTCTGTTTTCCCCTGAAGCCATTGATGTCAAAGGCTTTGACAAAGATCCGTCAGTCCTCTACTTCACGGCATTGCATCAGGGGCGTAAGGCACTGTTTCGTCAATCCCTGAAAGATGGGGCCAGCCGCGAACTGGTATATGCGGATCCGCAGTTTGATGTGGAGGGGGATCTCATCTACTCGCCGGTCAGCGGCGAAGTGATTGGTTTTTCCCACTCCAACGCCCAGGACAGCGTCATCTACTGGGATGAAGATATGCTCACCCTGCAACGCTCTCTGGCCGCAGCCCTGCCCGATAGCCACAACGTCATTCTGGACATCAGCCGTGATGGCAATAAATATCTGGTGTTTCACAGTTCCGCCAGCGAGCCGGGTATCTATCTGCTGGGTGACAGAGCCAATAAAACCCTGGACTTTATCGGTGGCCGCTATGAGGCAATCAATGAACAGAACTATGCTGGCAAGCGAAAGGTTCATTTCAAGGCCCGCGATGGTCTGCAGATCGCGGGCTACCTGACAGTCCCCAAGTCCCATAAAGCCGGAGACACACTGCCCACCATTATACTGCCCCACGGCGGCCCCCATGCCCGTGATTTCGCAGGCTTTGACTATTGGTCTGAGCTGTTTGCCAGCCGCGGATTCCTGGTGTTGCAACCCAATTTCCGGGGCTCATCCGGCTATGGCTATGAGTTTGAAATGGCCGCCCTGCAGGATTGGGGCGGCGCGATGCAGGACGATTTGCAGGACGCTGCCAACTACCTGATTGCCGAGGGTTTGGCTGATCCAGCGCGCATCTGTATCGGTGGTGGCAGTTATGGCGGTTATGCGGCGTTGATGGCCGTGGTAAAACACCCGGAAACCTTCCGCTGCGCGGCCAGTTTTGCCGGGGTATCGGATCTGGAAAACATGGTGGCCCAGCGTCTGCGATATTTCGCCAATACCGAGGTGGTGGAAGCACAATTTGGCAAGGACTGGGATAAACTGGCCGCCGTCTCACCCATTAACTTTGTCGATAAGATCAACCGCCCGATACTGCTGGTCCACGGCACAGATGATTCCCGGGTATTTGTGGATCAGAGCCGGGACATGGCCAACGCCCTGAAGCGGGCGGACAAACAGGTAACCTATATCGAACTGGAGGATGGTGATCATCACCTGTCAAATCAGGCGCACCGCATCACTGCACTTGAGGCCTTTTTACAGTTTTTTGATACCCATCTGCGCCCATAAAGGCGACATTGCGGCGACGGCGGTTGATGTCAACACGATAGCCCTCATTGCAGCAACTTGAGAGTCCCCATGCCCAGTTGTCGCATCTGTCTTTCAATCCAGTCCGCCCGCTCGTTCATATAGGCGGACGGCGGATTGATGCGATACTCCCAGGGATTAGGCAAAATGGCGGCCAGCAGTGCCGCCTCTCTGGCCGTTAACTGACTGGCCGGTTTATGGAAATAATACTGAGCCGCCGCGCCCACGCCATAAATGCCCGGTCCGAACTCAACGATATTGAGGTACAACTCAAGAGTGCGGCGTTTACCCGCAATGGTGTCCAGCAACAGCGCCAGCCAGGCTTCAATCCCCTTGCGGACAAAAGAGCGCGATGGCCACAGAAACAGGTTTTTCACGGTTTGCTGCGTCAGGGTACTGGCACCACGCAGCTTCTCACCGGCTTCTCGGTCCTCCAGTGCGGCACCAATGGCTTCAGGATCGACACCGTGGTGAAAGGGGAAACGCTGATCTTCCGAGGCGATCACCGCCAGCTGCATATCAGGTGAGATTTGTGCCAGCGGTAACCAGTCATGGCGCACCAGCACATTTGGCTTGGGCGGGAACCAGGCTCGCTCAACCCGCCAGGCCCACACCGGCGGATTGACAAAGGTAACCAGCAGCACCATCGAGACTGACAACAATATCACTGACAGTATCAGCCATTTGATTCCCCGCCACAGCCACTGCCGTATGTTGGCAACCAGGCCTCTGGGTGTCGCCGCCATGCTCACTCCCATCCAGTTATGATTCAAGTGACCTCAGTCTACTGAATCTTGGTGCAAAAGAGCGACTGGCATTTATTCAGGCCGGACTGATAGCCGCAATCATTCGGCAGTGTTCATCGCTGAATGGTCCCCAACAGGAACTGCAGTGGTATCTCCAGCCTGTCTGCCCAGGCTTGCTCCGTGTGACCGGCGCCGGAGAAAAATTCGGTTAGCCAATAAGGAGCTTGCCAGCCCCGGGCCTGCATAATGGCATCCGCTTGCCTTTGCAGTGGCGGGTACAGTGCATCGAGCGTCTGATCGCCATAATCAAAATAGAGTCGCCGACTGTTGGCTTTTGGCAGCGACTGTTGCAGATAGGACAGCAACGCTGCCGGCAGAGGATTGTCTGCCATCTCAAACACGCCGGGCCAATGAGTCGACAGACAGGCAGCACCGCCAAATACCTCAGGGTATTGCGTCAGCGCGTACATGGAGATCAGCCCGCCCATGCTGGAGCCCATGATGAAGGTCGATTCAGGCCCACCATCGACCGGGTAATGACTGTCGATATAGGGTTTGAGCTCTTGCACCAGAAACCGCAAGTATTTGTCTGAATAGGGAGCCTCAACCGGCACTCCAGCCTGCTGCTGATAGTTGAATAGTCGCTGTCTGTCAGCTTCAGCCAGATTGTCGAATGGCTGCTGGGGGAAATATTCGGCGTGTCGGTGTGGACCGCCATTGTGAATCGCCACCACCATAAACGGCCTGGTTTTGCCAGCATCGATAAGTTGCTGGGCCACCTCATCCACCCGCCACTCCTGACCATTCCAGGTCGTCGTAGCGTCAAACAACATCTGACCATCATGCATGTAGAGCACCGCAAGTTGCTGCCCCTGCGCATGCTCCGGCAACCAGACATCCACCGGCCGCGAAGGAATCGAGCTGAAGGGCACATCCTGTAATCGATGCAGCGAGCCTGCAGATACCTCGGGCAAAGGTGTTGCCAGCGCCATGCTCTGGGAAAACAAGGTCATCGCCAGTACCCAATATCTGCTGCAATTCATCTTCCTCTCCATGTGATAAGGCAAAATCCCGAGTATGCCTGCGTTCATGCGCCAGGCAAGCAACATACGTATGCAACATTTTTCTTTCGCCTCATACGGATTGACTATGCTTACTGAACAGGATCCGCAACCCCTGTGAGGACCCATGGACTTTATCAATTTCAAGGTCGGCCAGAAGCTGGTGGCCTTCAAAATTCTCGATATTCTGCAAACCGAAAAACATGAAACCAGGCTAACCAGCCTGCCCAATCAGGCTCTTGGATTTCTGGGGGTTAAGGACTACGGTGGCAAGCCAGTGCCGATTTTTGATCTGGGCATTCTGCTCAATGGCGTGTCTACCGGCGCGACCAACAATGAACTGATCACCCTGCTCAAAAACCGCGAACAGGACCATGTGGACTGGCTTAATGCCCTGCGCCAGACAATGGAACATGGCGTACCTTTCAACAAGGCCAGAAATCCCCATGAATGCGCATTCGGCCGCTGGTACGACAGCTTTAACACCGATAACAGGGACTTCGCTGAGTTGTTGAAAAAATTCGATGCTCCCCACAAACAACTGCATGCGCTGGCAGATCAGATACTGAAACTGCTGGATGCGGGAAAAAAAACCGAGGCAAACGACCTGTTACAGCGGGAAGAACGCTCAACTTACTCAAGCCTGCTGCGACTGTTCACCATGGCCCGGGATCAGCTGGCACTGGATTACAAACCCATCATAGTGTTCAGCACCTGCGATGGCATTCACCCCAGCATCGGCCTGCTGGTCGATAAGGTCGAGGACAGTGTTGATGTGAATGAGCAGGATATTCACCCCATGGACGATCTGGCGCACCTTGGCTTTGACATGAATGCCCAGTCGACCCGCCTGGTACGCGGGCTTATTCACCACAATGGCCGGCACAGCCTGATCATGGAGCCCAGAGCCATCATGCCGGACCCACAACTGCTCAGGCAGTGTCAGGCCGCTTCAGTGGGAATGGCAAGTTGAACGATGCAGTGTCAGTATTTTAGAGATTAAAATCATTAATATCATGACGTTAACTAAACAACTGTCATCGCTGTCAACCAGCAGCACTCTGGCTATAGTGTTCAGACAGCCGCTGCTATGATTACCGGACAAGTCAGGCAATCACGGCAAGGTACAAGTCAGCCACATGACAAAAGCATATGACGCCAGCTGATACCGCCTCCAGAACGCCCGACTGATTTTCTCCACGGACGTTCAGGTGGCGGTCGGATTCTGCATGCCTACTGCTGAGAAAACTCTTTCAGTTGCTGCAGTATCTGCTCGGACTCGCGCTGCTGCTCCTGACTGACCAGCTCCTGCAATCTCTCAAGCTCAGCCAATTGTGCCGGACTGGGCTCATTGTCACCGATCGCAATTTCCAGCTCTGCAAGCTGTTGCTCAGCCGCAGACACATCACCACCGCCGCTGGCATTGAGTTGCTGCTGCAGCCTACTCTGCTGCTCCTGCAAGAGTTGCAACTGCTGCTCCTCTTCATCGGTTCTGGGATAGATCTCCATCAGTTCATCGATCTGCTCTTCGACTTCCATCAGCTGCTGATCCAGCGCTATCGCTTCTGAAGACATCCCCAGACAGCCCATCAATTCAGTGTCAGACATGCCAGTGATGCGGCTCATACCGGACTCAACACAGGCCGCCATGTTGGCCTCTTCATCCATCCCCAGATCCAGACAATTGCTGAACATGATTTTCAGCTCACTCTCCAGTGAACCCGGGGATTTGCCTGCACACTGAGCCACGGTTTCCATCGCGCCATCAGCCTTCAAAGAGGATAACCATTGATCCAGCATCATCTGCTTCTGCGCGGGCGTCAGCACGATTGACGGCTCTGCCCGGGCAGCTGGGATAGCCATCCATACACTGCCGCACAGGCCTAAAGTCAGTATCCATGTCCTAAACTGCATGTTGTTGCCTCTGTTTATATTGTCCAGAGCCAACATAAAGAGTCGCTGACCAAAAACACATTGCACTTTCGCATTAATTCCCCCTGATTCTGCGGACCACAGCATTAACCCCGAACAGTTCGTCAGCAAGTCTTGTTTCTGCCAAGTCTCCCCGCACGGACTACACTAATTGAACAAAACCTGTCCAAAATCAACATTTGAAACACATGTTATTACTTTGTGAGTATTTTATTTATGCGTCACAAATCACATGCTGTTAACAGAACAAATACCTACAAGAACAACGAGATTGCTGTTTATCAGCACGGGATTTTTTATGGTCGACCACTCCAGAAGAAGCATATTCTCTGGCAAACGCATTACAGCGCAAACTGCGCACCTACCCTGGCTCATCAGCAGTGAGTCATTTTTCGAACGCTGCGTCCGTTGCAGTAAATGCGGTGACCATTGTCCAACAGGGATTATTTCCCCGGGAGATGGCGGTTACCCGCAAGTCAACTTCACTCGTGGCGAGTGCACTTTTTGTTATCGCTGCGCCGAGGTTTGCCCCGAACACCTCTTCAAAGCGCAATCCAGCATACCCTGGGTTGCCACTATCACGCTGTCTGCTGACTGCCTGCCACTGCACAATATCGACTGCCGTGCCTGTGAAGAGTCCTGCGACAGCGGCGCCATTGTCTTCCGGCCACAACTGGGTCGTGTCGCCCAGCCCAATATCGATACTGACCTGTGCAATGGCTGTGGCGCATGCCTGGCGCTATGCCCTGCGTCGGCCCCCCTTATCACATTGCAAGAGAGTCCAAGCTGATGAGTTATTCGGAAACACATATCTCCAGCCTGGTTGTCCATGCCCGCCCTGGACAGCTGGCCCAGGTCAAAGCCGCCATTGAGCGGATAGACCATACCGAAATCTGGGGTGATAACCCCGATGGCAAAATCGTGGTGGTGGTGGAAGCAGAATCACCGGGATTCATCACTGATGTAATAGAAAAAATCAACAACTTACCAAGCGTATTGAGCACAGTAATGGTGTATCACCAAATCGACAATGGCACTCACCACGGTCAGCTCATACCTGCACAGGGAGGCAGCCAATAATGACATATTCAAGACGGGACTTTATCAAGGCGTCTGCCGCCGCATCTGCGGCAGCCGTTGCCGGCGTCACTTTAAGCACATCGGCAACCAATTTGATCGCCAGCTCAGATCAAACCAAAATCCACTGGGACAAAGCCCCCTGCCGTTTCTGTGGTACCGGTTGTTCGGTACTGGTCGGCACCCAGAATGGCAAGGTCGTTGCCACTCAGGGCGACCCAGAAGCGCCGGTCAATAAAGGATTGAACTGCATCAAGGGTTACTTCCTGTCCAAGATCATGTACGGCGAGGACCGCCTGACCCAGCCACTGCTGCGCATGAAAGATGGCCAGTATGCCAAAGATGGCGAGTTCACCCCTGTGTCCTGGGATACCGCCTTTGATGTGATGGCGCAAAAGTGGAAAGCCGCACTCAAGGCCAAAGGCCCCACCAGTGTGGGGATGTTTGGCTCAGGCCAGTGGACCATTATGGAAGGTTATGCTGCTGCCAAACTGATGAAGGCCGGTTTTCTGTCCAACAACATTGACCCGAATGCCAGACACTGCATGGCTTCAGCAGTAGTAGGCTTTATGCGTACCTTCGGGGTGGATGAACCCATGGGTTGCTACGATGACTTCGAGCACGCCGATGCCTTCGTGCTGTGGGGCTCCAATATGGCAGAGATGCATCCTGTGCTCTGGACCCGCATCGCCGATCGCCGCCTGAGCCATCCCCATGTGAAGGTCAATGTACTGTCGACCTACTACCACCGCTCCTTTGAACTGGCGGATCATGGCTATATCTTCCATCCCCAGTCCGATCTGGCCATTGCCAACTTCATCGCCAACTACATTATTCAAAACGATGCGGTGAACTGGGATTTCGTCAATAAATACACCCACTTCAAACAGGCAGATACCGATATTGGCTATGGCCTGCGGGACGACAACCCGCTGCAGCTGAAAGCTAAAAATCCCAACTCAGGCAAGATGACTGATATCGACTTTGAGCAGTACAAAGCCTCGGTTGCTCCTTATACCGTGGAGAAAGCCGCCGAGATGTCCGGCGTTGAGCCGGAAAAACTGCTTGAGCTGGCCAAACAGTATGCCGACCCCAACACCAAGGTGATGTCGCTGTGGACCATGGGTATGAATCAGCATACCCGCGGGGTATGGATGCAGAGCCTGGTGTATAACCTCCACCTGCTGACAGGCAAAATCGCCACGCCGGGCAACAGCCCCTTCTCGCTGACCGGCCAGCCTTCGGCCTGTGGTACCGCCCGTGAAGTCGGCACCTTTGCCCACCGTCTGCCCGCCGATATGGTGGTGACCAATCCTGAGCACAGAGCCATTGCCGAACGGATCTGGAAACTGCCGGAAGGCACCATTCCGGCCAAACCCGGATTCCATGCAGTGCTGCAGGATCGCATGCTGCACGACAGTGTGCTCAATGCCTACTGGGTGCAATGCAACAACAATATGCAGGCTGGCCCCAATATCAATGGCGAACGTTTGCCGGGCTACCGCAATCCGGACAACTTCATTGTGGTGTCAGATCCCTACCCCACCGCAACGGCCCAGGCGGCCGATCTGGTACTGCCCACCGCCATGTGGATCGAAAAAGAAGGTGCCTACGGCAATGCCGAGCGCCGCACCCAAAGCTGGTATCAGCAGGTGAAAACCGTGGGTGATGCCAAATCGGATCTGTGGCAGGTCATGGAGTTTTCCAAGCGCTTCAAGGTCGAGGAAGTCTGGCCCCAGGAGTTGCTGGACAAGGCACCGCAATATCAGGGCAAGACCCTGTATGACGTGCTGTTTGCCAACGGCCAGGTCAATGCCTTCCCGCTGACCCAGGCTCAGGATCTCAATGATGATGCCGCCCACTTTGGCTTCTATGTGCAAAAAGGTCTGTTTGAGGAATATGCCAGCTTCGGCCGCGGCCATGGTCACGATCTCGCCCCCTATGACACCTACCATCAGGTACGGGGTCTGCGCTGGCCAGTGGTGGATGGCAAAGAAACCCTGTGGCGCTACAAGGAAGGCTCTGATCCTTATGCCAAAGCCGGCAGCGGCTGGGACTTCTACGGCAAACCCGATGGCCGCGCCTGGATCATTTCAGCGCCCTACGAAGCACCACCGGAAGTGCCCAACGACGAGTTCGATATGTGGCTGTGTACCGGCCGGGTACTTGAGCATTGGCATACCGGCACCATGACCCGCCGGGTGCCTGAGCTGTACCGCGCCGTACCGGATGCGGTGTGCTATATCCACCCGGAAGATGCCAAAGCCAGAGGGCTGCGCCGGGGCGAAGAAGTGCTGGTCAGCAATAACCGCGGCGAAGTCAGGGTTCGGGTGGAAACCCGGGGCAGAAACCGTCCGCCTCAGGGACTGGTGTTCATTCCGTTCTTTGACGCCCGCATTCTGGTGAACAAGCTGATCCTTGATGCTACCGACCCTTTGTCCAAGCAGACCGACTTTAAAAAGTGTCCGGTAAAGATCACCAAAATTGCATAACTGTGCGCCCCGGGAGGCAAACCTTCCGGGGCTGCAGCCGAACAGGCGGAGAACACAATAATGAACAAACACATTCTGACCACTTTATTATCCGCGGCGATACTCACCGCGTCAGGCGCCATGGCCGACACCACAGAACTCGGTGACACGGGTGGACTGAGCTCTCTGCGGGGTGCTACCCCGCTGCAAAATACCCGGCCAGCTGATGACATGAAGAAATACCCCAGAGAACAAATGCTGGAGAGTGATTATGTCTATCAGCCGCCGCTGATCCCCCACAATATCCGCAGTTATGAGGTCTCCCTTAACGCCAACAAGTGTCTGTCATGCCACAGCTGGAAAAATGCTAAAGAGATGGGTGCCACCAAGATCAGCGTGACCCATTACGTCAACCGTGAAGACGCGGTACTGGCCGACGTGTCGCCAAGACGCTACTTCTGTTTGCAGTGCCATGTGCCGCAGGCAGATGCCAAGCCTTTGGTGAAGAACGACTTCCAGCGTGTTGACTCACTCAAGACGCAATAGTGAGAGGCTGAATATGAAAATACTGAAAGCATTCTGGAACCGATTGAAACGGCCCAGTCAGGCGGCGCTCGGCATTGTCCTGTTCATGGGGTTTATCGGCGGTCTGATGTTCTGGGGAGCCTTTAACACCGGCATGGAAGCAACCAACACGGAAGAGTTTTGCTCCGGCTGCCATCAGCCCATCGTGATGGAAATCCAGGAGACGATCCATTACTCCAACCGCTCGGGCGTGCGGGCCATCTGCTCTGATTGCCATGTTCCCCACGACTGGACGGATAAGATAGTCCGCAAGGTGCAGGCCTCCAAAGAGCTGCTGTTTTACTTTGTCGGCACCATAGACACCCCGGAGAAATTCCAGGCCAGACGGGAGCATCTGGCACAGCGGGAGTGGGCACGCTTAAAAGCCAACGACTCGCTGGAATGCCGTAACTGTCACCAGTTCGAGTATATGGATTTTTCCGAGCAGGGTGCCCGCAGCGCCAGACAACATTCCACCGCGCTGGCAAACGGCGACAAAACCTGTGTTGACTGCCACAAGGGGATTGCCCACAAGCTGCCTGACATGCAGGGCGTACAGGGCTGGTAACGGAGAACAAGACAATGAGTACACTGGAATCAGTCATTTGGCATGTGCTGGGATACTGCGCCATACCCTTTATTATTCTGGCAGGCTTCACCGCAGTGGCGGCGCTGTCGGTGTGGATACTGTCGCTGTCGGCGGATAAAACCGGCAAGTCATAAGGTGTATGCGCTTTGTCGGCCCTCTGATTTGCGCTGGGCTTAACCAAACCAGGCAAAAAGCCAAGCCAGGCAAAAAGCTAAGCCAGGTACACCGCAGCGACCGATAGCACTCGTATAAATTAAAAAGCCCATCAACACATGATGGGCTTTGTTTTGGATAAATATTGCTGCCAGCTCTTCAGCGAACCGGCGCTGACACAAAGTGGCTCAGCACCAGCAACGGAGTTTAGCGTCCATTAGTTTGCCGTCTACTGGGGATCAGAAGAAGTCGACTCTGACTTCAACGCCCACAAACCGGCCCTGATTCACCATGCCGGTGTTGTTGTTGAAGTCGACCCCACCAATCACCACCCGCTCATCCAGCAGGTTTCGGGCAAACGCCGCCACTTCGTACTGGAAGTCACCCACATCCCACTTGTAACCGGTTCTCAGGCCGCCTTCGAGCAGGGCCTCGCCGGTAAACTCAATGGATTGATACAGGAAGAAGTCAATTTCGCTGCGATAGGACCAGTCAGTGAACACGTAGAATTCACCCTCGCCCAGATCCCGGCTGTATTCCAGCGTCAGGTTGGCAATCCACTCTGGCGCGTGAGGCAGATTGTTGCCATCAATGCTGTACCCTTTACCCGCGACGAAGGGGTCAGTCACAGTACACTGGGCACAACCCGGCAGATACAGGCTGCCATCTTCCAGCTTGGTCTTGTTGTAGCTGGCGTTGAAGGTTGCCATCAGCTCACTGGCCAGGATCCAGGTTGAATCCAGCTCCAGACCATAACCCACAGTCTTGTCGGCATTGAGCAGACGGTTGAAGTTGGACTCACCACCCACAGCGGTCAGCTGTTGATCTTTCATCTCATAGTAGAAAGCCGTCAGGTTAACCCGACCATTGCCATCGAGTACGTCAGACTTAATGCCCATCTCGGCAGAGTTGATGGTTTCAGAGTCGGCTACGGTCACTTCATTGCCGAACAGAATGCGGCCCTGAATACTGGGCGCGCGGAAACCATTGGCCAGACGGGCAAACAGGTTAACCTCATCGGTCAGCTGATACACACCGGACAAATCCCAGGAGATATGGTCATCGTCAGGGTTGGCAGTGCCCACCGCCGTGCCGCTGCCGAAAGGCCCCTGCACCCGCTCGGCGTAGAAGTCCTTGTCGTCTTTGGAATAGCGCAGGCCGGCACTGATGGCGAACCTGTCATTGACGTCATAATCTACCGCGCCGAATACCGCCCAGGCTTTGGTTTTCTGGTTCTGGAAGGCATAGCCGTTCTGAATGCCACCTGCCAGGGTATCGAAGCTGAAGCTGTCAATGGTCAGATCTTCCTGGAAGTAATACAGGCCGGTTTGATAATTCCATGGCCCGGTAAAGTTACTGGCCAGGCGGATCTCCTGAGTGAACTGATCATGATCCGGAATACCGTCGGCACTTTCCGCCGGGAACAGGATCACGCCAGGTCCCATATAATCAGGCAGGAAGGCAGCGCCATAACCACCGTCAACATCGGCACGGGAATAGATTTCAGCGCTGTCCCAGGCGGTGATGCTCAGCAAGTCATAGTCACCCAGATCCCACTCGAGCCTGAGGCTCACCCCCTGAGTCTGCACCTGTTGGGTCGCGCGGCTGGCAGCATCCTGGAATACCACCTTGTCATCCCAGTCAGGGCGGATCTTGTTGGAGCCAACATTCATCAGATTGGCGTGGAACACAATCGGCTTGCCATCCAAATCCCGAACCCGGTAGGCCAGCAGACCGGTAAAGTCATCGCCTTCATACAGGAACTGCACTCTGGCGGCTTTCTCACTGTAGCCCCCGAGCACATCCGGCTGCTCAAAGCCCGGTGCCAGGTTATCGATATAATCATCTTTTTCCTGCCACAAACCGGCTACCCGGGCCGATACCCGCTCCGTCAGTCCGCCGCCCACGGCACCTTCAAAATCAACGGCGCCCCCAGTGCCATAAGACACAGTGGCATAGCCATCAAACACCTGAGACGGCTTTACCGAGTCAAACTTCACCAGACCGGCCGGGGTATTACGGCCAAACAGGGTGCCCTGAGGGCCGCGCAGCACTTCGATACGTTCGATATCAAATACCGGAAAACCTTTAAGGATGGGATTTTCCTGCACCACATCATCCACCACCAGCGACACCGGCTGAGAGGCGTTCAAATCAAAATCGGTATTGCCCAGACCTCGCACATAAAAGCGCGGGAAAGTCCGGCCGAATGAAGACTCCACCGACAGACTGGGAATTTTGGCGTTCATAAAACGGATATCCATACCGGCGCTGGCGTAGGCATCCAGATTCTCGCCCTGCAGTGCCGACACGGACACAGGCACTTCCTGGGCATTTTCCACCCGCTTACGGGCAGTCACTTCAATGACTTCCAGTTTGGACTCTTTCGCTGCAGTCTCTTCAGCAATCGCCTGTCCACTCACCGCCCCGGCACTCGCCAGCAATGACAGGCTAATCAATGTCGCTATTTTGGTTTTATGTAAAGGTTTCATCCTGTAGGTCCATCGCAAATTGTTATAGGTGGCAATATGCCGCGTGGTCCAACCGCTGGCGGCACTTTCGCCAGCGGTACTCCTTCCCGGAGCGTATTGCGCTTTGCCCGACAATCACCGGCAAACAGCCAGTGCCCCCCTGCCCGGGAGCTCAGACCAGTCCAAGCTCGCGCGTATCATACTGAACCACAGCAAAATGTCACCACAAAGCAACAATTGGATAACCACAAAAACACACCAGGCAACCAACACAGAAACAACAAGCAGAGTGCAACTGCCGGGCGGTGCTGAAGCCAAGCAGCGTGGCAGCGCGATATATCGATTAAAAATCAAAATCAAAGTTGATTTATCCACCAACAAAGACAGGGTCACACAAAACCACCAAACACCCTTAAAACAAACAACAACACAGCGCTTTGTGTAGCCTTTATTTAACACAAATGGATATACTGACCAGTTAGCAATAGGACAAAATTACTACTACAAATTGGAGATCCACTCGTGAAGAAGGTCGGTATTACACTGCTTTGCAGCCTGATGCCTCTGGCATCTGCCATGGCGGAAGCAGGCAAGCCACTTTCGGTTGATGTGCTGTGGCAACTCAATCGTATCGGCAGCCCCACAATTTCCCCCGATGGTGACCAGATCATCGCGCCGGTCACTCAATACAATGTCGACACAGACAAAGGCGCCACCCAGCTGTGGCTGTTTGATGAAAATGGAAAAAGTCAGCGCCCACTCACAGCAGCAGGCCTGCGGGTCAGTGAGCCGACATTCTCCCCGGACGGCACGACGCTGGCGTTTGTCAGCAAACGCAACGACGATGATGCCGGCCAGATATATCTGCTGCCGATGAACGGTCCCGGGGAGGCCCAGCGTCTGACTCAGGTGCCCACCGGCGTTTATGGCATCAAATGGGTAGGGGATTACCTGTATTTCATCAGCCGCATTTTCCCCGGCAAAAGCTGGGATGACATGGCCATCCAGCTCAAAGCTGACAAAGACAACAAGGTCTCTGCCCACCAGTGGAATGCGCTGCCCTATTCGCACTTCGATCACTGGCTGGATGAAGACAAGCAAGCCCATGTATTCCGTATTCCCGCCAAAGGCGGCGAGATAGAAGCTGTCACAGGTCCACTTAATCATGAGCTGCCACGCAACTATCAAAGCGCCGGCAGTTACGACATTCACCCTGACGGTCAGTGGATCGCCTTCAATGCCAATGGCTGGGACAATCAGGTGGACCCCAACCTGGATATCTTCCTCGCCAGGATCGGCAGCGGCGAAGCCGTTAATCTCACCCCCAACAATACCGCACCGGACATGAGCCCCATGTTCAGCCCGGATGGTGACACCCTGGCCTATACCCGCCAGCGCATCGCCGGTTTCTATGCCGATACCGCCAACCTGGTGCTGGTGGATTTGGATGACAAGGCAGAAAAAGAGATCACCACTGACTGGGATCGCTCAGTGGGCAATCTCACCTGGACCGCTGACAGCAAGGGCTTTTACGCTGCCATCGACGATGCCGGTACCAGTCGTCTGTATCACATCAGCGCCAAGGGCAAAATCAAGCCCATCACCGGTGACACCAACTTCGGTGCGCCCGCAGTGAGCAAGGATGGCACGCTGGTGGCCACCAACGACAGCTTCCTGTATCCGGCGCGGCTGGTGAAGATCAACCCCCGCAATGGCAACACCACCCGCCTGGACACTTTCAATGATGACATCATGAAAGAGGTGGCGCTGGGCAGCTATGAGTCTGTGACCTACAAGGGTTACAACGGCCAGGACATCCAGATGTGGGTGCACTACCCACCGGGTTTTGATAAGAGCAAGAAATATCCGCTGATGATGCTGGTGCATGGTGGCCCGCACAATGCCATTACCGATGGCTTCCACTATCGCTGGAACGCCCAGACCTTTGCCTCCTGGGGCTATGTCACTGCCTGGCCTAACTTCCATGGCTCCAGTGGTTTTGGACAGGATTTTGCCGATGCCATCAACCCGGACTGGAAAAACAAGTCACTGGAAGATGTGCTCAAGGCAGCTGACTGGTTCAAAGCCCAGCCCTGGATTGACAGCGATCGTATGGTCGCCGGTGGCGCCAGCTATGGTGGCTACCTGACCTCCATCATTCTGGGCAGCGAACATCCGTTCAAGGCACTGCTGATCCACGCGGCCGTATACAACATGTACTCGCAGATGTCAGCCGACTTTGCGGTGCACTCAACCCGCTTCGGTCATTACTGGGAAAAACCGGAAATCTATCAGTCCATCTCACCACATTACTTCGCGGGTAACTTCAACACCCCGACCCTGGTGATCCATGGACAGCTGGATTACCGGGTGCCGGTTGGCCAGGGATTTGAGCTGTTCCGTACCCTGCAAAGCCGGGGCGTGGAGTCGCGGATGATTTATTTCCCGGACGAGAACCACTGGATCATGAAACCCAACAACTCCATCTATTGGTACAACCAGGTGGAAGACTGGATGACCAAATTCGCCGAGCCGGGCGGACGTTAATCGGGGAGTCAATCCCCACAGACGGATGGGCGGCACTCGCCCATCCCAGCAAGATGAATCAGGCAGGACGGATTTCGCCTGCAGATGAAACCGGCGTCTTTTGTCGGACAAGACAGGAAGTTGCTTATGTTTATCAGGAAAATCTCAGCTGCGGCGATTGCCGCCTTATCAGTCGTTGCCGGCAGTATTCAGGCCGACGATACCGAGCTTTATGTGTACGAGTCCTCCTCACGTACAGGTAGCCGACCTCAGGTACTGATCATCTTCGATAACTCCGGCAGTATGAAGAACCTGGACTCCAGTGCCGAGGTTGGATACGACCCAACGGAAACCTACCCCGCCTACGGCAGCGACAATTCGCTGCAGGATCGCATGGTGTATTTCACCAAAGGCGGTATCGACAATACCGGTATGCCGGTTCCGGATTCCCCCTCTGAATGGCGACGGTTTAACGAAGAAGTCAACGGCTGCGAAACTTCATGGCATTACCTGGACAATTATGGCTTCTTTACCGGCTTTATCCGGGAGTATGGTGTCAGCGCCAGAAAAGATACCTGGGAAGAAATTAAAGACAACAATGGTGCAGAAACCCGCCCGCTTATCGACTGTTATGAAGATATTGAAAATGGCAAATGGCGCAATGCCGCAGGGCAGGTAAACGGTTTCCCGGTTGACGGCCGCAAGCAAGGCAACACCAAATACCCTTACACTGAGGTGGATGGCTCATCCTCTCCTGCGCAGATAGCCGATGCCATAGCCAAAGCCAAGCAAACTGAGTTTGGCACAGGTCAGCCAGTGACTCTGTATACTGACAACTATCTGCGCTGGTATCACGGTGATAAAGAGCTGGTACCACAAAGCCGGTTGGATATCGCCAAAGAGGTGATCCGAAATACCGTGGTCACCACACCGGGAGTGGATTTTGGCCTGGCCGTGTTCAACTATGACTTCCCCGATGAAGGCGATCAGGATGGCGGTCGCATCGTGGCCGGTATTCAGCAAATGACGGAAAGCAATAAAATCGATTTATTGAATACCATCAATGACCTGGACCCTGAAACCAATACCCCGCTGTGTGAAACCCTGTTTGAGGCCAAAAGATACTTTGCCGGCGAGTCAGTCATGTATGCGCTGGAAAATAAGAGGCTTAAACCAGCCAGAGACACCAGCATTGAACAGGGTAAAAACTACATTTCGCCCTACAAGGAATGTCAGAATCAGGCCTTTATTGTGTATATCACCGATGGCGCACCAACGCTGGACCGCAATGCCGATTCAGACATTAAAAAGCTGCCCAACGTCAACACCACGCCATATCAATGGAAAATTGATGGCAAAACCCACTATAACTTTCTGCCCAACCTGGCTGAGTGGATGTACACCCAGGATGTCAATGCCGCTCTGGCTGAACAGCAAACGGTCAAAACCTTTACCATTGGCTTCAGTGAAGGTGCAGACGATGCCGCGCCGCTGTTGAAAGAAGCGGCCAAGTTGGGTGGCGGTGAATACTTTGCCGCAAACAACGCCTCTCAGCTACAAGCCGCCTTACAACAGGTATTCAGCGACATTCTGCAGGTCAATGCCAGCTTTACCTCACCCTCCATTGCCAGCAATAACTTTGACCGGACCCATACGCTGGATTCGGTCTACTACGCCATGTTCCTGCCGCAAAAAGGCCCCCGCTGGATGGGCAATCTCAAGAAACTGCGGGTGACCAGCTCGGGTCTGATTGTGGATAAAAACAATCAAGATGCCATCGACGCCAATGGCAATATCGATCCTATGGCCTGTACTTACTGGACCTCAGACGCAACCTGCTCAGGTCGAAAAACCAGTGGCGATGGCAATGATGTCTCAGCTGGCGGCGCCGCAGAGATGCTCAGAACAGCCTCCTCCCGCAAGCTTTTGGGTAACTTTGGTGCAAATGGAGCGCTGCAGGAGTTCAGCGTGCAGCAAGCCATCAGTTCCGCTGGATCCGAAAGTGCATTGGCAGTCCACATGGGAGTCAACAACACAGAGTTAGAAAAGCTGTTTAATTGGGCAAAAGGTCTGGATGTTGATGACGAAAATGGTAACGGCTCTACTACAGATAAACGCGACGATATACTGGGTGATCCTTTACACTCCAAGCCCCTGGCCATCAACTTTGGCAGCCAATCTACACCGGATATCAGAATCTTGATGGGAACCAATCATGGCTTTATGCACATGTTCAGAGACACTGCAGATACCGTCTCTGAATCATGGGCCTTTATGCCTTATGAGCTGCTGCCCAACCTGAGCGAATTGCTGGCAAATAATCCAACCGGTGTGCATTCCGTGTACGGGTTGGACAGCCCACCGGTCAGCTATGTGGAATCCGACAAAACCGGTATCACCAAAGCCTGGGTATTCTTCGGCATGCGCCGGGGCGGCAAATCCTATTACGCATTGGATATCACCACCCCGGATCAACCCAAACTGATGTGGCAACTATCCTCAGACACACCCAACATGACTGAACTAGGACAAACCTGGTCTGAACCTGTGATTACCAAGATCCCCGGCTGGCCCACTGGCAATACCGACGCCAAAACAGCCAGACCCGTGCTGATATTTGGTGCCGGCTATTCAACCCTGAAAGACGCCACCAGCCTGCCACTGGCCGACAGTGAAGGCCGTGGAGTATTTATTGTGGATGCCCAAACCGGCGAGTTAGTCCACAGCTTCGGCGCATCGGGCTCTGGCGCCAAGACGGTAATGAACGGACTGGTAGACAGCATACCCAATGCGGTGGCAGTACTGGACAGCAACAGCGATGGTCTGACCGACCGGATTTATGCAACAGATACGGGCGCCAATGTCTGGCGCATCGATATGCCAAGTGTCAATCCAGCCGACAGCAAAGCCCCCTGGAGCGCCTTCAAATTCGCCTCACTGGGCGGCAATACGCTGGATACCAACCGGCGTTTCTTTGCTGAGCCGGTTGTCGCACAAACCATGTTCAGCAGCATCACAGAAACCACGGTCAACTCGCCGACAGGCGGCACCAGCAAACAGTTGAGTTACCAGAATGTCCCCTATGATGCTGTGGTCATTGGCACCGGCATGCGCCCAAGCCCCACCAATACCGCCAGACAGGATATGTTCTTTACCCTGCAGGACAGAAACGTGGTCACCAAGTCATTTGGTACCTCAACTTCCCCGCCACCAAAAACGTTAACCATCAGTGATTTGTACAATGTCACCAGCGCGCCGCCGGTCAGCCAAACCGATAACGTCGCCTTTGGCAGCAAGCGAGGCTGGTATTACAACTACAGTGGCACAGGTGAAAAGAGCTTGTCTGCGGCAGCTATTGTGTTGGGCAGGGTGTATTTCAGCACCTACGTTCCCGGCGATACCAGTGCTGAAAATGTATGTCTGGCGTTGGGGCAGGGGCGCTTCTACGGCTTTGATTTGCACCGTGGCACCCGGGTTTACAATCAGGAGTATCTGGAGATGGGCGAGCAGGTACCGGATACCCCGCAATTGGTCATCCCACCGGGTGGCGACAACATGTACTTTATCGGTATCGGCAATGCCGGAGACAATATGCAACCGGTCGAACCTGCCAAGGGCTGCGATCCGAATGACCCAAGATGTATCGGGGGCGGGATGCGCGCCAACCGGATTTACTACTACACCAGATAAAGGCTACTGAGTCATTCACTCAAACGGCGACCTGTGGTCGCCGTTTTTTATCTGCGGTACGGAGCTTTCCTGCGGCAAACACACTGCCCTGGGGGGAACAGCAAGCTGACACCAACCGCTCGGTTATACCAAGTCAATAATCCAACCTGCTGATCAGCCCCATATCAAACCAGGCTTTCAGCGACTCCAGCACCTGCACCGGCGCTTGCTGCTCATCGACATAAGCCAGCATAGCTTCACACAAAGCAGCAAAATCTTCACCACTGAGAACGGCTTGCAGCAAATCGGTTTGCCAGGGAGCCAGCGAAATAAATTCCGTCAGCCGGGAATGGCCGCGCCAGATAAGCCAGTCACGCCCGGCACTATAGTCCGCAGCCGGAACTTCAGTACCGTGCCTGAGTGCCTGCCAGGTTTCCACCGCATTACTGTGGCAGTGAAACAACTGCACACTGGGATGCAGGCGCAAACGCACCTGCGGCCAGAGCTCTGCGGCAAGCTGAGTCAATTCACTGAAATCAGCTCGGGCAGCATCGGCGGCATCAAAGGCCACCAGCAACAATCGCTCAAAACGGGCAAGCTCGGCCACTATCGGGTACTGGCTGAAATAGCTGTCACTGGCCAGGAATGCCGGCAGGGGATCGCAAAAATGCCGCAGCGAACGGTGATGTGACGGATGCGCGGCAATAAAATCCGTGGCCAGGCGTTCAAACAGCTCGTCGCCCAGATAAAACCCCAGCTGCTCGTGATCGTTTTCGATCACCTCTGTCAGGCGGATCCGATAGGCGTTGGCGTAGATATCCAGCCGGGTATCGGCACTGACCTCCCCCTGTTTGGCCACCAGCGCTTTAGCGGCCTTGCGGGCTTTACCCTGAGGGTTGAGCAGAAACTGCATCAAGTGATCCTGAGTTTGCTTCAGACCCGGCATAGTTGCTCTCCATTGACGGGCATTGCTGTCAGTGACAGAGCTTGATGTGGCAGCGTTTGGCAGGCAATATCCCGGGCGATTTGCAACTCCGCGGCAAGTTGTAGAAATTCGGGAATATTGGCATCGCGCTCTATCATGGTACTGACCGCGCCAAAGCGCTCCAGCGCCCTGCGGTACAGTTGCCAGACACTGTCAGGCACATCATGGTCATGGGTGTCTATCACATAGTCACCATAGTCTGAATGCCCCGCAAGGTGGAACTGCTGCACCCTGGCCGGATCGATATGGTTCAGATAGGTTTCAGGCGCGAAACCATGGTTGCGGGCACTCACATAAATATTGTTGATATCCAGCAAAATCAGGCTGTCAGATGCCCTGGCGACTTCACTGACAAAAGTCCATTCATCCATGTCGCTGTCCTGGTAGGAAAGGTAACTGGAGACATTTTCCAGCAATATCTGCCGCCCCAGAAAGTCCTGCACCTGCGCAATACGCTGCGCCACATGCCTTACCGTTTCCATGGTGTAGGGCAGTGGCAGCAGATCATGGCTGTTAATACCATGAATACCCGTCCAGCAGATATGGTCTGAAATCCATCTGGGATTGACTTCATTGGCCAGGGTTTTCAGTGCCTTGAGATAATTCATATCGAGTGGATCGCTGCTGCCAATGGACAAGGACACCCCATGCATCACCAGCGGGTATTGCTCACCTATGGCCTGCAGGTAATATCTGGGTTTGCCACCTGGCACCATATAGTTTTCACTGAGGATTTCAAACCAGTCGATATCCGGTTGATGCTTGAGAATATAGTCGAAGTGTTTGGTTCTCAGGCCTAGGCCAAATCCGAGAAACTCCCGTACTGCGTTATGTGTCACCCCCACACCTCCAACTAAAAACAAATATGATTTGGCGCAGTTCATCACCCTAACGCTGGCAACCCGGGTTGGCAAAAACAGGCTGACATACAGCGTCAACCTGTTGCTCCGGGGCCAGACTCAGGCGCCGACCTCACCACCCATGTCCGCGCAGGATTTGGCGGGGGTGGCAACAAAGCCACTGCCTTTACAGCTGGCGTGACCGGCACAGGCGTTGTCCGCCGTTTTACAGTCGTTATGCCCCTTGCAGACATTCACACCATAACAATGTACCAGATCCGATTGGGCAATCTGGCCAACCCAATCATCTTTAATGGCGCCGCCCACGTCCTTACAGCTTTTGGATGGCATAGCCACGAACCCTGAGCCTTTACAGCTGGCATGACCACCACAGGCATTGTCTGCCGTTTTACAGTCGTTGTGACCTTTGCACACATTCACACCATAGCAATGCACCAGGTCCGCCTGACCGGCAACCGTGGGGGATGAGGTGGTTTCCGCAGTCGCATTACACCCGGCCAATCCGGCCATGGCCACCGCCATCGCCGCACCAGACAGTAGGGTCTTTGTCTTATTCATCATCGCAATTCCTGTTTATAGTGAAATTCCGGTTCCTCTGAGGCTGTACCGACCACCCGACTGGCGCTGCCGCACAATGAACCCGCATGATCAGACCGTCTGCTGTGAGATGAACTTTCAGATAACCGCAGAATATTCATCCATCACTGACTCATACAACATAATCCACCAGCCAAAAGCCCGCCAATGAACACCGTAAATACCGCTGAGATAGGAATGAATAAGGAAATGACTGTAAGACAAAAACATTATTGGATAACCGGTCGTCAGAATATTTAACCGGCAAAATATCTCAATGCTTGCAGCTTAAATAGGCAAAAAGCCCCGCAGCGTTGAAAGCGCGGGGCTTTAAGGAGATTGTTCAGCGCCTTTGAGTCAGTGTTAAAACTAACTGCCGGACATGCATATCAGCGCTTGAAGGTCACGGTTTCCGTGGTCTCCAGATGCAGCACAGTAGTAGCCGGTTGCGTCTGGGCAATCACCTTACCGTTACGCACTGAATAGCGTACCGGCACCTGACGGCGCAGGGCGTCGAAGTCGTTCTCCGCAGGCAGAATAAGCAGGTTAGCTGCTTTGCCCTCTTCAATACCGTAAGTGTCCTGCAGATTCAGGGTGCGGGCAGATTTGCTGCTGATCAAATCCAGTGACTGATTCAGCTGGTCATACCCCATGATCTGACACACATGCAGCCCCATATGCAGCACCTGCAGCATGTTGGCTGTGCCCAGCGGATACCAGGGATCGAACACATCGTCGTGACCGAAGCAGACATTGATGTTGGAGGCCAGCATCTCTTTTACCCGGGTCACACCGCGGCGCTTGGGGTAATCATCGAAGCGGCCCTGCAGGTGAATGTTCACCAGCGGGTTGGCCACAAAGTTAATGCCGGACATACGCAGCAAACGGAACAGACGCGATGCATACGCACCGTTATAGGAGTGCATGGCGGTGGTGTGGCTGGCGGTGACTTTCTCGCCCATGTTGTACTTGTGCGCCAGCGCGGCCACAGTCTCAACAAAACGCGACTGCTCATCGTCAATCTCATCACAGTGCACGTCGATCAGACGGTCATATTTGCGCGCCAGCTCGAATACATAATGCAGTGATTCCACACCATATTCACGGGTGAACTCGAAGTGTGGAATGGCGCCAATCACATCGGCGCCCAGCTTCACCGCCTCTTCCAGCAGCTCTTTGCCGTTGGGGTAGGACAGAATACCTTCCTGCGGGAATGCCACAATCTGCAGGTCGACCCACGGCTTCATCTCTTCTTTCACTTCCAGCATGGCTTTCAGTGCAATCAGTGTTGGGTCAGACACATCCACATGGGTACGCACATGCTGCACGCCGTTGGCAATCTGCCACTTCAGCGTCTGTTTGGCACGGGCCTTCACATCCTCAATGGACAGCATGGCTTTGCGCTCAGCCCAGCGCTCAATCCCTTCAAACAGGGTGCCGGAGATGTTCCAGCTTGGCTCACCGGCGGTCTGGGTAGTATCCAGATGGATATGCGGCTCACAGAAAGGTGGGAGCGCCATACCGCCTTCACCATCCAGCACAGGAGCGGAGGTATCCAGCTGCACATCATTGTCAGCAATGGCGACAATCCTGCCGCCCTCGACCAGAATTTGTTTGCTGCCTTCCTGGCCGCGGATCACCACGTTTTTAATCAGCAAATCTGACATGTCTTTTCCTATTGCGCAGCTGCAGTCTTAAGCAGACGCACCTGCAATGAATCCAGTACCAAATAACTTAATGCGCCGCCAATCACCGCATTCAAGGGCACTATGCCCGGCAGCAGGTGTCCAGCCGCAATACCGATGGCGACACCGGCAATCGCTGCCCAGTTCACCGTGGCAAACTGCGCATTGGCAAAGTCTTTATAACGCTCACGATGGCGCAAGAAGTCGGCGATGATGATACCACCAATGGGTGGAATGGCGGCGGACAGGAAAGTCAGCCAGCCAACAAAGTTGTTGTACAGCCACAGGGCGCACAGGGTGCCGATAATGCCATTGGCCACCGACAGATATTTGCTGGGCAGGCCGGTGATATTGGCAAACCCCAGACCCGAGGCGTACAGGGCGTTATCGTTAGTCGTCCAGATATTCAGCCCCAGCACGATAATGGCCGGGATCAGCAATCCCTGCATCATCATCACTTCAGAGATATCTGACTGGCCGGTGGCCGCGCTGCCTGCCGCGCCAAAGATAAACATCAGACTGTTACCGATAAAGAAGGCCACCATGGTAATGACCACGGCCGCTTTCGGGCTGCGACCAAAGCGCACAAAGTCAGCAGTCAGGGTGCCGGCTGAAATAAACGAGCCCACCACCAGCGCCAGCGCCACAGAGAAATCCAGTGGCTCAGCCGGGGTAATCGCCTTAATACCTTCGATGCCACCCACACTGTCCACCGCCTGCAGCACTGAGTAACCACCCAGCAGCGCAATCGCCGGCACGGCAATGGCTGACAGTATCATCAAAGCGCCAATACCAAAGTACACAGTCGCCGTCATCGCCACACCGGCAACGGCAATCAGAATGTAGGGGTCAATGCCTGTGGCTTTTTGAACCGGCAGGGCGAACATGGCCACGCCCACACCAAACCAACCGACTTGAGTGCCACCAAGAATAAGAGAAGGAAGCCAGGAGCCTTTGAGGCCGAAGGAGAAACGAGCCAGGAGATGAGTAGAAAGGCCAGAAGAGGCGCCGATGTAACCGAGGAAAGAAGTGTAGATACCGAGGAGCAGATTACCAATGAGAACAGCGAGGAAGAAATCATCAAACGGGAGCCCTGTCCCCAATGTCCCCCCGGTCCACATGCTCGCCGAGAAAAAGGTTAACCCCAACATCACCATCGTCAGGGACAGCACTCCTTTGCGCGCAGCATGGGGAACAGGCCCCAGGCTGTAGTTGTTATCAGCCGCCATAGTACACCTTTATAGTAGTAAAAATTGTGTCCGGGACTGCTCGCCCAGGTTCCCCTGACAAGCCTCCCGCCCGATATACGGGCAAACGGTGCGGCATTCTATGGACTTCCCACCCAGAGTCAATGTGAACAGAAGTTAATTTACCTAAACCGGATGAAGTTCACAAAAGCAAAGCCTAATACAGGCTGACAGCTCACAGGACGCCGCACTCAGGATTTGACCTGTAACAGGGGCTGTAGCGTGGTACAGCATAGCGGCAAATTAAATTGGTTAAATCTGTCCGGGGTTCACACCTTTGACGCTGAAAACACTGCACAATCAGTGCTAAAGTAGCGCTATCTTTGTCCCGATAAGCAACACCATGACCCAGGCAGCTTTTCCCGGCGGCAACCGCGCCCGGTTTACCCTGAAAAACCTCCAGCCAACCATTCGTAACCTGTTAAATTTAAGGGCTAATATTGCCGCTCTGAGTTTTTTGAGCTGCGCCCTGCCACTGTTTTTTCTCGGCCACTACACCACAGGTATCGCCCTGTCTCTGGGCAGTATCGCCTGCCATTTGGGAGACAGTGCCAGCGTTACCCGACACAGGCTGCAGGACTTTGTGCTGTGCACCCTGCTGTTTTTGCTGCACAGTTACCTGACCATAGTGCTCTATCCCCTGCCCTGGGTTTATGGCCTGTATCTGGCGGGCAGCAGCTTTATTCTGCTGATGCTGTCCGTCTTCTCACCCCGCCTCGGTGCCGTGGGTTTCGCCACTGTACTGGCCGGCATTTACACCATGCTGATCTATCAGCCGGGCCTTGAAGACTGGCACTTGCCGGTGGCGCTGACCGCCGGCGCAGTCTGGTATGGGCTGTGGCAGTGCTTTGCACTGTGGCGCTGGCCGGGCCGCGAAGACCGGGATTTGCAGCACGAGCTGTATCAGGAACTGGCACAGAAACTGATTTCCCACACCCGCCCGCTGCTGCCCGGCAGTTACCGGGAGACCTTCGTGGTCACCGCCAAGCTCCGTGCGCTGTACGCTGGCAAGTACAACTCGCTGCAACAGAAAATTCAGCAGCGCCTGACGGCAGGCGAACAAAGCGAAGAGCTGGGCTGGTTGCTGGGCAGCCTCAACACCGCCGACCGTATTGCCGAGTTGACCCGCCTGCTGCACTTTGCCCCCGGCGCCGCCTTCCAGAAACAGCATGAAAGCTGGCTGGCCTCAATCCATGAGCTGTCCGGAGAACTGGCGCAGCGTTTGCGCATTGCCAAACCCAAGGCCAAAAACCTCAGCCTGCCAATGGAAAAGTTTGATGCATTGCGCCAGAGCATCACTCTGGACACCACTGAGCTGGGCAGGGAGTTTCGCCACGAATACCTCCAGACCCTGGCGGTCATCGACAAGCTGGAGCTGATCAACATCGCCCTGAGCCAGCTGGAGTCGGGCTATCATGCGCCAGCCGGTACCACAACCCGCAGCAATGCATTGGCACAGTCATCAATTGCCGTGCTGTGGCAGAAATTCAGCAGTCAGCTGACGTTGAGATCCAACCATTTCCGCCATGCGGTAAGGGCCGTATTCAGCCTGACCCTGGGCTGGGTACTGGTCACGGCCCTGCATCTGGAGTTCGGCTTCTGGACCCTGATGACCAGCCTGCTGGTGCTCAAGCCCAACCTGGCACTGACCTGGCCCAGACTGCTGCAACGTCTGAGTGGCACTATAGGTGGCCTGGCGGTGGTGGCACTGATGCAACACTGGCACATCAGCGATCCCTGGCTGGTAGTCACCTTTACCCTGGCAGCCATCGGCTTTTTCCACACCGCCAACCGCATCTATGGCGTAGGGGTATTTTGCGTCACCCTGTTTGTGTTCTCCGGCTTTGCCCTTAGCGGTCATGGCGATGGTATTTTGCTGCCCCGTCTGGAAAACACTCTGCTGGGTGTGGCGCTGCCGGTGCTGTGCGTATTGTTTATCGCGCCTGAGTGGCAAAAACGCGCGTTTCCCACTCAATTGCTGGCCACCGTCAGCGGCTACCTGAGTTATCTCACCGCACTGCGGCAATCACTCAGTGATGCGGCCGCCGAGCCCAAAGGACTGGATGACAGCTTCAAGCAATGCGTGCGTAACGACACCAACCTGTTCGACCATTGGCTTGGCTATCTGGCGGAGCCCAGACCCAAAAATGATATCGCCGAGGTGATCCTGCTTTGCTGCCATGGCTCAAATATCATCCTGCGTCTGTTTACCCTGCTCAACTGGCAGTCGCGGGACCTTAGCGCCGATGAAGCGCTGTTGACCGAGCTCAATGCCACCATAGCAGTGTTTGAGCACTGGCAAAGCCGGCTGCAAAAAGATGCCAACTCACCCTATTTCTTCGAGGTCATGCGCCAGCATCAGAATGATATTCGCACCCGTCTGCAGGAAATTGAGCAGCAGGGCGAGCAACTGGATACCGCCAATATCCTCAGTCTGCTGCGCAAAGAGGTCGAAGCGCTGGTTTGATCCGCCTCATCAAACCAAAGACCTTTCTAGGATCTGAGCCAGGCATGCCCAACCGGCATGTCTGGCTATTAACCCTTTCGTCTGAGTGACGCTTCAAAGCCTCAGCCAGGCAACGGCGCTGCAACAGCGGGCCATTGAACTTGCCAGACAACAGGGATTTGAAAGCTGGGAGATATGGGAGCCAGGTGGCCCGGAATGATAGCTGCAGCCCTCAAAGACGCAAAGAACTGCAACGACCAGCACAATGATTCACGCCAGAGTCTGCTGATATTCTCTTGGACTCAGACCAAATGTCTGTCTGAATCGCGCAGCAAAGCGGGATTCTGACTGGTAACCACAGGCCAGTGCCACATCCAGTTGACTGCGGAATTGCTGCAGTAACGACAGCGCATGCACCATGCGCACCTCAGCCAACAGCTCCCGGAATCCAGTGCCTTCGCTGGCTAACTTGCGGATCATGGTGGCGCGGCTCATATGAAAATGCTGACAAACCAGTTCGAGCTTATGCTCCCGGGCCGGCTCAATGGCAAGATACCGGCTCAGCCGATCTCTGAGCGTTTCATTGGCGCTGGGGTACAACAAACCAAGTGCCCCCTGCTGTCGAAGCTCGGCATACAAACTGAAGAGCAAGTGCTTCTGGGCCGAATGGCACAGGGCAGGCATGGAAAACAAGGTATTAAAACACCAGGCGAGATTGTCACTGACCGCAACCTGTGGTGGCAAGGATTGCTGCGATGGCGTCAGCCAGTCTGCCGGAGGCGGTGCCAACAACCCCAGACAACGGGAGTAAAACTCGCGCTCTGTGGGTTGATTGACGAATGTCAGATATTGCCCGGCGGGGATCAGCAGCCACTGCCGGCGGGAGAAAACCAGCTGCTGCTCATGCCACCACAACAGCTTTTGTCCCTTCTCGACCCAGATGATAGTCGGCATATGCATCAGCACATTGCGCAGTGGCTGACGCTGAACACCGGCAAACACGCTGGTTTGAATGAGTTTCTGACTCATGTTGTCAGGCTGCCTCCTGTGGATTGATTAAAAACGGCAATCAGGGGGTAACATAAGTCGCGGTCAGGGTCGCCTTGTCCAGCGCTTTGGCATTGAGCAGATACCCCACCAGCGCTGCTGACGCATTGGCCGGCAATTCCAGCCTGGCATCTGGCAGTGCCCAGACCGTAAACTGGTATCTGTGCATGCCGTCACCCGATGGTGGGCATACACCGCCAAACCCCTTATTACCGTAATCGTTGGTCAGCTCGTCTGCGCCCTGAATATGACCCGAAGCATCGCGCTTCAGACTATGAACACTGGCTGGAATATTAACGACCTGCCAGTGCCACCATCCGCTGCCGGTCGGCGCATCCGGATCATAAGCCGTTATGGCGTAACTGCCGGTGCCGGCGGGCGCCCCCTGCCAGCTCAACTGTGGCGACTGATTGCCGCCACTGCAGCCAAAACCTTTGTAGGCAAAGGTGTTGGCCATGGGAGAGCCTTCCTGAATATCCTGACTCGAAATAGTCATGGCTTGGGCCGCAAATGCGGTAAATGTCAGTAACGGCAGTAAGTATCGGGCTTTCATCCTGGTGTCCTCCAATCGTTGATGGACACAGTCTAGGACTTATCGACAGGGACAAGCCAAACACAAAAGCTCAATAGCAGCTGAATTTAAACAGTTAATGAGACTTTCTGCAACAAGACTGCAGAGACCATGATTCACAGTACATTTGTGACCAAGCCGCCAAGTGCTTTGTGCCCATGAGACAGGCATCATTCAAACTCCCCGGCTCATCCCCTGCAATCTGCCCGAGGCTCTGACAAAGCCGCTGTACAGATGACCTCCTCAGAATCCGGGATTCACAGTGATCGCGCTGACGGCAAAGCCGTCAAATGCTTTCAGCCCATGAGACTCAGAGCATTTAAATTTCTCAGTTCCCCCCCCTCCTGCAATCTGCCCGAGGCGCTGACAAAGCCGCTGAAGCTGTTCAGTCCATGAGTGTAGCAGCGCTAAATGATTGGCTGGACAGGTGATAGCAATGCAGTCAGAACGCTGGGCTGGCAGCAGGAAGACTAAAGGTTGCCGGCGTTAAACTCTTTCTGAAAATACAACACCTTCTGCAAATACCGCCGCGCCTCCGCCTTGGGATGCTCAGTAGTGAGCGCCTGATAGACCTGGGTCGGTGACAGGGCATTGAGCTCACGCATTGCCTGTTTACGGTCACGGTCAAAGGTCGACAACACGCCGCCGGTGCCGCCGTTATAGGCAGATATCATGGAGTAATGCCTGGTGGTGGGGTTCACCACCTCCCGCAAATAACGATTCTTGAGGATATGAAAATACGCTGCGCCGGTATCGATATTGTTGGCCGGATCGAACAGGTAATCCCGGGTGGGGATGTCGTTGCGATTTTTCACCAGCTTGAATACATCAGCACCGGCCGTTTTGGGGATCACCTGCATCAGCCCATAGGCACCGGCATGACTGACTGCATAAGGATTGAAACTGGATTCCGTCTTGATGATGGCGTAAATCAGATCTTCATCGATTTGATAGCGGCGCGAGGCCTCGCGGATCAAGTGGGCGTACTGGTATTCACGCTGACTCAGGTGATCCTGCACCATGTCGATTTCCACATAATAGGCGTGCCCCTTTTTCAGCCGTTTCATGGTCAGTCGGTTGTTCAGCAGATACTCGGCAAAGCGATTGGCGCGCCATTGCCACTCTACCGCTTTGCCATCCTGATCAACAACCTGCCCAAGCAAAAACGGTTTGCCGGACATCACCACCTTTTTATCGCTGAACAGATCGACTTTGCTGGGATCGGCGGGCATCAGCAGCGTCTCGACAATCGCATTTTTCAGCCTGGCTTTGGGCTGATACTGAGCAACCGTACTGACCCAGATTTTGCCCTTGTCAAAGTCGATATGGGCGCGGGTGCGATAGCCATCAATGTACTTCACGTACTGGTGCTTGCTGGCCACCAGATAGTCATCTTCGCCCCACTCTTTTTTCACCTGAGTAGCGAAGTATTTAATCAGTTTTTCAAAGGCTTCTCTGTCTTTCGCCGGTGGCACTGTCACGGCAGGGCGGGAGCTGGAAGGTGGTTGATTCACCTGCGGATGCTCGCACACACAGGTTACAGGTTGCTGCGCACAGGCAGACAACAACAGCGGCAGCAGTAACAGCCAGAACTTATTCAAAACGTTGGTCATCTCTTGCAAAAAATAAAGCCGGGGAGTGCAAACAAAAACGGGTCGCAATTATCCATATGCGACCCGCTGCTGAATATTATGAAACCGATAAAATGTGAGATTACCCGTGACCTCAGGTAAAAAGCTGTTGGCCAATACCCAGCTCATCGGCCAAGGTCCGCAGTATCATGCCTGTCCGCTGACGCCAGCAGTGTCTGCTGCATCAACAGCAGTTTCAGACACCACAGCAGTGGCTCCCTTCTCGGCAATCAGTCGGCGCAATTCCCGGCGCAGATAGAAACTGGCCAGCGCCAGCATCACCCCGGTCACGGCGGCAATCAGCGCCAGAGAACCAAACCAGATAAGCGCCACCAGCCCGACTGTACTGCGGCTGACTTCGTTGGCGTTCTCCTTGCCGGTTGCGTACATGGCAATGCGGTATACCTGATTCTGGTTGATCAGATGATTGATCTGGGTATTCAGCAAGCGCTGTTCATTACGCAGTTTGAAAATCTCTTCATCAAACTTGAACACCTGCTGACTGATACGCTCCAGCTCAACCCGCTTGCCCGCTTCATATTCGGCAATTTCCGCCAGACTGCTCTCATGCAGATTCATAAATTCCTTCTGCTCGGAGCGCGCCTTGGCCACGATATTGTTTCTCAACTTGGCATTCTGGTTGTAGCGACTCTGAATTTCAGCCTTTTTCTCGTCGATGCGCTCGTTGATATCCTTGATGCGGCGGTCGTATTTGCCGTTCACAAATTCAATTTGCTGACGCAGCTGATCTTCCATCAAAGATTGTTTCTCCAGCGCACCGCCACCCAGATAGCCGGTGGTAATAGTCGCCAGCATCTGCTCTTTGTCCTTAATCAGCTGACGATATTTTTTCTCAACCGACGCCTCGGTCAGGAAGCTGGCATCATCCATCTCCCGCTTCATCTCGGCCTTGAGGGATTCCAACTCCGCCAGCAAACGATCACGCTCTTCTTTACTGCCGGAGACGTTGCTGACCACAGTGCTGGTAAAACGCTCTTCTATCAGCACTTTTTCTTCATTCCAATCTTTGTAGTAACCGTCACGCACCGCCATCAGCTCGGCGATTTCCTGTTTCAGCTTGGGTTCAAAGTTGGCATTGATAGCGGCCAGCTGTTGATTCTTGCTGGACTCAATGCGCGCCATATTGTCATTCAGCACCTGCTGCGCCTGGGCATCCTCGGCAGCGACCTCGGCAACCAACTCTTCCTCGGTAAATTTCTGCACATGGGCACGACGTTTCTCCAGCAGTTCAATCTGGGTGTCAACGTTGAGGATTTCGTTCTTGCGATTGTCGATGGCGCGACTGAGATTGGAGAAGTTACGTTCAAAACCATTGAGCATGGTTTCAAAGGTAATCAAACACAGGAAAAACACGAAAAACAGGAAGATGCTGCGCCACCACAGGCTTTTGGTGGCCATAAAGGCGAACACCAGCGGGATTTTACACAGCTCGACTGCCGCCACCAGCAAAAAGGGCAAACCGGCTATCAGCACGGCTGAGCTGCTGTCGATAAAACTGACATTTTCGTAGGAAGAGACTGAATTAAATGCCGAAACCGACATCAGGATGGAGATGGTAAAACCGATAAATACGGCAATCACTTCCACCGTCCAGGCCAAACGGATCAAAAACCTGGAGTAGTACTGAATGTTCTGCTGTTCGTCTTGCATGCCACATAACCTTTTTACATGCAGCTGACGGGACTTCCCTATCGTCCGATAGTTAAGCTGCTTTTATTATACGATCCCAAGCGATCGCGACTTCAGCTTCACTCGTAAGAAACCGGCCAAAACCAGACAGCCTAAATTTCGTCGCCACAGGGTAAGCATCTTCAACAGCAATATCCGGCCACAGACACAGAATCTCCCCTGTCCATTGCCGGGACAGGAGCAACAGACTTTTCTGAAATGTCAGGGAAATCGGATATTTGAATGGCTCACGCAAACGAATGAACCTGCGATGCCGCTAACATACAGGATTAAATCCTGTTTACGCAACATTTAAGAAACATTTAACCAACAATGTAAGTTCAGGCTGTCCGTCATAAAACGCGATATAAACCAATGGCCAGGGTTGCCATAAAAATCGCCAGGGTGCAGATGCGGTGCCGGGAAGCTCCGGGCAAATAACATGCAGGACAGAAGTAATTAACGACTGAGAAAGTTCGAAACCGGCAAAGTTAACAGGTTCGACTCAGGCGGATTGCCCGCCCCGGTAAAAGAATCAAAAGTGGCCTCAAACAAGAGCATCAACCGGCAGCCATTGAGAAACCGGCACGGAGACACAAAGCCCGATGTTCACCGGAGCTCAGACACCTGAAAACCAGCAGACTCTGGGCTGCGGATACTCAGGTATTGATATTCAGGCCCCCGGATTTTCAGACTCAGAATATTCAGGCACCCGGCGAACAAGCCGCCCGGATCTGATAAGGCCTGCGCAAATGTGCTCAGGCGTCCACCGGCTCAGGGTTTGAAAACCCCAATAACATCTCCACCGGCTTTACGGCTGACCTCTTCAGGCGCCTGAGTTTCACGGTAGTCACACTCGGTACACTCGACAGTTTCCACCCCGTTTTCCTTGAACAACATAATGCTGTCCAATGCCTGGCACTTGGGGCAACGGGCAGCGGCGACAAATCGCTTCTTGATTCTGGTCATATATACAATCCCTGATATTTTTCCGGCAATTTTGCCATAAGCAGACTAAAAGCAATACGTTATCTCATCGACACAGACGGCATGAGATCTGCCCATCCAGTTGTCACCATAAAACGCGCAGCGGCAACAGACACACTTATAACCGCCGGCTTTGCCGCTCCCCGGGCTTTAAGCTATTATGCCGCCCAACCATGTTCCCCCCGGCAAGAATACCGACCCATGATCACTATTACCGATGCCGAACTGATCCGCGGCAACAAAACGCTTTTGTCAGACACTTCGCTGACCATCTATCCAGGCCACAAGATCGGCCTGGTTGGCGCCAATGGCACCGGCAAATCTTCGTTGCTGGCGCTGATCCAGGGCGACATCAGTCTGGACAAAGGCGACATCCGCGTGCCCTCCGGCTGGGCTATGGCATCGGTTGCCCAGCATACACCGGCGCTGGAAGTCTCCGCGCTGGAATATGTACTGGACGGGGACAAAGAATTTCGCCAGCTGCAGGCTCAGCTTGCCCATGCTGAGCAAATCAACGATGGCAACGCCATTGCCACGCTGCACGGCAAACTGGACGCTATTGGTGGTTACAGCATTCGCGCCCGCGCCGGCGCCCTGCTGGCGGGCCTGGGATTTTCCGAAGCCGAACAGGGGCAGCCGGTCAAAAGCTTCTCCGGTGGCTGGCGTATGCGTCTGAACCTGGCGCAGGCACTGCTGTGCCGTTCCGATCTGTTGCTGCTCGACGAGCCCACAAACCACCTGGATCTGGATACCATGTACTGGCTGGAAGGCTGGATCAAAGCCTATCAGGGTACCCTGGTGCTGATCAGTCACGACCGCGATTTTATCGACGGCATTGTGGATGAAATTGTGCATCTTGAGCACCAGAAGCTGAATTTCTACAAAGGCAATTACTCCGCCTTTGAACGTATCCGCGCCGAGCGTATGGCGCAGCAGCAGGTGGCTTATGAGCGTCAGCAGCGCGAACGTGCCCATATGCAATCCTTTATCGACCGCTTCAAGGCCAAAGCCAGTAAAGCCAAACAGGCTCAAAGCCGGGTAAAAGCCCTGGAGCGCATGACCGAACTGCTGCCAGCCAAGGCTGACTCACAGTTCACTATGGCATTTCGCGAGCCGGACGCTCTGCCCAATCCGCTGGTGAGCATGGAGCAGGTATCCGTCGGCTATGGTGACAAAGAAGTGCTGAAAAAGGTGCACCTGAACCTGGTTCCGGGTGCGCGTATTGGTCTGCTGGGTCGCAACGGCGCCGGTAAATCCACCTTAATCAAGCTGCTGGCCAGCGAGCTGCAGCCGATGACAGGTCAGTATGAAACCAATGCCGGGCTGAACATTGGCTATTTTGCCCAGCACCAGATTGACTATCTGCGGATGGACGACAGCCCATTGCAACATCTGATGCGTCTGGCACCGGATACCCGCGAGCAGGAGCTGCGTGATTTTCTCGGCAGCTTCGGCTTCCAGGGCGATATGGCGCTGCAACCGGTTAAGCCGTTCTCCGGCGGCGAAAAGGCGCGCCTGGTACTGGCGTTGCTGGTGTGGCAAAAACCCAATCTGTTGCTGCTCGACGAACCCACCAACCACCTGGACTTGGAAATGCGCCACGCGCTGACCATGGCGCTGCAGGGATTTGAAGGGGCCATGGTGATCGTCTCCCACGACAGACACCTGCTGCGCCTGTCCTGTGATGATTACTATCTGGTGGATGGCGGCGAGGTTACTTCCTTCAGCGGTACGCTGGAAGACTATCATCAGTGGCTGCTCGATGCGGCCAAGGCGGCCAAAGCCGACGCAGCGCCCGCAAAGACTTCGGCTGCGCCGACTGTGGATAAAAAGCTGCAAAAGCGTCTGGAAGCGGAACTGCGCCAGAAACTGTCACCCATGAAAAAGCAGCAGGCTAAGCTGGAGTCCCAGCAGCAAAGCTGCAATGACCGCCTGGCCGAGCTGGAAGCCATGCTGGCAGATACCTCGCTGTATGACGCCGACAACAAAGCCAGACTGACTGACGTGCTGAAAGAGCGGGCGGAGCTGACCAACACACTGGAAGAGAGTGAAATGGCCTGGCTTGAACTGCAGGAAACTATTGATATGATGGAGCAGGAAGCGGCCACTGCCGTGCTGCAGTAAGCCAGCTTCAGATCAATCAAAGTAACGTCAAGGAGAGCTCGTGACACCTTTGGATCAGCGCCTCTGGCAACAGTGTGATCTTCATTACGCCAAACACCGGGAGCTTTGCCTGAGTCTGCAAAACCAGCATCAGGTCAATGTCAACTTACTGCTGCTGGCCTGGTATCTGGATGGCCGGCGACTGGGGCTGGACAGCTCGCAGTGGCAGGAAGTGACCCAACTCATAAACCGCTGGGAGGGCCGCCTGCTGGTGCCTTACCGCCGGCTGCGGCAACTGGGAAAAGCCAGGCTGCCAACGGCTGAATATCACAAAATGCTGGATGTTGAGTTATCACTGGAGCGCAAGGGCCAGAATCTGATCCTCAAATGGCTGGGGCGCCAATCACTGACGCCCCATCACAGCAATCTTGAGCACTTTCTGCAGCAATATGACCTCGATCTGCTGGCCGTCGCTGATTTTCAGCATCAGGAAGACGCCGTCGCCTGAGGCCTGCCACCACCCGCCGTCAGCTCTGCTGCCAGGCGGGTGGCATTGCGCGCGATAATACCATAGATAGTCAGCTGTGGATTGGCCCCCAAACTGGTGGGGAACAGCGAGCCATCCATCACCGACAGATTTTCCAGATAGTGACTGCGGCCATCACTGCCCACCATCGCCTGCTGCTTGTCTTCCCCAAAGGGACAGCCGCCCATCACATGAGCTGAGGCCACCACAGTGCGCAGCGGTGCCAGCGACATATCAGCTATCGCCTGCTTGGCCTGCCGCCAGGAACTGGCAAATGTCATCCCTTCTGAAATCGGCAGTACCTGTTTGGCTCCGGCAGCAAATTGCAGCTCCGCCATCGAGGCAAATGCCGAGCGCGCGGTATCCCAGAACGTCCGGGTCAACGGATAGTCCAGCGAGAAACTGCCATCGGCTTTTACCGACAGCTGACCGCCGCAAAGCTCAGGATGGAAGCCATCGCGCACCAGCGCAATAGTCACCTGCAGCTGATTAAACTGCTTCATCAGCTCTGCGTGAGAACTGCCGTATCCCAGAGTCTTCGAGGCCAGCAATACAGGGTGCAGTGGCGGAACCTCCAGTTTGTAGCCGGGCATTCCACCAGCGCCATCGCGCCAGACAAATTGATCTGAGTAAATGGATTGAGGTGCGCCACTGTGGGCACTGATGGTTTCATCAAACAGGGCGCCACTGAGCAGAGTCGGATGCAGGAAAGTACGCTTACCCAGCAGCTCATAGGGATCAGCAACGCCTGAGCGCATCATCAGGGTTGGGGTGTGAATGGCGCCACCGGCCAGAATGTAATGCCGGGCCTTGAGCATCAGCTCGATACCGGTTGGCTGCAGCGCTTCGTTCAATGCCTGCGCCCTGATCCCATAGACCTGGTCCTTGTGATGCTCAATCTGCACCGCTTTAACCCGACTGAGCAAGCGACCGCCGCGGGCCAGCATGGCGGGTACTGTGGTCACCAGCATTGACTGTTTGGCATTAACCGGACATCCCATGCCGCAATAACCGGTATTCCAGCAGGCCGCCACATTGCGTTTGATAACGGTATAATCCCAGCCCAGCTGCTGACAGCCCTGTTTGAGTTTGTCGTTGTTGGGATTGGGCGGCAATGCCCACTCCCGGATCGACAGCCGGGCTTCCATGGCATCAAACCAGGGTGCCAGCGATTCGCGGCTCAGACCAGTCACGGACTTGTATGTTGCCCAATACTCCAGTGTGGGCTCCGGGGTTCGAATAGAAGTGGTCCAGTTGATGGTGGTCGACCCGCCGACCGCCCGTCCCTGAAAAATCCCAATCGCCTTATCGGCGGTTTTCATCGACGCCGCCTGCTGATACAGATTGGGATAAGCGCTGCGCTCCTCCATATTGAAATCTCTGGAGGATTTCAGCGGCCCGGCTTCAACCAGAATCACATCAAGCCCGGCTTCAGACAATATGTCTGCAGCGGTTCCGCCACCTGCGCCGGAACCAATAATCACCACATCAGCTTCCAGCGTCTGCGACTGGGCAATACTGCTGCCATCGAGATGTCGCCAGCCCTGACTCAGGCCTTGTTCAATCGGATCTGCTATTGCCATCCTTGCGTCCTTGTTAGATTGCGGGTTTGGCGTAATGTAGCAAAGGCCAGTGCTCAGGGCAGGCATAGAAACTGGCCATCACCAGCTCACGCAGCCCGTAATACGCCTGTTGCTGCAGCTGCAAAAAGGCATCCCGCCACCCTTCAAGCATGCTCCCAAGCTGCTCTGGCGTGCGCATCAGCAAAGGTGTCATGCTGCCGGTAAGCACCAGAGCGCCGAGACGATTTTCCAGCGCAGACAACAGCACCTCCAGTTCCTGTTGCTGCTCTGACGGCAGGACCGACAACGTCTGCGCAATGGCATCCAGCGTGCGGTTAATGGCCGCCTCACGGGGAACTGGCATTAATGGCAGAGCGCCATCAAGCAGCACCGGGATGACCACGGCAAACAGCTCGCGGTGATCATCAGCGGGCGCAGCACCCTCAAGTGCCGGCTCATAGATTACCATTCCCACAGCCAGCGCTGTGGTGACGGCAAACGCCCCGGTCAGAAAGGTTCTTCTTTTCATCGCCTCATCCTGTGGCCGAAAAACAATTACCCAATTAAACACACGTTTTAATATCCGGCAAGAGCCTGCAGTGAAGTGCGCGCCATCAGATTGACATGCTGTTGTGACGCCGTGAGTCAGGTATAGTGCAACCAGTCAACAATCAGAAGTGATACAGACAAGCTTATGAGTTCAAGACCGTTTTCTCCTCCGTGGTGGGCCAGAAGTCCTCATATTCAGACCATTTTACCTGTACTGACCAAAGTGCCGCGCCCCGCATTACGCAGAGAGCGGCTGGAGCTGGATGATGGCGACTTTATCGATCTGGACTGGTGTGGCACTGCGCAAAACGGTGACGCCATTGTGGTGCTCATTCATGGCCTTGAAGGCAACTCTGACTCCCATTACGCCAGACGTTTGCTGCAGCGCTGCCAGCACCATGGCCTGACCGCCACAGTACATCACCATCGCAGCTGCTCGGGGGAGCCCAATCGGCTGGCCCGCAGCTATCACAGCGGCGACACCGCAGATGTGGCGATGACATTAAACACCTTGCGCAGTCGCTTCCCCGATTCCCCTCTTTATGCCTGTGGCTACAGCCTGGGCGGCAATGTACTGACCAAATATCTGGGAGAGCAGGGTCAGCGCAGCCTGCTGAGCAAAGCGGTGGTCGTCTCGGCGCCGTTACGATTGGATGCCTGCGCGCAACGATTGCAAAGCGGCTTTTCCCGGGTATACCAGTCCTATCTTATCCGCCAGCTGCAGGCCAAAACCCTGGCCAAGATTAATCATCCGCGGCTGAGTCGCCAAATGCCGATTACCGCCGATATCGTTGGCCGCCTGACCAGTTTCCATCAGTTTGACAATGCAGTCACCGCGCCTTTGCATGGTTTCAGTGATGTCGAAGATTATTATCGACGGGCCAGTGGCATGCCGTTTCTGGGGAATATCACAACCCCGACCCTGATCATTCACGCCTGTGACGATCCTTTTATGACCGATGCGGTTATCCCATCCCCCGAAGTGCTGTCTGATGCGATTACCTACGAATTACATCCCCGGGGCGGGCACGTCGGCTTTATCAATGGTGGCCTTCCCTGGCATCCAAGGTATTATCTCGAACCCAGAATTTTGAGCTTTTTGACCGGAGACTCTCCATGCTGATCCCATACAGCGCCTTACAGCAATTACCTGCAGATACCCTGAACAATCTGATCCGTGAATATTTGCTGACTCAGGTCGAAGATGGCGGCTTTGATGCCCTGTCTGATGATATGTTGCAAACCGCAATAGCCCGCTGCCGTGACGCCCTCAGGAAAGGTGAACTGGTCGTCGAATATGGCGAAGAAGACGAGTCCATCGCAATCCGCAGCCGCGACCGGGTGGTTGGTCAGCAACCGGGATGAATTGACCTTTACGTCACCGCTGCCGTATAACAATCCATAACTCATAAATAAAAAAGCAGGCAATAGGAATGTCAGCGAAACACCCTATTATCGCGGTGACAGGTTCTTCGGGCGCAGGAACCACTACCACCACCACCGCCTTTACCCATATCTTCAGACAGCTGGGGATAAACGCCGCATTTGTTGAAGGCGACAGCTTCCATCATTACACCCGGGCAGAAATGGAAGTGATGATCCGTAAAGCTCAGGCAGAGAATCGTCATATCAGCTATTTCGGTCCTGAAGCCAACGACTTTGCCAGACTGGAACGATGCTTCAGTGACTATGGCAGCAAAGGCACAGGAGAAACCCGCGCCTATCTGCATACCTTTGATGAAGCTGTTCCCTTTAACCAGATGCCCGGCACCTTTACCCAGTGGAAACCACTGCCGGAACACACCGACATGCTGTACTACGAAGGTCTGCATGGTGGCGTGGTAACCGATGATGTCGATGTGGCCCAACATGTGGATCTGTTGATTGGCATGGTCCCGATCGTCAACCTCGAGTGGATCCAGAAAATCGTACGGGACACTGAGGATCGCGGGCACACCCGGGAAAAGGTGATGAACTCCATCGTGCGCAGCATGGATGACTATATCAATCACATCACGCCGCAATTTTCCCGTACTCATATCAACTTTCAACGGGTGCCGACCGTGGACACCTCCAACCCATTCAGTGCCAAGGGGATCCCCAGCCTGGATGAGAGCTTTGTGGTGATCCGTTTCCGCGGCATAGAGAATGTCGACTTTCCCTATTATCTGACCATGATTGAGGGCTCGTTTATGTCCCGCATCAATACCATGGTGGTACCGGGTGGCAAAATGCCGCTGGCGATGGAACTGATCCTGACTCCGTTGATCCGCGACTTGCTCGAAAAGCGCCGGCAACTGCTCAGCCCCACCAGCGAGTAAATCCAGCTATATCAGATTAAGATTGATTTAAGGGGGCTGAATTAAGCTTCATGTCATCGGGATTTCAGTAGAAATACTGATAGTTGGCTTACTCTGAGGACGGATTTCCCCCATCTTGATCTGTTCGCCTCCAAAGTTTTGCCAACACTCCCGATACAACAAAAAAATGCGCTCATTGAGCGCATTTTTTATGTCCAGGGTTCTCACAACAGTGGGATAACCTCACGGTAAGCGCGCTTTTGCAGGTAAAACTGCAGTCGCTGCTGAAACTCTGCAATATCCGCCACTTCCGGTCTTTGTCTCAGTGCATCAATCGCTTTTTGCTGGGTAGATACGGCGGCGGCAAAATCGCCGGTTTCTGCATAGGCCGCCGCCAGATTATCCAGCACTGAGGGATCATGCTGATCCTTCTGCAACAGCGCCAGTGACAACTCCACCGCCCGGGCACCATCACGATACTGACCTTCAGGACAGGTCGCCAGAATCCAGGCGACATTGCCCAGTGAAACCTGATCGCCGGCATGATTAAAATGCTCTACCGCCTGACCACAGTTACGCGCAATACCATCGCCCCCGGCTCCGAATATCAATCCCAGGCGAAAATAGGCATGGGGTTGACCAGCCTGTGCCAGCGCCTGATACCAGGTCACAGCCCGGGCCAGATTGCGGGGCACCACCTTGCCGTCATAGTATAGGTCTGCCAGGGTTTGCATCGCTTTCACATGATTGGCAGACGCGGCCTTTTCGACCCACTCCAGTCCCTTTCCGGCATCCTGCTGTACATAGCGGCCAGACAAATACATGAGCCCCAACAGATACTCAGCTTCAGCATCGCCGGACTGCGCATTCAATTCGATAAAGGCCACCTTGGTCGCCACTTTTTCAGCCTCTGGCTGGGGTATTGCAAATCCCCAGGCCCATTGACTGACCGACAGCAGTGCGGTTACTGCAGCCGCTACTTTCCATCGTTTCGCCATGTCATTACCTCTGATGCTCATGCGGTATGATACTTCCGTAACAAGTTAGCCAGAATTCATCGGGCAAGTCGAGCCCTTCCCTGCCAGCTAAAATACAATTTGTCTAACGCACCGGGTCATAAAGTCCCAGCAAAGGTTAAGATGTGATACACCCTGCAGAGTTCACCGAATCCTGTGGTGTAAGTGGTCTGTCGAGTTGACTAATATCACTAAAGTAGCAGAATACCGCGAATGTCAATCGACTTGTCGATTTCAGCACACATTACAGCAAAGCAGAGTAAGAAGCCTGTCAAGGTTTGACAGGTTTAATTGACGTAAAATGCTTGTTTAGAATATTCTAACTTTCGTTTTTATCAGTAGAGGAACATAGGCATGGCTCTGATTGGTAAACCAAAACCGGATCCGACTTTGGAATGGTTTTTATCTCACTGTCACATTCACAAGTATCCAGCCAAGAGCACACTGATCCATGCTGGTGAAGACTCAGATACCCTGTACTACATTGTTAAGGGTTCTGTCGCCGTTTTGATCAAGGATGAAGAAGGCAAGGAAATGATCCTGTCTTATTTGAATCAGGGTGACTTCATCGGTGAATTGGGTCTGTTCGAAGAACAGGCTGAACGTACTGCTTGGGTTCGCGCCAAGCAAGCCTGCGAAATCGCAGAAATCTCTTACAAGAAATTCAAGCAGTTGATCCAGGTTAACCCTGAGATCCTGATGAAGCTGGCTTCTCAGATGGCACATCGTCTGCAGAGCACCAGTCAAAAAGTGGGCAACCTGGCGTTCCTGGACGTTGCAGGCCGTATCGCCCAGACTCTGCTGCACCTGGCCAAGCAGCCAGACGCCATGACTCATCCAGATGGCATGCAGATCAAGATTACCCGTCAGGAAATCGGTCAGATCGTGGGCTGCTCCCGCGAAACTGTAGGCCGTATTCTGAAGATGCTGGAAGAGCAAAACCTGATCCAGGCTCACGGCAAAACCATCGTGGTTTACGGCACCCGCTAAGCCCTGATGCCCTAATATCAAGGTTCAGCTTGATTTAAGCCTCAAACAGTAAAGTGGCACAGAATAATTTCTGGGCCACTTTTTCTTTTGGGTGTTGGGGAGTGTCTATGTCAAGGCTGGTTTTCATTTGCTTTTTCAGCCTACTTGCTCTTCAGCCCTGGGTCAGGGTGGCCGCCTCCTCTACTGAACTGCACCACAATCAGGCCGTCACCCTGGTCGCCAGTGGCCAAATCCTCTCGTTAACCGACACTCTCGCAATCGTAAGCCATTATTGCAAAGGCAAATTAATGGATGCTCACCTCTATCAGGAAGGTGACAAATGGCGTTATGATTTGGAACTCAAAGTCGACAAGGGGCAATTGCTGCAACTGAGCGTTGACGCCCGCAGTGGCAAACCGGTACCAGCAATCCCCCTACCCAGTGAATGTCAGCAAAATGAAATTACTGCTCGTTGAAGATAATGCCCTGCTGGTTCAGGAGCTGCAAAAACAACTCAAACAGGCAGGTTATGTCACCGATGTGACGGACAAAGCCTCAGAAGCCGATTACCTCATCAGCGAAACCCAATACGATTGCGTCATCCTTGACATAGGTCTGCCCGACGGTAATGGTCTGGAACTGCTGACCCGTTGGCGCAACCGTGGCGTCAATACTCCGGTTATCATGCTGACGGCCCGCAGTCAGTGGCATGAAAAAGTCGAGGGCTTCAACGCCGGTGCCGATGATTACCTGGGTAAGCCATTTCACGCCCAGGAGTTGCTGGCCCGTATTCAGGCCCTGATCCACCGGGCTTCCGGACGAATGAATACCCCATCCAAGACCCTGAGTTTTGGTGGTGTCACTCTGGATGAATCACAACAGACGGTGACAGTCGATGGCGTCACCTCTGAGCTGACGGCCATGGAATTCAGGCTGTTGAAAATCTTCCTGCTGTCACCCAAGAAACTGCTGTCCAAAGCGCAGCTGACCGACAAGCTGTATCAGTTTGACGACGAAAAAGAGAGCAACGTGGTAGAGGTGTACGTGACTCATCTGCGTAAAAAACTGGGCAAAACCGCAATTGAAACCCGCCGCGGGCAGGGCTATATCTTTCACGGCCAACAGCTATGATGTCGATTCGCACCAAGCTCAGCCTGTGGCTGACCGCTTTGGTGGTACTGGGCACCATTGTTGGTATGTTGCTGTTTGAGTCCATGCTCAGGCAGGCCTTTCACGACTCCATCATCAATCGTCTGGAAGAAGACCTTGAACATGTGATCATGGCGACCCACTTCCACGATGGTGAAATCAGTATTGATGAGTCACAGCTGTCGATCTTCTATAAACCGGCCTATTCGGGGCGTTACTTTCAGCTGAATCTACCCCATGACGTTATCCGCTCCCGTTCATTGTGGGATCAGACGCTGGATATCGAGCCACTGGGAAAAGGCGAAACCCGGGTATGGCAGGCCAAAGGCCCTAAAAATCATGACATGCAGCTGCTGTCGGTAGGTCTGAGCTCCAATGCCAGTCACCAGACAGCAACCCTGACAGTTGCCCAGGATCTCAGCATCGGCAGACGGGTATTCAGCGAAATCTACGGCACCAAGCTGCTGGTCAACCTGGGGATGCTGGCCGCCATGATAGCCGGTATTTTTCTGGTACTTCGTCAGTCTTTTAAGCCATTGCGCAAGATGACGCTGTCGCTGTCACAACTGCGGGACGGTGACATTACCAAGCTGGAGCTGGATGATCTGCCGCCTGAGATAGTGCCACTGGCACGGACTCACAACGAACTGCTTGACTACACCGCCAATCAGATTAAACGCAGCCGCAACAATCTGGGCAATCTGAGTCATGGCCTGAAAACGCCGCTGGCAGTGATGCAACAACAGGTTGAAGTGCTGGGACTGAAAGATCCACTGCTGGCAGAGGCCATGCAACAGCAGCTGGATCAGATCTGCCGGATGATTGAGCGCAAGCTCACCGCGGCACGTATTACCGGTACCATGCTGCCGGCGGCTCGCATGGCCTTGCCGGACGATCTGGAAGGCCTGACCAATACGCTGAGCAAGGTCTACCGGCACAAGCAGGTTCACTGTCATCTGGATCTGGACACTCAGGTCAGTCGCCTGCCCATTCACCGGGAAGATGGCATGGAGCTGCTGGGGAACCTGCTGGACAATGCCTACAAATGGGCCAGCAGTCAGGTGCTCATCAGCGTACGTCAGACCATTGAGGGGGTTAAGGTCGATATCCATGATGATGGCGCTGGCGTTGCTGACCATGAACTGAGCCTGCTGACTCAGCGGGGAACCCGGCTGGATGAATCAGTCATGGGTCATGGTCTGGGACTGTCAATCGTCAAGGAGATCTGCGAACAATACGATATCAGGCTGCAGTTTTGTCGCAGTGAACAACTCGGTGGCCTGTGTATTCAACTGGAGTTTGCCCAATAAAAAAGCGGCCAGCGGCCGCTTTTACGTTTTTTGCCTGTTACCTGGCAACATAGGTGCTTTCAAAAATCTTGTCTGCCGATGCCGCCACAAAGCCGGTGTACAGCTCACCATCAGGCTTGGGATAACGCAGCGCAAACTCATAGAAGCAGCTGGGGATGGTCAGACTGGTGTCAGTAAAAGCGACGTCAATCTGATCTGCCATGGTGGAGGATTGCTCCAGCAACACCTCTGGCGAACCTTTGATTTCACCGCCGGACGAGTTGAGCACAAAGCCACCATCCTTGAGCGCCTGATTGACCGCCTCAATGCTGTTAAAATCCGGCAAGTGATTAATGGAAACAGTAAAGTGATTGGCGCGATAACCGATGGCGGCTACCCAGGCAGCATATTCACTCTCTTCCAGCAACTGACGATACGTCGCACTGTCCAGTTGCCAGTGACGACCCGAGTACAGAAAGTTGTCTGCGCTCAGCGCGGCGTCATCGATTTGGGCAACCAAATCGGCAACGATAGCTTGTAACCGGGGACTGAACTCCTCGACAATCAATTCAGAAATAAACACCTTTGGCTGAGTCGGGTCCGGATGCTCAAAATGCTTTGCATTCAGCTTTTTAGACTCAAAGTGATAGTCACCACAAGCTTTATAGCCCAGCGCTTCAAAGTGCGCAGCCAGTACACCGACATTAACCTTGGGCAGATTAAACGTCCTCAGAGCGATATGGTCATTAATAATGGGCTGGCCCTTGCCTAGCAGTTCATGAACGCGTGCAGCAGAGGGGGTCATTTGGATGTAATCCTGCCATAGGGCAGCAAACATCTGGTTAACGTCGGTATGCATGAGGTCTCCTTAAGCCTGAGTATTTGAGTAAGTTGGCTTGGGTACAGTGTGTTGCTATAAAAACGCCCGCACTGCGGGCGCTGAACTATAAGGTAAGGCCTGGACTCAGTGTGGCAGGCAGACTGACCACATCCGCCTCCATAGACGCCACCGGGTAGGCACAGTAATCTGCCGCATAGAAAGCCGATGCCCTGTGATTGCCAGACGCACCAACACCGCCGAAAGGCGCCGAGCCGGACGCGCCGGTAATCTGCTTGTTCCAGTTGACAATACCGGCTCGGATACGGGCCAGGAAATAGTCATAGTCAGCACGACTGTCAGCCAGCAATCCAGCCGACAGGCCATAACGGGTGCTGTTGGCAAGGCGGATAGCCTCGTCAAAATCCGAGTAGCGCACCACCTGCAACAGCGGGCCGAAATATTCTTCATCCGGCAGTGCATCAATGTCGGTCACATCAATCAGCCCGGGCGAGACCAAACCGGTTCCGGCCTTGAGCTGTTTAAGCTCAACCAATGATTTTCCCCCCAGCGCCAGCAGCTGCTGCTGCGCCTTTACCATGCCCTTGGCAGCAGTTTCGGAGATCATCGAGCCCATAAAGGGCTGTGGCTCGTCATTCCATGCACCGACCCTAATCTGGCCCACCGCCTCAACCAAACGGGATAACAGCGCATCACCGGCTTCACCCAACTGAACATAAAGTCGGCGGGCGCAGGTACATCTTTGTCCTGACGAAATATAGGCAGATTGGATAATGTCATGTACAGCCGCTTTGGTATCGGCAACATCGCGGACGATCAGCGGGTTATTGCCGCCCATTTCCAGCGCCAGGATCTTGCCCGGATGCCCGGCATATTGTTGATGCAGCAAATGCCCGGTCCGGGAGCTGCCGGTAAAGAACAGGCCATCCAGCTGTGGATGGGATGCCAGCGCCTTACCGGTTTCCACCTCACCCTGAACCAGATTGATAACACCGGCAGGTAAACCCGCCTGCTGCCATAACTTCAACGTTTCCTCAGCCACTTTGGGCGTCAGTTCAGATGGTTTGAAGATAACAGTGTTGCCCGCCAGCAGTGCCGGAACAATATGTCCATTGGGCAGATGTCCGGGGAAGTTATAAGGCCCGAATACCGCCACCACGCCATGAGGCTTATGCCGCAACACCGCCTTCCCCGCAGGAGTGTCCGACTCACTTGCACCGGTGCGCTTGTTGAACGCCGTCGCAGACAGACCAATTTTGCCTATCATGGCGGCCACTTCGGTCGCCGTCTCCCACCTTGGTTTACCGGTTTCCTGGGCAATGACTTCGGCCAGATGTTCTTTATGCAACTGCAGTTGATCCCGATAGGCTTCTACAATTTGCAAACGCCCGTCAAATCCCAGCATAAACCAGTCAAACTGCGCCGTTCTGGCGGCAACAACGGCCGCATTAACCTGAGACTCGGTCGCACTCTGGCCCTCCCATATAGACTCACCATTAGCGGGATTGAACGATTGCATTTGCTGACCTTCCCCGGCCAGCCACTTTCCATTGATAAACTGAGTCATGCCATACTTCCTAAATCGCCAAAATTCGTACTGGATCACCGGCACTGATCATCAGCGCCTGCGCTTCCTGAGGAGACAGTGTCAGTGTCTGCTGTTGTTCATCTATCTGGATTTCGGTCATGATCGCCCGATAACCTGACACAGAGGTATTGGCAATCATATAGACCTCAGCGGCCCTCTGTTTATCACCAATCACCGCGGTTAACCGACGACTGCTTTGCACCGAACGAATATCACTGAGGTTACATTCAACCGTTGGCCCACCATCAAAAATATCCACATACCCACGATGACGAAAACCTTCGGCATGCAGCAATCGCAATGCCGGGCGGGTGTTTGCATGCACTTCGCCAATCACTTCCTGGGCCTCCTGGGGAAGTAATGGCACATAAATAGGATTACGGGGCATCATCTCGCCCATAAAGGCTTTTTGACCCAGACCGGAAAGATAGTCGGCGTAGACAAAATCAATGCCCAGGAAATGGGCCTGCAACCAGCCGTAAAATGGCGAATGGCCTTCGTCATCACAGACACCGCGCATCTCGGCAATCACTGTTTCACCGAAACGTTGGGGGTGCTCAGCCAAAAACAAAAAACGGCTTCTGGACAGAAAACGTCCGTTGTTTCCCTGACGGTGACCTTCCCGCAGGAACAGGGTGCATAACTCGGCAGCGCCGGTATAGTCATGACACAGAGTAAGGGTTTCGACCTCATTGCGGACATCGATTTGCTCGGAATGATAAACCTCAGTACCAATGCGGTAGTGGTAGAAGGCATCTTCCATCCCCACCGCAGCTTCGATACCGCAGGTGCCGACAACCTCACCTGTAGTGCTGTCTTCCATCACCATCAGATAGCCTTCATCGAAAGGCTTCTCAACTTGTTTATTGACCGAGGCTTCAGCACGGGCAATCTTACGGCGCAACAGATCTTCGTTAACCGGTAACGAAGTAAAACCGTGTCCCGATTCATGGGCAATCTGCAACAGTGCACTGAAATCCGTGGCCCGGATTGGACGTATGATTAACATCACTTGTCTCCTGAACTGTGCCGTCGCCAACACGACGGCAACTGGCACTCATCAACCGGCAACAACCCTGGCAACAGCCTTCTCGAATCGTTGCAGACCTTCTGTGATGTCCTGATCTGGGATAACAAGAGATGGTGCAAAACGCACCACGTTGGCACCGGCCACCAGCGCCATCAAACCTTCATCGATTGCAGCCATCAGGAAATCACGGCTGCGTCCCTGATATTGTTCATTCAATACAGCGCCAAGCAGCAACCCTTTGCCACGCACTTCAGCAAACACATTATATTTGGCGTTGATGTGAGCCAGTCCTTCCCGGAACAGTTGCTCCTTACGCTTCACACCATCCAGTACTTGCGGCGTGTTGACGACATCCAATACTGCATTGCCGACTGCACAGGCCAGCGGATTGCCACCATAGGTAGAACCGTGAGTCCCGACCTTCAGGTGCTCGGCAATTTCAGAGCGGGTCAGCATAGCGGCTATCGGGAAGCCACCTCCCAACGCTTTGGCGCTGGTCAGAATATCCGGCACAATCCCGGTTCCCATATAGGCATACAGGTGACCGGTACGGCCGACACCGGTTTGCACTTCATCGAAAATCACCAACGCGTTGTGCTTGTCTGCCAGGCGGCGTACCGCCTGCAAAAACTCAGCAGAAGCCGGTAAAATCCCGCCTTCACCCTGCAATGGCTCAAGCATAATGGCGCAGGTTTTGTCGGAAACCGCGGCTTCCAGCGCAGCAACATCGTTGTATGGAAGATGAGTGATCCCCTGCGGCTTGGGCCCGAAACCATCAGAATAAGCCGCTTGACCGCCGACGCTGACGGTGAAGAAAGTCCGGCCATGAAAGCCCTGATTGAATGCAATGATTTCAGTTTTGTCTGCACCAAACTTATCCAGTGCGTAGCGGCGGGCCAACTTGAGTGCCGCTTCGTTGGCTTCGGCGCCGGAGTTGGCAAAATACACACGGTCGGCAAAGGTGCCGTCAACCAGGCGTGTAGCCAGTGCAAGCGCAGGCTCATTCGTCATCACGTTGGATAAATGCCACAGTTTCTGTCCCTGAGTCATCAGCGCATTGACCAGTGCAGGGTGGCAGTGTCCCAAACAATTCACCGCAATACCGCCCGCAAAATCGATATATTCACGCCCTTGCTGATCCCAAACATGACTGCCCTCACCGCGGACTGGAATAACCGCCGCAGGTGCATAGTTAGGCACCATAACCTCATCGAATTGGGCACGGGTCAGATTCATCGTATTGCTCATAATGCTTTCGTCCTTTGTTGTTATAGGGTGAACTGCTTCGACAGTGCACCTCACTTTACCCGACCGGTTTGTTATTTGTATATGAATGCGATCGGAAAGATTTTTGTTACTTGTGGGACATTATTAGCGAAAATGTGACCTAAAAGCCAGTTTTTAACACTGAAGTCAGTTAAGGCTTGAGGATATATTGCATAAAGATTGTAGTTTAAGAATTGTTCAGGCGTTTTGAATGGGGGGTCTCAGCATATTTAGTCACAAAAATTCCCCGCAGGCATGCAACACAAGTTATATGCATTGATTATGAATATTTAAACAACTATCAGATTGTTTTTCGACAGGCTTCCAAAACCACTTATACCAGGTCCAGCTTGCGGTAATTCTGAGCTCGCAGCATCTCAATTTCTTCGGGCGTAAATTGATAATAATCCACAATCAGATCCCGCTCATGGGGATACAGTTTACGCTGCTCCTCCAGAAACAGGATTTGCGCAAATGCACTGCCACGGGCAATCAATGCAGCCTCTGCGGACAGATCCGCATAGCGCATCGTGTAACTGAGTTCCTTGAGCACATCGGTAATACGGCTGTCTGCAAACCCCAGCAACTCCAGCAGCTGCCAGTTCAGTTCCTGACCATATTCCATAACCTTTTCATATACCTGAGTCGCCGGGAAATCAGTCGCCAGCACGGCATCATAGACTTCACGCTCTTTACTGGCTTCGGCCTCCCGCAACCAGGAGCCCCAGATTTGTTCGTAAATCCCGGCGCTATTGTTGAGAATGGCAGAGGTTCCCAGCTGATACAGCAGGGCACAGATATAGATGAAGGCTTCATCGTTACCGGATGCTCTGGCCAGCGCCTGACTGGCTATCGCCGTCACTATGTTGTGACGCCAGAGTTTACGGGTAGTCCATAACAGATTGGCATGGCCACTGGGTAACCAGCGGCGAACGCAGAAATAGGGAATAAGTGTCTGCAGGTTTTCAAGCCCGATAAAACTCAATACCAGCTTGAGATCTGACACTTTGACCTCTGAGCGACTGGGGCGTTTATTGCGGAACGAAGCACTGTTCACCAGATTGGTTAAATCCAACACCAGCCAGGAAAGATCGTTCACATACAGATAGACCTGATTCAAATCAGGAGCATTGGATTGCAGCAGTTCCAGCAACATCACCTGTTGTTCACTGATGTTGGTATGGCGCAGTACATCAGCAGGCTCGGCCAGTCTGAAGTCTATACTGCGGCGAACAGACTCTGACAGCTGAACCGATACAGCTTCAAAAATTTCCCGGCTTTGTAACTGCTTTTCCAAGCGGCTCATTACGGCTTCACGTTCAACATCCAGCTTATTGGCATGAGCCTCGAGTTCATCATCAACGCCCTCCAGCATGGCGCTGCTTTTTTGTTTGCCAACGATCAGCAGCCGATACAGCTTGGCCTCAATTTCCAACAGTTTTCCGGATTTGACTCCACCCGCAATAGAAACAACCACCCTGTAATCCTTCCTTAGTCCTGGGGTTTGCCGACCAGCCGGCTCTCAGCACTCTTTAAAATATGGCGCAGCACTTTCGCCTGCGCCACTCCAAAAGCAACAAGAGCCCGCTTTCTGCTTACTTCAGTGTTTGCTCGAACAGCTTGTATATACGGCGATATTCATCCAACCAACTCGAAGGTTGCTTAAAGCCATGGGGCTCGACCGGATAAATGGCTGTTTCAAACATAGGTTTTTCAAGTTCAATTAAGCGCTGTACCAGACGCACACTGTCCTGGAAGAACACATTATCATCCAGCACGCCGCTCATGATCAGCAACGGCTTTTGCAAGCCCTGAGCATGCTCTATGGGCGAGCTTCGCTCATAGGCAATAGGATCAACATCCGGCGTATTCAGAATATTGGATGTGTAAGGTGCGTTATAGTGAGCCCAGTCAGTAACCGGTCTCAATGCTGCGCCGCTCTGGAACAGCTCTGGCTGGGTAAACAGCGCCATAAAGGTCAGGAAGCCACCGTAAGAGCCGCCATAAGTGCCCACCCGACCGGGATCAACATTGGCGTGCTCAGCCATCCAGCTCACACCATCCTGCAAATCCTCCACTTCAGGATGTCCCATGTTGCGGTAAATGGCGGTACGCCAGTCACGCCCATAACCTTTGGAGCCGCGATAGTCCATATCCATCACGACATAGCCCTGTTGTGCCAACATATTGTGGAACATAAATTCGCGGAAGTATCCGGAAAATCCATAGTCGGCATTCTGCAAATAACCGGCACCGTGATTGAAAATCACCGCCGGGTATTTATCAGCATTGTCCCGGGAAAATCCTTCAGGCAAATACACCCTGGCGTATATGTCTCCGGCACCGTGAGAAGACGGCACAGCCACAACTTCAGGAGCCTGCCAGGGATAGGCTTTAAATGCGTCACTGGTGTAATCAGTCAGCTTTTTCAGCTCACCGCCGATGGGCTGCAGGTAAAGTTCAGCAGGCTCAGTACGGGTGGATGCATTCAGCAACAGCGCATCCCCCATAGGGCTCAGCTGATAGTCCAGATTTCCCTGCCATTGTGTCAGTTGCTCATCACGTCCGCTGGCGATATCAACCCGATAGACGTTATAGATCCCGGGATGCTGCTTGTTGGCTTTGTAATACAGATACCTGGCGTCCGGACTCAGGGTGACATCACTGACCACGAACTTACCTTGCGTCAGTGCCTTTGGCTTCTGTCCAAAAGGTTTCAGGTACAGCTGAGAATAACCGCTTTCTTCCGACAGGAAGTAGAGGGTATCGGTCCCGGGTAACCAGCCATATTGATTGTGGGTGTAGTTGACCCAGGCATCATCATGCAGTCTGTGCTGAGTACTGAAACTCCCCTTCTGCAGGTCAACGGTGGCGATCCAGCGGTCTTTGTTGTCCCTGGCCTCCAGCATTACCGCCAGTTTATTTTCCTGCGGATGCCACTGCACAGCACTCTGGTCCCAGCCCCAGTCCATCATCAGGGCGATTTCTCTGGGGGCTTTGCGGCTGAGATAAGTTTCGCCTTTAGCCTTGGCGTTCTCCGCTTTTTCATTTACCAGTACGTCGTCATCAAACCCGATAAGTCCCTCGATGGTTACCGGGGTTTGTTTGCCGGTTTTGCTGTCCAGCACCAGAAATGTTTGCCCTCCAGCAGGCGCTTCTGCCACTCGGGCCCGAACCGGCACGGCATCAACATAGCCGTCTTTACCCAGATAGTTGGGCATGATGTCATGTTCTTCGCGCCATTTTTCGGTTTTATCAGCCAGCGCCAGAAAGATATAACGTCCATCCGGTGACACGCTGAGTTCGACAATGCGTTTATCATCCCCCACATAAAATGGTTTGCCGGCCATAGTTGGGTCAACAGAGGCCAATGCCTGCTGTCTAGCCTCCTTCGCCCTGGCATTCTGGTGTTGCAGCGCGACGTACTCAATCAGCCTGTGCTGCTGCTTTGCCAGATAAGATTCAGGCTCAGCGACATTCCCCGGTGCATTACGGCTTTCAATCTGAGCCAGCTGACGTGTCATCCCCGTTTCCGGATTAACGGCAAACACCTTGCCTTCAAACCAATAGGCAATATCACCAGAAGTCAGAAAACGCAGGTCGTCAATCTGTTGCAGACTGCGGGTCAACTGCTTGACTGCTCCGGTCTGCAGCTCCTTAACAAACAGGTTCCCCTGATACAGATAGGCTTTTTGAGTCCCTGCCAGGTTAACAATACCCTGCTGTTGATCGGCCGTGTGCCATTGTTCCAATGGCAGCAGCTGTTTTGCTCCACTGGCCAGATCCAGTTGATAAAGGTCTTTTAATACGCTGGCGCTGGGCTGACGGTTGTAATAAATACGCTGCCCATCATCACTGAAATAAGCCCCCTGAGCGCGGATCCCCATCCAATCCGGGTCCGCCATGATCTGCTCCAGGGTCAACGCGTCAGCGGCGGCTAACGGCGCCTTTAGCTGAACATTCACCGCCTCAGATGCAGCAGGTGAAACCGGTGTCTGAGTCGTAGCGCAGGCAGAGAGCAGCGCCAGTGACAGCGCACTGACTGCAAGATGTTTAATCATATTCCTTCCTTTCTTATTATTGCTGCCCGAATTTTCTTCCCAATCAGGCAGTAGCGTTCACTTATACCACAAGTTACCAGCGCGGAGACAATGCATTGACCGCCTCAACGCCCGAGGATTTCATAGTCACTGCCCGACAGCTGCCGCAATCCATAGTGGTGCAATTTGGAACGGGAACCTTCGCCATGGGCCTTGGGAGGATAGAAAGTCAATTTCAGCTCAGGGTGCGCGGAATAAACCTCATCCAATACTGCGCGAATATCGCTGAGGGTTTTCTCCAGACTGTTTTTAAAATTGGGACGCTTTCTGACGGTATGCCCCAGCGCCACCAATCTGAGGAAATACTTGTCTGCCAACAGCTGCAAGGCTTCCGGCATCTCCTTGTTCTGACTTAAAAGCGTCTCCCGATCGCGGGCACAAAACTCGAGCAACGCCACATAGAAACACAATGGTTTATTGGCCATGACCACATCCGGCCCACCACTTGAGTTACGCAAAGTCCGCTGTTGTAAATCGATGATTAGTCTTGGGGCATCCAGTGACTCCAGGCTTTCGGTTTTCCCCTCTTTATCAACAGGCTGACCGGCGAGGTAATACAACCAGGTCAATATGAGTGACAGCAGCAGCGTCAATACTGAGAAATACTGCGCGGATTCTCTGGGCATGTCGGCAAAAGTCAAAATCAGGTGGCTGCTGGGAGTGATCAGAACTTGATGAATCAACCCGGTATCTGTGAATGGCCCCGTCACCAATTCAAGCAGACGAATAGAAGCCTGCTGCTGCGCCAACTCCTGATTCACCCTTTGAATGTAGCGGGCAATGACCTCACCTGACTCAACCTGATAATCAGCAATGCTGGCCAGCGGCAGTCTGCCCATATCCAGGGAAACCCTTTGCGACACCTCATCCAGCGCCCGTTGTTGGTGATAATACCTTGACCACTCAACCCCTGTGGCGAACACCAGTTGCAGTACCAACCAGAATCCTGCAAATGCCATAAGCAGCCTGAATCCGGATCTCATAATCCCACCTGTAACTGACAATCGCCTACTGGCTGGATATCCCGGTAATAACCACTTAATGCCTGACTCAATCCTGTCAGTTCATGCTGCAATGAGCAGACCAGATCGGTGTTCTGTTGAGACAACTTGATGTACCAGCGACCGCCACTGATCTCCTCCCGAATCCGGGTTGTGTAATTACGGGAAAACCGCTGGTTATCCTGCTCCTCCCAGAAAGTTGAAATAATATCCACATCGCCACTGGCCAACAGAGTTCTGAGCTCTGCGTGCGAGCTGGCATAACGGATATCCAGAGTATCCAGATTCAACCCCAGTGAATTGAGCAAACGCTTTGGCAGAATGTGCCCTGAACGGCTGGTAGGAGAAGACAATAATCCCAGGGATTTATCAATAAAGTAAGCCTTCTCCAATCTTGGCTTTTCCTTATTGGCAATAAGATAGGCAGAATAGGCGGGATATTGCAGAATCGCGTGATAGTTGTGAGTGGGCTCGCCCATCAGCGCCTGCATGATATTGTCATTGGTCAACACCAAATCAGCCAGCCCTTTACCGAGGAACTCCAGCGCGTCACTGACTTTATAGCCCCACACAACCTCTACAGCACCAAATTGCTTGGCGATAACAGTGTTCGAACACAGTTTTGTGAGCAATACGTCTGCCAGTTGCTCATCCGGAATATACACAACAAAAGCATCATGATTGAGTGCATCAGCCACGGAGCACCGCTCAGACAATTTCACCAGTGATTGACCGGACAAATCTACCTGATGACCCTGCCACAACCCCCACCCCAAACTCATTGCAGCAAAAAGCAACATAAACACAACAATTGTTCGATGTGAAGCTCTGAAATCTATCAGTCTCGTCATGTACTGTCCTGCGCTCCGTTGCAACCACGGCAATTCAAACAAAAAAATTTACCCGTTACAACAGGTTAATTTACTGGTTATGCGCAACCCATTGTTTACAAACAATTGTTAACAAGAAATTATGAATGACAACAAAGCCTTTTAATAAGGCCTGCTCTTAGTGGACAATATGCGCCTAAACCGTTAATCAAATAACAACAAAGCAACCAATGAGACACATATTATTCGGGGCATTGGCAACCGCTTTATGCTGCATAAGTGGTGACCTGTGGGCCTGGGGGCAAAATGGCCACAGAGTTATTGGGAAAATCGCTGCCCATCATTTGACACCAACGACTCAATCTGCGGTCAGCCGTTTGCTAGGCGAGGATACTCTGGCAGAAGTATCAACCTGGGCCGATGAGATGCGTTCAAGTCAAGACGAGATGTGGCAGAACATGAACCACTGGCACTATATCAACATAGAAAAAGCCGGTGAGTTTGTGCCGTCAACCTATCAGATTAATACTCTGACCCCAGATTCACAGATAACTGACGTTTATGCTGCGGTGCTGAAATCCATTGCGATATTAAAATCGCCCCAAAGCAGTCAGCAACAGCAAGCTTTCCATCTGAAGTTGTTAACCCATATGGTTGGAGATATCCACCAGCCTATGCATGCCGGTCATCGCCATGATAAAGGCGGTAACGATGTTAATGTGGAGTTCTTTGGCGAGCTTACCAATCTGCATTCACTGTGGGATACCAAGTTACTGCAATCACAAAATCTGTCATTCACCGAAATGGCTGAATTTATTGATACCCGCAATCATCAGTTTATTGAAAAGTCCCAGAGCAACTCCCCAGCCGAATGGGTGCTGGAGTCTTATCAGCTGGCTCAAAATATTTACCAACAGCCCAGAACCAGCCTCTCTTACCGCTATGTCTACGACTATATGCCGGTTGCCAACGAACAACTGCTAAAGGCAGGCATTCGTCTGGCCGGTTTGCTGAATCAAATTTTCGATAGCCCGGACAGCCAAGCTGTCAGCCATAAGACAGAAGATACCGGGCAGTCAAACCTCAGTACCCACAAAAACAACCGTTAAGGGAAATGTTGAAATGAGCAACGCACTGAAGAAAAACGCTCTTGCGCTGGCGATAGTCGCTGGTCTGGGCATGAGTGGCGCCGTTTTCGCGACCGAAACCACTTCAGCCATCAAGGGCTTTATTACAGGTCCTAATGGTCAGCCTGCGGTAGGCACCAAGGTGACCATTATCCACGTACCAACAGGCTCTTCAAAAGAAGCCGTGGTCAACGAGGCAGGTCTGTTCACTACTCAGGGCCTGCGTGTTGGTGGTCCTTACCAGGTAGTACTCGACTCAGATGAATTTGACGACACTATCGTCAATGACATCAATCTGTTGCTGGGTCACACCTATCCGGTGAACGTGCAGTTGGAAGCCAAAAATGACCTTGAACGCATCGAAGTCACAGGGCGTGTTATCAGCGCGCTGTCCGGTGGTGTGGGTCCTTCAGTGACCTTCACTGAACGCGATCTGGAGCGCCGTCCAGCAATCAACCGTGACCTGAAAGATATCGTTCGTTCTGACCCACGCATCTATATTGATGAAAGCCGTGGCAATGATGCAATTCAGTGTGCCGGGGGCAACCCACGTTTCAACAGCCTGACTCTGGATGGCGTTCGCATGAACGACAACTTTGGTTTGAACGAGAACGGCTATCCAACCATTCGTACCCCATTCTCATACGATGTACTGGATCAGGTCACTGTCGAACTGGCTCCGTTTGATGTGCAGTATGGCGGCTTTACCTCCTGTAACTTCAACGCGGTGACCAAATCAGGCGGCAACGATATCGCCGGTGGCGTTTTCTATGATTACACCAACGACAGCATGACAGGTGACAAGATTGAAGGTCACAAAGTTGATCTGGGTGACTTTGCCACCAAGCGCTACGGCGTAAACCTGGGGGCTCCTATCATTGAAGATACTCTGTTCTTCTTTGGCTCCTATGAAAAACTCGAAGGCACTCAAATCTTCGAATACCCAGGTTATGGTGACAAAGTCACCAACACTGATATCGACCGTATCCGTCAGATTGCCAAAGAGAAGTACGGCTATGATATCGGTGGTCTGCCTGGCAGTATGCCGGTTGACGATGAAAAGCTGTTGCTCAAACTCGACTGGAATATTAACGACAATCACCGCGCCAACATCATCTATAACTACACTGACGGGTTTGAAATCAGCCAGTCTGATGATGCTGTCACGCTCGACTCTCACTTCTATGAGCGTGGTGTCGAACTTAAGTCTTTGGTGGGTTCTTTGTACTCAGACTGGACTGACAGCTTCAGCACCGAAGTTCGTATCAGCAAACAAGAGGTGGATATGCGCCAGCAATCACTGGATGCTGCCAGCAGCTTCGGTGAAGTGCAAATCCGCCACAACGGTGCCACCGTCTACCTGGGACCTGATGACTCACGTCAGTCCAACGATCTGGACTACGACAGCTTCAACTTCAAGCTGGCCGGTACCTATTATCTGGATGCACATACCATTACCGCCGGTTACGAATATGAGAAACTGAACGTATTCAATCTGTTCATGCAACACACTCAGGGTGAATTCCGCTTCAACTCCATCGAGGATTTTGAAAACGGTCTGGCTTCCCGTGTTTATTACAACAACGCCGCCGGCACCAACAATCCCAATGATGTCGCTGCCAACTTCAGTTTCGCTCAGCATACTTTCTATGTGCAGGACGAGTATGAGTTCACCGATGTGGATCTCACGCTGACCTTCGGTCTGCGATACGATTACTACACCAGCGATGACAAGCCAAACTACAACCCGCTGTTTGAGGAGCGTTACGGCTTCTCCAACCAGAAGAATCTGGATGGTATCGACCTGCTGCAACCACGCGTTGGCTTCAACTGGCAGGCAACCGATGCACTGGAAGTTCGTGGTGGCTTCGGTTTGTACTCAGGCGGCAACCCGAACGTTTGGGTATCCAACTCTTACTCCAACGACGGTGTGACCCAGATTGCAACCCAACGTCGTAACTTCAACCTGTTCAACAACCCGATGACCGATGGTCAAAAGCCTGGTTTTGGTGTACCACAGGAAATGTTTGACGAAGTGGCCAATACCCCGATTGGCAGCGGTGACGGCAGCGTGAATGCCATTGACCCTAACTTCGAAATTCCATCTGAGTGGAAATTTGCACTGGGTGGAAGCTATACCACTGAAGACAACTACATCTTCTCCCTGGATGTACTGCACAGCCAAAAGCGTAATTCAGCCATCGTGAAAGACTATTCGATCGCCTACGCAGAAAATAAAGTGGCGCCGGATGGCCGTCCAATGTTCGAAAAGCTGCACAATCGTGGTTTTAATAACGACTTCGTGTTGACCAATGTGGATGGCGAAGACGGTGAGTCTACCATCATCTCTACTTATGCCTTTAAAGAGTGGGATAACGGTATTACTGCGACTCTGGGCTATGCCTACACGGATGCTAAAGACGTTAACCCAATGACCAGCTCAGTGGCGTACTCCAACTACGTCAACCTGGCTTCTTTTGATGAAATCAATCCAGCAGTGGCCACCTCAAACTATGAAGTGCCACATCGCTTCACCCTGCAGCTAGGCTACGAAGTTGAGTTCTTCCCGGGCTATGCCACCAACTTCTTCCTGCTCGGTCAGGCCAGTGAAGGTCGTCCATACAGCTACACCTTCGACGACAGCGACGGCATGTTCTACTCCAACGGCTCTGCCCCGGGCAATCGCCAGTTGCTGTATATCCCGCTGATTGACGATCCCAACGTGGTGTACGGCAGTGATTTCAATAAAGATGCCTTTGATCAGTTCATTGCTGACAACGGTCTGACCCGTGGTGCCATCGTTGGCCGTAACAGTCAGAATGCCGATTGGTGGGTTAAGTTTGACCTGAAAGTGTCTCAGGATATTCCTGGGTTCTGGGATGGTCACAAAGGTCAAATTTATATGACCATCAAGAATCTGGGCAACCTGTTGAATGACGACTGGGGTGTATTGAAAGAAGGTGCTTTCGTGGGTAACGCCATGGTTGAAGCCAGTATCAACGATCAGGGTCAGTATGTTTACAGCCGCTACTCAGGTAATGATGCACTGAACGTACAGAACGAAGCCTCTCTGTGGCAGATGAACGTTGGTATCAGCTATAAGTTCTAATCGGTTTAACTAACGGCAAAGGGCATCATTTGATGCCCTTTTTTCTGTGTGCGCTGCCGATATCCAGAAAGTTCTTCAACAGTTCATGCCCCTGCACGGTCAATATGGATTCAGGATGAAACTGCACCCCGTAGACCGGCATCTGCCGATGACGTATTCCCATGATTTCCCTGCCATGGACTGGATCATCATACCAGGCATCCAGACTGAACCCATCGGGTACCTCATCCAGCAATAATGAATGGTACCGGGTCACGGTCAAAGGATTGGCAAGACCATGAAATACCCCCTGACTATTATGGTTAATGGCGCTGGTTTTGCCATGCATGACCCGCTTTGCCCGAATGACCCGCGAGCCAAATACCTGACCTATGGCCTGGTGTCCAAGACACACACCAAGCAAAGGTATTTCTCCGGCAAAGGTATTGATGGCTTCAAGTGATAAACCGGCCTGATCAGGGCTACAGGGACCGGGAGAGATCACCAGATGAGAAGGATTCAGCCGCCGTATTTCTGCGATACTGATGTCATCATTGCGCCTGACCAGGATCTCCTGCCCCAGCTGCTGAAAATACTGCACCAGATTGAAAGTGAAAGAATCATAGTTATCTATCATCAGCAGCATAAGAAGGGATCCGCAAAATCAAATGTTCGACTCGATGTGGCGACGAATGCTAACACACCCTTTAACCACATTCATCCGGGCCAATCTTGAACTACGCTTAAAAAATATTGGCCCTACCCTTTTCGTTCTTGGGTATCTCAGCCAATAGCAACAGATTTCACTGGACCTAAAGAGGATGGCCCAGAGCACACTATGCTGCGTCGACTGATCTCACTGGGATGCCAATACTCAGAAACCAAAACACTGGAACGGAAAATTATTCTGGTGAACATTGCTGCGCTGATGGCATCACTCACCACTGCCATCTACTATGCAATCTATCTGGTATTTGATAACCCCACTCTGTTGTACTCAGGTGGCGCCCAAATGCTGACCTTACCCCTATTTGCGCTGGTGCTGGCCGCCAATTACTCAGGACGATTTACCTTTGCAAGGTGGAGCCTGTTTATTACCAGCATCAGCAGTGTCCTGATAGCAATTACCTCTGGGCAGGGAACAGTGTTTAATACTCACTTCTACTTTATGCTGTTCGCCATTCTGCCTATTGCACTGTTCAAAAATGATGAATGGCGCAGTAAAGCCATGATGACTTCCGTCAATATGGTGTTCTATATCTACCTGGAAGTGTTTGGCTGGCCTCATGATGCTGCGATGGATCTGCTGACTGAAACTCAGGTGATGTTTTTGCAGATCATGGTGGCAGCATCCTGTATCAGCTGCCTAATGATCCTGCAATCCATTAATGAGGTTTATGCAGAGCAAGCGGAACAATCCCTGCAACGCCAAGCATTTACCGATGGCCTTACCGGCCTCTATAACCGGCGCTATTTTTCAATACAGCTGCAAAGTAAACTGATTAGAGAACGTCTCTGTCTGTTGTTACTGGATGTCGACCACTTTAAGCAGGTCAACGACAACTATGGTCATGCAGCCGGGGATCAGGCGCTTATTCATCTGGCAGACACGATTTCTGCCTATCTGCGACCTGATGAAATGTTTGCCAGAATCGGCGGGGAGGAGTTTGCCATTTTATTGCCGGCACATGAAGCGGTTATAAGGGCTGAACAAATTCGCCAGGCAGTGGCTCATACCCCACTGTTTTTCCAGACAAATAAAATCAACCTGACAATCTCTATTGGGGTTCACGAAAGCCGCGAAAATGACTCAGAAGAAGATATTATGCGGGGCGCTGACAACGCGCTGTATCAGGCTAAGGCCACAGGTCGCGACAAAGTGATCACCACCCAGACCTCGGCATACAAAAAAACCAGCTGAGTAGCTGGTTTTTGTCTTTCAGGAACTATTTGACCACTGTCAAATGAGGCCTTCTCTTGGCAGCCTCATGTACCGGAGGCTCTTCAACCTCAGGAACTAATTCCAACTCAGCTTCGTTCGTCTGAGCGGTCATATAGGCTTCTTCCATCTCAAACACCACACCCGCACCATTTTCACGGGCATAGATGGCGATAATGGACGCCAGAGGCAACATGATCTGTTGAGGCACTCCGCCAAATCTGGCATTAAACTCGACAAAATCGTTCCCCATCTGCAGATTGCTGACTGCCGACGGTGCCAGATTAAGCACAATTTGACCATCTTTGACATACTGCTGTGGCACCAAAGTACCTTCAATATGTGCATCCACCACCAGGTGAGGAGTCAAATCATTATCCAGCAACCACTCGTAGTATGCTCTCAGCAAATAAGGACGATGTGGAGTCATATTAGCCATTTACAGTCCCATGCGAAGTTCACGCTCAGCTTCAGTCAGTGAAGCTTTGAATGAATCACGCTCAAAAATGCGGGTCATGTATGCGTTGATATCTTTGGCAATACGGCTATCCAGCTCAATACCCAGCGCAGGCAAACGCCATAACAGTGGGCCTAAATAGCAATCAGCCAGACCAAACTCTTCGCTCATGAAGTAAGGCATTTCAGCAAATACAGGTGCCACTGCCAGCAGACTTTCCTGCAACTCTTTACGGGCAGCATCAGCACGGTCACCCTTCTTGATGCGATCTACCAGCGCATACCAGTCGCTTTCGATTCTGTGCATCATCAGACGGGTCTGACCACGGGATACAGGATAAACCGGCATCAAAGGCGGGTGAGGGAAGCGCTCATCCAGATATTCCATAATGATGCGAGACTCGTACAACACCAGTTCGCGGTCTACCAGAGTAGGTACTGTGTTGTATGGATTTACCTCCAACAAGTCCTCTGGCATATCACTCGGGTTTACCTGTAACACATCAACAGTGACACCTTTTTCTGCCAACACAATACGAACTTGATGGCTATACAGGTCATCGGCCCCGGAGAACAGGGTCATGACAGAGCGTTTATTGGCAGCAAGAGCCATTGATACCCTCCAGAATCAAAAACAACGAAACGAGGGGCCAAGCCCCCCGTTTACACTATGCGGATACTATATTCTACCCGTTAAACAGGCCTAGTGTACATCTTTCCAGTACTCTTTCTTCAGCAGCAACGCCACGATGAAGAAGATGAACAAGAAGCCCAGCACCCAGTATCCAATTCGCTCACGTTCCATACGAACAGGTTCGGCGGAATATGCCAGGAAACCAGCAATATCTCGGACAACCTGATCATACTCTTCTGGAGTCAGCTTACCGCCTGTTGCCACAAATGTACCATCGTCCTGCAGTACCGGCAGGCCCTGCAGTTCTTCTAGCACATGAGGCATACCCACAGCAGGGAAAACTTTATTGTTTACACCGAAAGGTCTGGCAGGGTCCTGATAAAAACTCTTCAGGTAGGTATATACCCAATCCGGTCCACGAACCCGCGAAACCAAGGTCAAGTCCGGTGGTGCAGCACCAAACCAGGCTGCAGCATCCTTTTCAGGAATCGCATTTTCCATCAACTCACCGATTTTGGCATCGGTAGGAATGTAATTGGCGCGCATATCATCAACAGAGATCCCCAGATCATCAGCAACCCGGCCATAACGCTGGTACTGGGTGCTGTGACAGGCTGCACAGTATTGTTGGAAATACCCCAGACCACGCTGCAACGACGCCTGATCATTCAGATCAAGATTGGCGCTTTCCAGATGAACCTTAGGTCCTGCAGCCAGCACCAGTGAAGGCACCAGAGCAAACAATGCAATCAGTATTTTTTTCATTTGAATGTCACCCTCTCTGGCACAGGCTTAGTCTTCTCGTTCTTGCTGTAAATCCACAGTGCGATAAAGAAACCAAAGTAAGTGATGGTGAAAACACGCGCTGCGATGGTCAAAGCCGGTGATGCAGGTACAGCCCCCAGATAACCCAGAACAACAAAGGAAACTGAGAACTGGGCAATATTCAGCTTATGAATAAGGCTGCGGTAGCGAACAGATTTCACCTTGCACCGATCCAGCCATGGCAGCACAAACAGCACCAGAATCGACAGTCCCATCATGATGACGCCGCCGAGCTTATCGGGCACGGCACGCAGAATGGCGTAGAAAGGTGTGAAGTACCAAACCGGCGCAATGTGCTCGGGAGTCTTCATTGGGTTAGCCGCCTCGAAGTTTGGTTTCTCCAGGAAGTAACCACCGCCTTCAGGCATAAAGAACAGTACATAGCAGAACAGGATCAGGAAGCCAGCGACACCGACAATATCTTTCACCGTGTAATAAGGGTGGAAAGGAATGCCGTCGACCGGCCAGCCATTCTCATCTTTATTCTTCTTGATTTCGATACCATCTGGGTTGTTTGAACCAACTTCATGCAGCGCAATCAAATGCAGGAACACCAGTACAACCAGCACCAGTGGCAATGCAATAACGTGCAGTGCAAAGAAACGGTTTAACGTCGCGCCCGATACGACATAGTCGCCACGGATCCACAGTGTCAGGTCATCACCGATAACCGGAATGGCACCAAACAGAGAGATAATGACCTGAGCTCCCCAGTATGACATCTGCCCCCAAGGCAACAGATAACCCATAAAGGCTTCTGCCATCAATACCAGGAAAATCAGCATACCGAACAGCCACAACAATTCACGGGGCTTCTGATAAGAGCCGTAAATCAGGCCGCGGAACATATGCAGGTAAATCACCACGAAGAATGCTGAAGCACCTGTGGAGTGCATATAACGCAGCAACCAACCGTACTCAACATCACGCATGATGTATTCGATAGAGGCAAAAGCGCCTTCAGCTGTCGGCACATAATTCATGGTCAGCCAAATACCGGTCAGCAATTGGTTAACCAGTACCAGCAGCGCCAGCGAGCCGAAGAAATACCAGAAGTTAAAGTTTTTGGGAGTGGCATACTGACCAACATGGCGATTATAAGTCGCTGTCATGGGTATGCGCGCATCAATCCAGTCAATAATCTTGTTAGCCATTACGCAGCTCCTTCGCTGACACCGATAATCACGGTGCTGTCATCCAGATACTGATGTGGCGGGATTACCAGGTTCAGTGGCGCAGGAACGCCCTGGAACACACGTCCGGCCATGTCAAACTTGGAACCATGACAGGGGCAGAAGAAACCTGAGGCAACACCTTCTACCTGTTCACCAAAGGAGTCCGGCAAATAAGTTGGTGAGCATCCGAGGTGAGTACACAGACCAACCGCAATAAAATACTCAGGCTTGATAGCCCGGGTTGGGTTTTTGGCATACTCAGGTTGCTGAGGTTCATCGGAATTGGGATCACGAAGCTGATCATCCAGAGTTGGCAGCACAGACAGTACTTCCTGAGTACGGCGAACCACCCAAACGGGCTTGCCCCGCCACTCCACCCGGATCAACTGACCCGGCTCAACCTTACTGATATTGACTTCTACCGGCGCGCCCGCAGCTTTTGCCTTGGCACTCGGATTCCATGACTTAATGAAGGGAACCGCTACAGCGACGGCACCAGCACCACCAATTACAGCGGTTGCGGCGGTCAGGAATCTGCGACGTCCGGTATCGACTGGCGCATTGCTCATCCACTTATCTCCAAGAGGGTGTAGGAATGTTCGTTCTAATAATAGTCGTCATAAAATTTTCTGCGTTCCTGCCAGAAATTTGAGACGCGACTCATTATAACGAAAATTTAGAAGCAGATCATAGCGAAAACAGATAACAATCGATGTAACTTTGTCATTTTTGTGAAAAACCGGCCAAATCCCAAGATAACAATGCCAACATTCCACTTACCAGACAGTACAAATATCAGTTTCGCTCTCAAAGACCTTTTTCAATGAATAAGTTAGCTCTGATATTTGTCTTGCCGGACTATTCCGCGTTCAAGTGATTATGTTTCCCATTCCTGTTTAAAATATCTGCACTGAATTGAGGTCACGCTGCGGCGGCTCTTGTCAGAGCCGGTACAAATATCACCGAAAATGATGACCTGAAATGCAGACACAAAAAACCCGGCCTAGGCCGGGCTTTGGTATTTTGCACAAATTACTTACCAGTTTCACTCTTCATATAACGGAAGAACTCGCTGTCAGGCTCCAGTACCATCACGTCAGAGTTATTGTTGAAACTCTCACGGTAAGCCTCAAGACTGCGCAGGAAGGCATAAAACTCAGGATCCTTGGAATAGGCATCGGCGTAAATCTTAGCCGCCTGAGCGTCCCCCTCACCGCGAACCTTGAGGGCCTTACGCTGGGCTTCAGCAATCTGAATTTCAACATTGGCATCGGTAGTGGCACGAATGATTTCTGCCTGCTCACGACCCTGGGCACGATGTTCCTTGGCGACTGCCTGACGCTCGGCACGCATACGCTGATAAATACTGTTACTGACGTTGGCAGGCAGGTTGATTTGTTTCACCCTGACATCCACGACTTCAATACCCAGATCTTTGGCACTTTCAGCAGCGTTTTTCAGCGCATCAGTCTGCAACTCATCGCGGCTGCCGGATACGATTTCTTTGATAGTGCGACGACCAAATTCAGTCCGCAAATCGTTGTTGATTTTGCGTTGCAACAGACTTTCAGCATTAGCTTTGATACCACCATTGGTGGACAGATAGTACTTGGCAAAGTCATTGATGCGCCACTTCACATAAGAGTCAACCATCAGGTCTTTCTTCTCGGAAGTCACAAAGCGGTCAGCAGCACCATCCAGAGTCTGGATACGGGCATCCAGATAACGGATCTTGTCAAAAACCGGTAATTTCAGATGAATACCCGGCTCAAACACTTTCGCCTGAGTATTGTCAGACTTAATCACTTTGCCAAAACGGGAAACGATTGCCCGCTCACCTTCATTAACCACAAATACCGAGGAGATACCCACAACAACCAGTATTGCGGCAATAATCAGACCAAAACGTCCCATCTGTTATTCCCTCCCCAGTCGGATTCGTTCTTCGCGGGTCAGACGTCCATTGACCGGCATAGAAGTTTGTACACTGTTTACCGCGCTGCTATCTGCCGAAGGCGTTGTTACCTTAGGTGATGCAGATTCGGAGACCTTGCCGGAAGGCTTGCGTTCCATCATTTTATCCAAAGGCAGGTACATCATATTGCCGCTGTTTTTGGCATCAATGATCACCTTGTTGTTACCGGACATCACATCCTGCATGGTATCCAGATACAGGCGTTGACGAGTCACTTCTGGCGCAGCCTTATATTCAGGCAACAGCTTTTCAAAGCTGGCAACCTTACCCTGGGCTTCCAGGCTGACACGCTGCTTATAAGCTTCTGCCTGCTGAGCCATACGCTCAACAACACCTCGCGCCTTGGGTTCAACCTCACGGGAATAAGCTTCGGCTTCACGAATGAAACGCTGCTCATCTTCCTGGGCCGCAATGGCGTCATCAAAAGCGTCTTTTACCTCTTCCGGCGGACGGGCAGGCAGGAAGTTAACATCCACGACTGTCAGACCCAGATTGTATGGCTTAATAATGCGCTCAAGCTCTTTCCAGGTATCGTTACGAATGCCCTCACGGCCTGTCGTCAGAATATCGTCCATCTTGTTGTGACCGATAACATAACGCAGCGCACTGTCAGTGGCTTCACGCAGACTGGCATTGGCATCCACAACGCTGAACAGATATTTGTATGGATCTGTGACCCGATACTGCACATCCATTTCAACCTGTACCACGTTCTCGTCAGCGGTAAGCATGCTACCGGCTGCCGGAATTGAGCGGACAGTTTCCACGTCAACAGGAAACACTTCCTCAATAAAGGTCGGCTTCCACTGCAGGCCGGGCTCAACCAGTCCAACATATTCCCCAAAGCGCAGTGCAACACCACGCTCCGCTTCTTTCACGGAATACAGACCAGACAGGAACCAGACTACAGCGGCAATAACCAGAACAATAATGATGCCGTAGCTGCCGATACCTGATCCTGAGTTGCCAGAACCTTTGCCCCCGAAACGTTTGGTGATATTACGAATCACCTCGTCCATATCCGGTGGCCCTTTGTCATTGCTGCCTTTATTTCCCCAAGGGTCATTCCCCTTGTTTCCGGGCTCATTCCAAGCCATTTAGCACTCCATAAGAGGATAAAATAAAAGAGATTACTACCAAAAATACCTTATTTGTTCCTTAATGGACAACCAAGGTTTCCAATTCACCCTGGCTTTGCTTGAGCAAACGGCGCCAGTCGGCATCGGATAAACGAACGTTCAGTATACAGTTTCCGTCATCATCGTACTCCTGTCCCTGGATCGCTTCCAGCCGATATAGCTGTCCCAGGTAGTGTCCTGACGCAGCGGGGATTTTAAGGGTGACCTCGTGAATAGTCTTGCCAACCAATTCGCCAATGGCCTGGATAATTAACTCCAGCCCCAGCGGTTGTCGGGCTGACACCCATACACGGGTTGGTATACCTTCGCCGTTGTAATCTATACGAGGCTCAACCTCTTCAAGCAGGTCTATTTTGTTACAGATGATTAATTGCGGGATTTCATGAGCGCCGATTTCTTTGAGGACAGTTTGCACCTGCTCAAAGTTATCTGCCATGTTTTCATCAGCACAATCCACCACGTGCAGCAGCAAATCTGCTTCACGGGTTTCCTGCAGGGTTGCTTTAAAGGCGGCCACCAAATCGTGTGGCAGATGACGAATAAAGCCTACAGTGTCTGCCAAAAACACCGCACCATCAGCCAGAGACAATTTGCGCAGCGTTGGATCCAAAGTCGCAAACAATTGATCAGCAGCGTACACTTCAGCACTGGTCAACGCATTAAACAGAGTGGATTTTCCGGCGTTGGTGTAGCCGACAAGAGACACCGTGGGCATATCACTGCGCTGTCTGGCTCGACGACTTTGCTCACGCTGTTTGTCGACTTTTTCCAGACGGCGGTTAATCGCCTTAATACGTCCGCGAAGCAGGCGTCTGTCGGTTTCCAACTGGGTTTCCCCCGGCCCACGCAGACCAATCCCGCCTTTCTGACGTTCAAGGTGTGTCCAGCCCCGTACCAGTCGAGTAGACATGTGGCGCAACTGCGCTAGCTCCACTTGCAACTTACCCTCATGGGTACGGGCTCGCTGGGCAAAAATATCCAGAATCAGTGTGGTACGATCCAGCACCCGACATTGACACAGCATTTCCAGGTTTCTTTCCTGAGCAGGTGACAATGCATGGTTGAAAATAACCACGTTAGCATCAGTCGCAGCCACCATGGCGGCCAATTCTTCTGCTTTTCCGGACCCAACAAAAAACTTGCGGTCAGGCGCCCTGCGGCTACCTGTAATCACGCCTACAGAGCGTGCACCTGCCGATTCAACCAATAACTGAAGTTCGACAAGATCTTCCCGACTGTTTTCGTCAGAAAAATCGATATGGACAAGTACCGCTGTCTCTCCCGCCTCATAACGATCAAACAAAGAACAAACCCCTAAAGATTATTCGCCGTGATTGGCATCATCCTGTTGGTGACCATAGCCACCCTGATTTTGCTGGTGACTACCAACATTAAATGGGCGAGATGGAACAACAGTAGAAATGGCATGCTTATAGACCATTTGGCTGACAGTATTTTTCAGCAAAATAACAAACTGGTCGAAAGACTCTACCTGGCCCTGCAGTTTAATGCCGTTAACCAAATAAATAGAAACTGGAACGCGCTCGCGGCGCAGTGCGTTCAAAAACGGGTCTTGTAAAGATTGCCCCTTAGCCATTTCGTATTTTCCTTTTTTTAATTTATCTTCAAAATCAAGAATTACAGTTGTATCACACTGTATCTCGAGCTCAGTATTATATAGCACAGTTCAATAATCTAGTGACTGTGACTCATAATTATCTTTAAATTTCCTTCATTGCCACTTTCGAGCCATTCCAAATTTGGCCAACCGCGTAGCCATGTTAATTGACGCTTGGCCAATTGCCTAGTTGCGGCGACAGCTTTTTCGACCATTGTCTGATAGTCAAATTCGCCATCCAGATATTGCCAGCATTGACGATATCCTACACAGCGCATGGACGGCATCTCAAGATTCAGGTCTCCCCTGTCCCGAAGACGAGCCACTTCTTCAACAAACCCCTGTTGCAACATGATCTCAAATCGTTTGGCGATAAGGTCATGCAGGACTTTTCGCTCTTTCGGGGCAATCGCGTATTGTGCCACAGCAAAAGGCAAAGCGGGTGCTTTGGTTTGCGTTAATTCGGTCAATGTTTTACCACTTATCCGATATACTTCCAGCGCCCGTGATAATCGTTGGGGATCATTGGGATGAATACGCGCGGCAGAGACAGGATCCACAACGGCTAATTGCTCATGCAGAGCAGCCCAACCAAGAGTGGCGGCTTCAGATAATATATCTGCCCGTACAGTCTCATCGGCACTGGGTAAAGGTGAAAGCCCTTCCAACAGCGTTTTGAAATACATCATAGTGCCACCAACCAGCACAGGGGTCTTACCCCTGGCCAGAATATTCTCGATAGCGGCAATAGCATCAGCACGAAAATCCGCGGCAGAATAACTTTCTGCCGGGTCAAGAATATCGATCAGCCGGTGCGGTGCCAATGCCAGCTCTGCAGCCGAAGGCTTGGCAGTACCGATATCCATGCTTTTATAGATCAGTGCCGAATCCACTGAGACGATTTCACAATTGTGTTGGGTAGCCAGATCAATTGCGAGCTGAGTTTTCCCTGAGGCTGTCGGCCCCATCAGCATTATGACTTCAGGCTGTTGTTGTTTACTCACTCGATTGTTCTTCCAACCATTTTTGCCAGGGAAGCAATTGTCCCTTGGCGAGAATCTCTTGTTTTAAATCAGGATATTGCGCTAACAGTTGCCAAACTGTCATGGCCGATTCAAAAGTCGTTTTAGTTTGTTTGACAAGCCATGCTGCCAACGCTTCATAGGCCGGCTCTTCAATCGTTATCCACTGCAACAACTCAGGAATAATCACCGCCAATTGACAGTCTCTGAGATATGGGGGCACTTTCTTGATAATCAACTGGCCGTAACGAATTGCCAGTTCAATCCCCAAACGCCGCAGTAGGCTTTCACGCAGCTCAAGCAGCTCATTCCACTGGCTGTCCGCCGTAACTGAAACTGGCATCAGCAGAGGTTGACCAATGAGCCCGGTAGCCAACTTGTCAATTAACTCATGCTTGTGGCAGGCTCGGGCAGCATAACGGATATCAATCAGCGACAGAGCATCGCCACTGCACATCACCCAGTAATGTCCGCCCAGCACCGGCGGCATATCTGTCGCGGGTTGTGGCAGTGAAACCTTATCTTGCCCGGGCGTTTGCATCAGCTGACCATATGCGTGTACTGCAGCTCTGTCCGGTGTCTGTTGTCCACCACGGGCAGCCCCCCAAGGCGAAGTGGAGGCGCCGCGTCCTGCCGATACAGGATAGTTGCCCGAATACTGACTGCTTCCAACCATGCCATCGAACGCAGCCGTGCGCGATGCTGAATACTCCGGCTCAGAGACAAAGTCATCAGCAACCTGATAGGTTCCCCGAACCTGACGTACCAGCGGCTCATCAACCTCATCCGCAAAAGCCAGCTCTCGGGCCTGCGACAACGCAGACTGCAGTGCCTGCAGGATAAAGTCATGAACATAACGGCTTTGATGGAATCTCACCTCATGCTTGGCTGGGTGTACGTTGACATCAACCTGATGGGGGTCAAGCTCCAGCATCAGCACATATCCTGGCTGTTCCATCTCACTGAGCTCAGCAAATGCCTGCCTGACCGCATGATTCACCAGACGATCCCTGACCAGACGGCCATTGACATAAAAATAGTGAACGTCAGCCGGAGATGGTTGCGCAGGCGATTGCAAATAACCGCTCAGCGCCATATCGTCATGGCGACAATCAACTTTCAGGGCACTGTCAGCAAAGGCTTTACCACTGATCTGCGCCAGCCGTTGCAGATACTGTGGCTCATTGGTTGCCGGACGATAATTGCGAACCGTCTTGCCATTATGGGACAAGGTAAAATGCACATCACTGCGCACCAGTGCAATACGCTTCAGCCACTCATCGATATGGCCAAACTCAGTCTTGTCACTCTTTAAAAAACGGCGTCTGGCCGGCGTATTGAAAAACAGATCCACCACGTCGATCGTAGTGCCGACAGGATGAGCCGCAGGAATAACCCGCACCGCCATTTCACTGCCTTCGGCATAAGCGGCCCAGGCTTCAGACTGTGACGCTATACGGGACGTCAAGGTCAGTCTGGAAACCGAACTAATACTGGCCAACGCCTCACCCCGAAAGCCAAAGCTGAGAATCGCCTCCAGATCATCCAGGGTTTCCACCTTAGATGTCGCATGGCGCGACAGGGCCAGGGCCAACTCTTGCTGAGGGATGCCGCAGCCATTGTCGCGGATACGGATGAGCTTGGCGCCACCCTTTTCTATTTCAATGTCAATACGACGGGCGCCGGCATCAATACTGTTTTCCACCAGCTCTTTGACCACTGACGCTGGCCGTTCGACTACCTCACCGGCCGCAATCTGGTTTGCCAGCTGAGGAGGCAATATTCTGATTGCCATGGAATATCCTGTTATCTGGGAATAGTTAACTGCTGACCGACACGCAGCATATCCGAGCTGAGGTTGTTGGCCTTGCGGATACTGGCTACCGATACGCCGTATCGCTGAGCGATCACCGACAGAGACTCTCCACTGCGCACCTTATGCTTCAGCGCGCCTTTGGAAGCCAGCAGCGTATTTTCGGGCGGATTGGCTTCAAAATAGCGCATAACTCCGCGATGAATCGCCTTGGCCAGTTTATCCTGATGAGTTGCATTTTTCAGCAACCGCTCTTCCCCCGGATTGGAGATAAAACCGGTTTCAACCAGAATGGATGGAATATCCGGCGATTTAAGCACGGCAAAGCTGGCCGACTCCGGCTGAGGCTTGTGCAACTTGGTAATGCGCCCCAAATCCGACAGTACATCATTGGCAATGGAGTGACTGATCGCCATGGATCTGTCCATGGACATATCGAGCAAGGTCATCGCCAGATACTGTTCACTGTCGGCGCTCTGGATGATCTCACCGGCGCCGCCAAGCAATTCCGAGTGCTTCTCTTTCTGCTCCAGCCAGCGACCGATTTCACTGTTGGCACGACGACGGGACAACACCCAAACCGATGCGCCATAGGGCTGCGGAGAGGTAAATGCATCAGCGTGAATGGAAATCAGCAGGTCCGCCTTACTTTTGCGCGCCAGATCTGAACGGCGATTTAAATTCACGAAATAGTCACCACTGCGGGTCATGACTGCCCGCATGCCGGGAGTAGCATTGATTTTATCCGCCACCCTTTTGGCAATCTCCAGGGTAATTTTCTTCTCATACATGCCGCTGGGACCGATCGAGCCCGGGTCATCACCACCATGTCCGGCATCGATTGCTACCACCACGTCACGCATTGCTTCAACCGGTGCCGTAACTGTTTTTGATGGTGTCTGGGTGTCAGTAAGGTCCACCACCAGCCTGTCCCCATAAGGAGCGGTGGGCTTGAGCGCAAATAAATTGGCTGAAACCGGCCGGTTAAGGTCTATAACCACCCGCAGAATACCTTTTTGGGGTGGCTTACTGAGACGCACCCGCTTGACCAGTTTGCTGTTGTTGGCGACTTTAGCCAGATCAAGCTTGGTGGTTGACGAAGAGAAATCCACGACCAGCCGCTCCGGCTTGGTCAGCGTGAAATAGCTGTAGTCAGGAGAATTGGTCAGATCAAAAACGACCCGGGTTGAATCCGGCGCAGCCCAAATTCTCACTCCATTCAGCGAGTTGCCAGCGGCCATTGCCTGACTGACAACGCCCAGGCTGACCAATAAACATCCGATTGTCAGCCAAAATTGTAAACCATGTCGAGTACTTGCCATCGTTATTTTAGTTTTGAAAGCAGTGCTTCACCTTGCGTGGAAAGGGCGCAAATTTTCAGGTTTCGCGCATTGTCCTGATAACTCAAATGCAAATGCAGATCGGCGTCTGGCAATAATCCATGGCCACGGTCCGGCCATTCCACAATACACAGACTGTTATCGCTAAAATAATCGCGAATCCCCATAAATTCCAACTCTTCGGGATCTGCCAGGCGATATAAATCAAAATGATATACTTCGACACCGTTGATTTCATAAGGTTCCACCAGGGTGTAAGTCGGACTTTTTACCGCGCCCTGATGCCCCAGGCTTTGAATCAGTCCACGGCTGAATGTAGTTTTTCCGGCCCCCAACTCACCGGTCAGGTAAATCACCAGCGGTGCGCGGACAACTTCTGCCAGACGTCGTCCCAGCGCCACGGTTTCATTTTCATTCTCAAGAAAAAAAGATACTTCTTTCATATATTCCTTAGTCCTGGATCATGCAGGGATTAACCAGTTTACGAATGCCAGTCATCAGATCTGTCGCCAGCATTCCCCGCTCTCCTGAGGCGGCAGCCAGATCTGCCGCACCGCCATGAATAATAACCCCTGCCACGGCAGCAGACATAAGATCAAGCCCCTGTGCCATCAGCGCGCCTATAATACCCGAAAGCACATCACCACAACCACCACTGGCAAGTCCGGGATTACCGACCGGTGCCACGCACAGCGTGTTGCCATCATAAATAATGGTCCCCGCCCCTTTCAGCACGACAACTCCACCATAGATCTGTTGCAGTTTTTGAGCAGCGGCAAATCTGTCGTTCTGCACCTCTGCAGTCGAGCAGTCAAGCAACCTTGCCGCTTCGGCAGGATGAGGAGTTATCACCCTCATATCGCTATAATCAGCCTCAGATGCCAACAGATTGAGTCCATCCGCATCCAGCAGTATGGGCTTATTGGCCAACGCGACTGCTTTCATCAGGTTATATCCCCAGTCGTCAGTCCCTAACCCCGGCCCAACCACCAGTACGTCGGCCCACCCCAGTTTGTGATAGGCTTCCATATCCACAAGCTCACAGCCATGGAACATCAGCTCAGGTCTGCTTGCACAAACAAGAGGCAAATGTTCCTGACGACTGATCACGCAAACCAATCCGGCACCCGCGCGAAGACAGGCTTCAGAGGCAAGCCGCACGGCACCAACCATGCCACGATCGCCGCCAACCACACAGACTTTGCCATGGCTGCCTTTATGGGAGTTGCGGCGGCGTGGCGGCAACTTCTCCGTCAGCAAATTCAAATCACATGACACTGCCGCCGCATCCGGCAGAAATGGCGCAAGACCAATATCACCAAAATACAACTGACCACAGCAATCCCTGGCGTCACAGGTCAGCAATCCACGTTTGACCGCCCCCAGACACAGAGTGGCATCAGCAGCAATTGCACGGCCGACAATTCGCCCTGTATCAGCGTCGATACCGGAAGGAATATCCAAACTGAAAACAAAACGCCCGGCGCGATTGACCATATCGATATAGGTCATCATGTCTTTTCTGGGAATACCCTGAATACCACTGCCGAGCAAACCATCAACCACTATGTCATATTCGCCCAGAGCCTTGGTCAGTGTCGATTCGTTGAGCTCATCGACCCTGACTTGGGTTTTGCTCAACATGTCCATCACAGCGAGGTGTTCATCACTGTAGCGATTGGCCTGCACTCTGAGCACCAGACAATCGATATTCCGGCGGGTCAGCAAAGATGCCATCAGCAGTGCATCACTGCCATTATTGCCACTGCCAGCCAACAACAACACCTTATCCAATGAACACAAGGCACTGAGAGTTGTTGCAGCGCAGTGCGCCGCACGTTCAACCAGTTGTAACAGGCTAACATCGGTCGACTGCACCATCGCCAACTCAGCCTGACGAATTTGCGAGCAAAGATATAGCTGTGAGGGAAGTGCTGATAGCGACATAGAAGCTCCTTGGATCATGACAGCCGATCAAAATGCACAGCCAGCATACAAATGTGCCGGGCGAATTGTACACTCGTCCGGCACGGTTTTTGTCAACACTGACAGTGTTAACGACTCAAATGTCTTCCATTCTGGCTGCGGAGTGAACCAGCCTTTGCTGCTGTGTTTTGCTGACCCGCAGCAAATCAGACATCGCACTTTCAATCTCACCGGTGGGGGCCATTTCAACCAGACGTTCAAGATAGCCAAGCACACGGTTATCCAGCTTGAGATGCAGGTCCATCAACTCTTCTTCGGTCATACCAGCTACCGGAACGATGGCTTCACAGGCCTGCTTGAATCCGCCCATCTCCAGGTTTTCATACCAGGTATCCATCATCCGTCTGGGAGCATCATCGATATAGGATTCGATTGTGTCGGCAATATGTTTCTGGTGCTGTTGCAAATATTCCAGCATAAGTCGGGTTCGTGCTGAGTCGCAATTATTGTGCAAGCGGCGATACAGAGCCTGCATCTCCAGGTGACATTCGGCAATTCGTTCAAGCACATCCCTCAGTTGCTGCATCCGCATATGATTCCCTCCGATAATTGGTCAAGTCGTCGCCTAACGTCATTATCGGTCGATTTCCAGCGCAAAAATATGAGCAACATCATATTCAGTACAGGAATCGTGCAAAATGCTAAAACATGAATAACTTGAATGTAACCAAGAAGAAAACGGAAGTTGGTCTGCGCGGGAGTTTGGAGCGACATATCGGGTTCGAACCGATGACCTATACCTTGGCAAGGTATCGCTCTACCAACTGAGCTAATGTCGCATCGCAGTTTTTAAAGACTTCACCGAGTGGATTAGATGTGAGGTATCGTCTCTTCACCCTGCCAACCGAGCTAATGTCGCAGTGCTTTTCAGCAGAATTTGGAGCGACATATCGGG
>NZ_JBOZWP010000059.1:0-616 GCF_050865035.1 Shewanella sp. GXUN23E | reverse complement strand
CATCAATGACGCTGAGCTCAGTGGTCTGGTGGACATTACCGTCACCCTGGGCGCCGGCACTGTGGTGGGCGACAGCCTCACCGTGACCGACCAGGCCGGTAATGTGCTGTTCTCTGGCCCCGTCACCCAGGCCATGCTGGATAACGGTCTGGCACTGAGTGTGGCGGCGCCGGCGAGTGGCACCACCCTGACTGTGACGGCCACCGTCACCGACCCGGCAGGTAACAGCGCTTCGGGCAATGACAGTGCGCTGCTCGATTACGGCGTGGGCTCAGGAGCACCAGCCAGCCCCACCGTGGTGATTACCGAGGATGCCAACAACGATGGCTACATCAATGACGCCGAGCTCAGCGGTGATATCAACATCACCGTGACCCTGGGCGCCGGCACCGCCGTGGGCGACAGCCTCACGGTCACCGACCAGGATGGCAATGCGCTGTTCAGTGGCACGGTCACCCAGGCGATGCTGGATAACGGCCTGAGCCTGACCGTGACCCCACCGGCCAGTGGCACTACCCTGACCGTGACCGCCACCGTCAGCGATGCGGCCGGCAACAGCGCCAGCGGCTCAGATGCCGCCACCCTCGATTATGGCGTGGGCTCAGGCGCGCCGGCT
>NZ_JBOZWP010000058.1:0-618 GCF_050865035.1 Shewanella sp. GXUN23E | reverse complement strand
TGCCCTCTCAATTGGTCTATCAGCGCGTACGTGCGAGTTCGTCCTGCATCAAGAGAGCGGTTGCCTTTTTTAAGATGGCTTTCTCTCTCTCAAGCCGATTAATCCTGGCTTCAAGTTCCTGAATCTTTTGCTGCTCAGGCGTCAATGCTTTACTCAGTGGCGTTGCACCGCCACGTTCGGCTTCCAACTGATTGACCCATCGTCTGAGTGCAGTCTCACCGACATCCAGTGAGCGACTGGCCTCTGGGATGGAATAACCTTGGTCCAGTACCAGACTGGCCGCTTCAAGTTTGAACTCTGGAGTAAAGGAACGTCTTTTTCTGGTCATGAAACACCTCTTAATCAGGTGGCAACTTTACCACCTAAAATGGTGTCCGGATTCATTAGACCACTACAAGTCGTATATAGTTGGGTGTCGATCGAGGTTCAGGATGGATTGTTATGAGTTGAAGTTAGCTTTAGTGGAAGACACAAGTTGATGGGTAGCGTGTGAGTAGTGGCTTTTCCCTAGTGACTATCGTGTCGGATCTTGGGGAATCTGTATTTTAATTGGAATCATGGGGACTGGTTGAGGGCCAGTTGTGTGGCACAAGGAATATAGGTTGTGTGGATAACTTG
>NZ_JBOZWP010000057.1:0-621 GCF_050865035.1 Shewanella sp. GXUN23E | reverse complement strand
GACTGAACTTTAATGCGGAATGGTACAAACAGGTTTGATGAAATCCTGAACAGGTTTGATGAAAGCCAAAAACGCAAAAAGGCCACCCGCAAGGGTGGCCTCTTCACTTATTAGGCGCTTGGCAATGACCTACTCTCACATGGGGAAACCCCACACTACCATCGGCGCGACTGAGTTTCACTTCTGAGTTCGGAATGGGATCAGGTGGGACCACAGTGCTATTGTCACCAAGCAAATTTTGTTATCGTCATTTAGTGCCTGACGATGAATAATGGTGCTGATACCCAGAATCGAACTGGGGACCTCATCCTTACCAAGGATGCGCTCTACCGACTGAGCCATATCAGCAAAATTGGCGCTTGGCGATGACCTACTCTCACATGGGGAAGCCCCACACTACCATCGGCGCGACTGCGTTTCACTTCTGAGTTCGGAATGGGATCAGGTGGGACCACAGTGCTATTGTCACCAAGCAAATTCTTTAATTCGGAAAGCTGTAAGAAATGGTGGTCGCTACTGGGATCGAACCAGTGACCCCCTCCTTGTAAGGGAGGTGCTCTCCCGGCTGAGCTAAGCGACCGGTATTCTTTTCTGTATGAGTTCGACTTTAATCAAGTCTTG
>NZ_JBOZWP010000056.1:0-745 GCF_050865035.1 Shewanella sp. GXUN23E | reverse complement strand
TGGCAATGTGCTGTTCAGTGGCCCGGTCACCCAGGCGATGCTGGACAATGGTCTGAGCCTGAGTGTGGATGCACCGGCGACTGGCAGCACCCTCACCGTGACCGCCAATGTGCTGGATGCCGCCGGTAACAGCGCCAGTGGCTCTGACACTGCCGTGCTTGATTACGGCAGCAGTGCGCCGGGCACCCCGACCGTGGTCATCACCGAGGATGCCAACAACGACGGCTACATCAATGATGCCGAGCTGGTTGGCCAAATCGACATTAGTGTCACCCTCACCGGCGGCACCGCCGTGGGCGACACCCTCAGCGTCACCGATCAGGATGGCAATGTGCTTTACAGCGGCCCGGTCACCCAGGCGATGCTGGATAATGGCCTGAGTCTGGCGATAGATGCCCCGGCGAGCGGTACTCAGCTGACCATCTCAGCCACCGTCACCGATGTGGCCGGTAACACGGCCTCCGGCAGTGATACCGCCCTGCTGGATACCAGCGGCGGCAACCCGGCGCTGGGCTCACCGACCCTGGTGATTACCGAAGACAGTAACAACGATGGCTACATCAATGATGCCGAGCTCAGTGGCGATATCGATGTCAGCATTACTCTGGGCAGCGGCACTGCGCTGGGCGATACCCTGACCGTGACCGATCAGGATGGCAACGTCATCTTCAGCGGCGCCGTCACTCAGGACATGCTGGACAATGGGCTGCAGCTGGCCATCACCCCACCGGCGACCGGCACCGGG
>NZ_JBOZWP010000055.1:0-812 GCF_050865035.1 Shewanella sp. GXUN23E | reverse complement strand
CTGAAGATGACGTTGCCATCCTGGTCGGTGACGGTCACGCTGTCACCCACGGCGGTGCCGCTGCCCAGGGTGATGCTGATGTCGACCTGGCCACTGAGCTCGCTGTCATTGATGTAGCCGTCGTTGTTGGCATCCTCGGTGATGACCACGGTCGGTGCGCTCGGGGCGCTGCTGCCATAATCCAGGGTCGCGCTGTCACTGCCATTGGCGGTGTTGCCGGCCACGTCGGTGACGGTGGCGGTAATCACCAGAGTGGTGCCGGTGGCCGGTGCATCCACGGCCAGCTGCAGGCCGTTATCCAGCATGTCCTGGGTGACTGCGCCGCTGAAGATGACGTTGCCATCCTGGTCGGTGACGGTCACGCTGTCGCCCGGTGCGGTGCCGGCGCCCAGGGTGACGGTGATGTCTATCTGGCCGCTGAGCTCGGCATCACTGATGAGGCCGTCGTTGTTACTGTCTTCGGTAATCACCACGGTAGGCGCGGCCGGAGCGCCGGTGCCCACGCCATAATCCAGGGTAGCGGCATCTGAGCCACTGGCGCTGTTGCCGGCCACGTCAGTGACGGTGGCGGTCACGGTGAGGGTGGTGCCACTGGCCGGTGGGTTGATGGCCAGACTGAGGCCATTATCCAGCATGGCCTGGGTGACGGGGCCACTGAACAATACATTACCGGCCTGGTCGGTCACGGTCAGGGTATCGCCCAGCGCGGTGCCGGCGCCCAGGGTGACGGTGATGTCCACCAGACCACTGAGCTCGCCATCATTGATGTAGCCATCATTGTTACTGTCTTCTGTAATCACCACAGTCGGGGA
>NZ_JBOZWP010000054.1:0-864 GCF_050865035.1 Shewanella sp. GXUN23E | reverse complement strand
GCGCTGACGGTCAGCGTGGTGCCGGACGCCGGGGCATCGATGGCCAGACTCAGGCCGTTATCCAGCATGTCCTGAGTCACAGGGCCGCTGTACAGTACATTGCCAGCCTGATCTGTCACTTCAACGGTATCGCCCACCACAGTACCGGCGCCCAGGGTGACGCTGATATTGATTTGGCCGTTCAGCTCGGCGTCATTGATGATGCCATCGTTATTGGCATCCTCGGTAATCACCACGGTCGGTGCGGCCGGGGCGCCGCTGCCGACGCCGTAATCGAGCGTGGCGGCATCACTGCCAGTGGCGCTGTTGCCGGCCACGTCGGTGACAGTGGCCGTGATGACGATATCGGTGCCACTCGCCGGGGCATCGATGGCCAGACTCAGGCCGTTATCCAGCATGTCCTGAGTGACACTGCCGGTAAACAGCACGGTGCCATCCTGGTCGGTCACGGTGAGGGTATCGCCCACCACGGTGCCGGCACCCAGGGTGACGGTGATGTCTATCTGACCGTTGAGCTCGGCGGTATTGATGTAACCATCATTGTTGGCATCTTCGGTGATGACCACAGTCGGTGCGGCCGGGGCGCCGGTGCCGACGCCATAATCCAGCACCGCGCTGTCGCTGCCCGACGCGCTGTTGCCCGCTGCATCAGAGACGGTGGCGGTAATCACCAGATTGGTGCCGCTCGCCGGTGGGTTGATGGCCAGAGTGAGACCGTTGTCCAGCATCGCCTGGGTCACCGGGCCACTGAATAGTACGTTGCCGGCCTGGTCGGTGACGGTGAGGGTATCACCCAGCGCGGTGTCCGCGCCCAGGGTCACACTGATGTTCACCTGACCGGAGAGCTCGGCGTCATTGATGTAA
>NZ_JBOZWP010000053.1:0-899 GCF_050865035.1 Shewanella sp. GXUN23E | reverse complement strand
TGGTTGATATTGTTCTGGTATTGACTGCCGTGATAACTGATGTCGGTCAGCCAGTTGTCGCCACTGAGCACCACACCGGCGCTCAGCTTGTCGGTGCTTTCATCCACCGGCTGCACAAAGTTGGTCGGCCGCGGATTGATGAGACTGGCACTCCTGTTGCCACTTCTGTCCTGGCGGTCGTAGCGTACATAGGTGTTGAGCATCTCATTGAGCTGATATTCAACACCGATTCCGGCCTGCTGGCGTTCCAGCTTGAGGTCCACCACACGCACGGCATCGCTTGGCGTCAACATGCCGCCGTTGTGCCACAGCTGCGTCCTGGCCTCATCCTGCCAGGTACTGATGTTGCGGTAGTCCAGCTCAATGCGGTATTGACCCAGTTTGCCGCTGCGGGCCGACACAAAGCCGTTATCCATACCCAGCTGATGAGCCTGCAGCGCACTGCGATAGCCCTCGGCATTGAGGTAACTGACATTGGCATCGACGCCGGCTACCACGCCTTCATCACTGGTGCCAAAGGCATTCACCGCCTGGTCGTCCGCCTTTGAGGCATCCACATAGCCCAGGCTGACGCCCACGCTGCCGGTATGCTCACCCGGTACCACACATTGTTTGCACTGGTAAGCGGCCTGCTTCACCGCGGCGGTGTTGGCATGCTGCACACCGAAGTCGGCGGCGCTTGCCGCAGCACTGACCATGCCGGTCGCTGACAGCAGTGCCAGGGTCAACAGATTCAAATTAAATCGCATCGCTTGCACTCCTAATTAGCGGCCAAACAGGCTGCCGCCCGGATGGTTAGAGCCGTGGATCTGGTTGTGACAATTCAGGCAGCTCTTGCCGCCACCGAAGGCGTTCATGCCATCCTGCGGCACCACGCGGGAGGCGTGACCGTCATCGGC
>NZ_JBOZWP010000052.1:0-956 GCF_050865035.1 Shewanella sp. GXUN23E | reverse complement strand
AACCTGAGCTGCGTATAAGAAATGAACTAAACGCCCAAGTCGCGATCTGATCGTTTGTTGAAAACCATCAATCGCATAAGGACTTGGGCATGAACAATTTAGACGCTGTTTTCGTGGATGTCGATGATTTCTGTCAGGCTTTCCTGCCCGCATGGCAAAAGCACCTCATAGCTTCCGGTACCCGGCAAAGAAACAAGCCTTCACGCCTCTCTGTCAGTGAAGTGATGACTATTGTTATCCTCTTCCATCAGTCCGGCTACCGGGACTTTAAAGCCTACTATATTCAGTTTGTTTGCCGCTTTCTCACCCGTGAATTCCCTGAGTTGGTCAGCTATACGCGCATGCTTAAACTTATGCAAAGTGTGCTGGTTCCCCTCTGTTCTTACCTCACCCATCGACAAGCTAAGCCAACGGGTATTGCCTTTGTTGACTCCACTAAGCTCCAAGTCTGTCACAACATGCGTATCCCCAGGCATCAGGTATTCGAGGGCGCCGCCAAGCGAGGAAAGGGAAGTATGGGATGGTTCTACGGTTTCAAGCTTCACCTTATCATCAATGAGCAGGGTGGGATCATTTCAGTCAAAGTTACGGCAGCCAACGTGGATGACAGAACGCCTGTAGCGGACATGGTCGATAATCTTTGGGGTTCCTTGTACGGGGACAAAGGCTATATCTCAGGCCCATTGGAGCAAGAGCTGGCGGACAAGGGGGTGACACTGATCACCGGCGTGAAAAAGAATATGAAACCCAAAGTAATGAAGCTCTGGGACCGGCTGATGCTCAGGAAGCGGTTTATTATCGAAACAGTCTTTGATCAACTTAAGAACATCTCTCAAATCGAGCATTCACGACACCGCAGCTGCATCAGTTTTATGGTGAACTTGCTCGCTGGACTCATTGCCTATTCATTTCAGCCTAAAAAGCCGAGTATCAAAATCACTCGGCTTGAACATAAT
>NZ_JBOZWP010000051.1:0-1009 GCF_050865035.1 Shewanella sp. GXUN23E | reverse complement strand
TGATACCCTGACCGTCACCGACCAGGCCGGCAACGTGCTGTTCAGTGGCCCGGTGACCCAGGCGATGCTGGACAACGGTCTCACTCTGGCCATCGACCCACCGGCGAGCGGCACCAATCTGGTGATTACCGCCACCGTCTCTGATGCAGCGGGCAATACCGCGTCCGGCAGCGACAGCGCGGTGCTGGATTATGGCGTGGGCACCGGCGCCCCGGCCGCACCGACTGTGGTCATCACCGAAGACAGTAACAACGATGGCTACATCAATGATGCCGAGCTCAGCGGTCAGATAGACATCACCGTCACCCTGGGTGCCGGCACCGTGGTGGGCGATACCCTCACCGTGACCGACCAGGATGGCACGGTACTGTTTACCGGCAGTGTCACTCAGGACATGCTGGATAACGGCCTGAGTCTGGCCATCGATGCCCCGGCGAGTGGCACCGATATCGTCATCACGGCCACCGTCACCGACGTGGCCGGCAACAACGCCACGGGCAGTGATGCCGCTACGCTCGATTACGGCGTCGGCAGCGGCGCCCCGGCCGCACCGACTGTGGTCATCACCGAGGATGCCAATAACGATGGCATCATCAATGACGCCGAGCTTGATGGCCAAATCAATATCAGCGTCACCCTGGGCGCCGGTACTGTGGTGGGCGATACCCTCACCGTGACCGATCAGGCCGGCAATGTACTGTACAGCGGCCCTGTGACTCAGGACATGCTGGATAACGGCCTGAGTCTGGCCATCGATGCCCCGGCGTCCGGCACCACGCTGACTGTCAGCGCTACCGTGACTGATCCCGCCGGCAACAGTGCCTTTGGCAGTGACAGTGCGCTGCTGGATTACAGCGGCAACCCACCATCACCGTCCGCCCCGACGGTAGTCATCACCGAAGATGCCAACAACGATGGTTATATCAATGACGGCGAGCTCTCCGGTCAGGTGGACATCAGTATCACCCTGGGCAGCGGCACCGACGTGGGTGACACCCTGGTCATCACC
>NZ_JBOZWP010000050.1:0-1053 GCF_050865035.1 Shewanella sp. GXUN23E | reverse complement strand
GGCGTTGTTGCCTAAATCAGCGGAACCTTTTTAGCCCTCCATGATCTGATCATGCAGTGTAGGTTTACGGGCTGTGTCATGGGTAAGTCAAAGCGCAACATCACCAACTGGAAGCAATATAATCAGGCACTGGTCGACCGTGGCTCAGTCACCTTCTGGCTAGATGAGGCCGTGATTAATTCTTGGTGTTGCACACAGCATCACGGTGGCCGAGGTAGAGGCTTTCAATTCAGCGATACCGCCATTGAAACTGCCTTGATGCTCAAGGGGATTTTCAAGCTGTCATTGCGTGCGACTGAAGGCTTCATCAATTCTCTGTTTCAACTGATGAAGATACCTTTAACGGCTCCAGACTATAGCTGTATCAGTAAACGCGCCAAGACGGTGAACATCAAGTACCGAAATCCCTCAAGAGGCCCAGTGGCGCATGTTGTCGTCGATGCCACTGGCCTCAAAGTGTATGGAGAAGGTGAATGGAAAATGCGTAAGCACGGCAAAGAAAAACGTCGGATTTGGCGCAAGCTTCATTTGGCAATCGATGCCGCTACACATGAAATCATAGGTGCTCAAACAAGTCTGGAAAATGTAGCAGATAATGAAGTGCTTCCAGCGTTGCTCAATCCACTCAGGCGAAGGCTTGGGCAAGTCTCAGCTGACGGCGCTTACGATACCAAAGCCTGTCATAGACTACTGCTAAAGAAGCAAGCGAAAGCGACGATTCCACCCCGCTCAAATGCGGGATACTGGGAACCTGAGCATCCTCGAAATGAAGCTGTGGATGCACTCAAAGCCGGAGAATTAGAGCAATGGAAGTCGACGAATAACTACCATCAGCGCTCCTTGTCAGAAACAGCCATGTATCGTTACAAACAACTCATTAGCGCCAAACTGAGTCTGCGTGACTACAACGGGCAAGTGGGTGAGGCACTGGCTGGCGTTAAGGCATTAAACAAAGTCATAAGACTTGGTATGCCTGTTCGCCAGCTGGTCTCGTAAAGCGGCTGCAAACCCTGGGGCATTTGCGTTCAAGCGAATGATTTGATCAACAACGCC
>NZ_JBOZWP010000005.1:0-255783 GCF_050865035.1 Shewanella sp. GXUN23E | reverse complement strand
ACGTCGTGGGTTCCACCCACACGGGGCAAGAGGGGATCAACAGCAATTCCCTCTTGCATCTCCCTTGCCGCCCCAGACGGAGACGAAAGCCCCTCGGGCTTATGGATGAAATTGACTACCGCTTCAGACGCTCGATTTACATCCCTGTAAATCCCCCCTGCTCGGCTATCCTGCCTCACGCTCCTGAGCATTGCTTCGCAATAGTCGCCCATGATTCGACTGAAGCTAGCTCGACATCCATGTCTCGCTCACGTCATTTCATCCAACACCTCTCGGCGTCTCCGATGGGGATAAGGTGTAATCCGCAGCCCCGAGTAACTAACTCAGGGACATTAGTTACTTGAGGGGCGAGGGAATTAACGCCTAACGTCATCCGCATTTTTGGAGTGGAGTCATTCATACTAAAATGAGCGGAGCGAATGCATGAATGGCGGAACGGAAAAAATGTCGGCCGCACGTTTTTGTTATGTTTTTCAACGCAATGTGCATAAGACATTTAATAACTCATACAATTTAGTTCGAATTATCTAGTTTATCCTAAATTTCTTGGGACTATTTCTAAAGCTTCTTCAAAGCTCCAACCTAGCTTCCTTCTAGCACTAACCTTCTTTGAAGAAATATCGTGTTCTCTTGCTGCTTCTTCTTGAGACTTATATATCACTTTCCTACCCTCGATATTGACGGTAATTTCCTTTTTCTCAAATTTATTCTTTGGTTGGACCTCTAAACCAATCGCCTGATTAATGCTCCACCCTCTGTCTATTCGTTTTTGAACCGTTGACCAGCGCTTGAACCCAAAATGTTTAGCAGCCTCAGATTTCGAACGGAACTTCATCAATTCGCCATTAACTTCCAACTCAAACTCGTGGCTGGGATGAACCCATTTATTCGGAGGCACCAACTCAACTGCTTGTTCAGGAGTCCAATTCAATTTAACTATGCGTTGCATAACTGTTGCAACTGGCAAATTAAAATATCTCGCTAGCTCACCTATTGAACTGAACTTCTTAGTTTCATTTTCATGAAATATTTTAATTTCACGGCCAGCATATTTATGCGATTTCGGCGGTTTCTCGATTTCTAAGGCCTGTTCTATACCCCAACCATATCGTAGACGATCCAAAACCAACCTCTCTTTAAGGCCAAAATCTCTTGCTGCATCAGCTATAGACAAGTATCTTTTTCCTTCAACGGTAACAGGACTACCGCTGTTCACACCACTTCCCCCCCGATTGAGATTATAGCCCTCGGGTGCGATTGTCTTAAGTGTTTTAATCCAGTACCGTTCTAGTTTATTCAATTCATCATGAGAACTAGCTTCATCAATTTTCTGTATTTCAAATTTATCCGAGCCATATCGCAATATTGCAGCAGATAGAGACTTCCTACTAGGATTATTGATCTTACTGGCGTACTTGACATGCCCCTCCCACCGAGCATTTATTTTTTGCATGGTTTGCCCTACGTATCTTTTCCCATTAATATTGTTGGTAATCAGATATAGATACCCAAAACATCTCTTCATATGCTTAGGTGGTGGAACAAGCTCTAAAGCCTGCTTTATATTCCATCCTCTACCGTTCAGCCTCCCAAAAACCAGAAACTCATTTAGACCATGAGCGTGTGCGGCGCTTGAAATAGATTCATAACTATATTTCTTTCCCTTTATAAAAAACTCCACTCGCTTCCTGTTATGCGCCTTCCTTTTCTCCCTGGGAGTTAGCCCTAGAGCTTCTTCAATACTCCATCCATGCGCATTAATTCTTGAGCGCACAATTTTTGGTTCAAGGCCATGATCTAGTGCTGCGTCTTTTATTGTCGCATACTCTTTCCCACCAAATTCACGTGAAACCTTGACAGCGACCCGACGGGCGGGCATTTTTTTCGGCGGATCTTCCAACTCAAGGGACTGCTCTAAAGTCCAACCGCCATCAATTCTTCCTTGTACTAGTTTTGGATTTAAACCATAACTTCTAGCGGCGTCACTTAGACTGCAAAAGACTTCGCCATCGACCGTCAATCTTCGTTTAGCCACTAGAATCTCCAAACTTCGGAAGTATAACCTTTGTATAGTGTGCATGCTCGTTTGTCACATCAGACCAGTGCAAGCCGCGCCGCTGTTTTGACAAATTATTCAACAAGTTAGAAATAGAAATCCAGATTAAATTTTAAGCAAAAGCGTACCAGCACATTATCTGCCTCTCTGTTGCCTGTTATCTACATTTCAAGACGTCATAAAGCACTGATTTTATAGATCATTAAATGTTTTCACTCACGAAAACCGTACCATATTTGATGACAAACCGTGCCACGCACAGCGAAAGTAACTTTGGGGCATTTACGAGTTGGAGGAATAAACCATTCCCCATCGGTGCCGCCGACGACTGCATGGATGCAGGAGGTAGGACGAAGCAGGATGCCAGAGTCGAAGAACGTTGGTGAAAATCGCGTGGCTTCGACATGGATGTCGAAGCAGGCTCAGTCGAATCATGGGCGACTATTGCGAAGCAATGCTCAAGAGCGCGAGACAGGATAGCCGAGCTGGGGGGATTTACAGGGATGTAAATCGAGCGTCTGAGCCGATAGCTATTTTCATCATAAGTTCGAGGAGTTTTCGGCACCGTCTGGGGCGGCAGGGGGGTTGCAAAGGGGGCGAAGCCGCCTAGTCCCCTTTGCCCGGGGGGGGGGGGTTGGAGACCCACAACTTTCTATCGCCGGATCGGCGATTCATCTGCTCCCACGACAAGTGGAAACAACTTAACCCGCTGGCAAGCAGCATGTCCCGCAGCACCAACAATAAGACCGACACGTCCAGTGTCTCAAAATCCGTACACTCTATTCTCAAGCCAAAAACAACATCAAATCACCAACATGGTATCATTGCGCGCCAACAGGGCATTGCCAACGCCACCGCACAGTGACATGCAATAAGCACAGTTATTGCAGTCACCACCGCAAGGCGACATGCGATGAACGCTATCATTGCAACCAATGCCACCATCTGTACCCAAAAACATATAAAACCCTGAGTAAGGAGTGAACATGCAACCTTTGGTAGCTGTTGTCATGGGATCAAAGAGTGATTGGCCCACCATGCAGGCCGCGGCTGAGATTATGGATAAGCTGCAGGTCCCCTATCATGTGGAAGTGGTCTCCGCCCACCGCACCCCGGATAAGCTGATGAGCTTTGCCGAAACAGCCGCAGACAAAGGATTTCAGGTGATTATTGGTGGCGCCGGTGGCGCAGCCCACCTGCCGGGCATGATTGCCTCCAAGACCCGCCTGCCGGTGCTGGGCGTGCCGGTGCAAAGCAAGGCGCTGTCCGGCATGGACAGTCTGCTGTCGATTGTGCAGATGCCCAAAGGCGTGGCCGTCGGCACTCTGGCGATCGGCACTGCCGGCGCCTTCAACGCAGGCCTGCTGGCCTGTCAGATACTGGCCAATCACGACCCGGCGCTGGCGCAGCGCATTGACGCCTTCAGAGCCGAGCAGACCCAGAGCGTACTGGAAAACCCCGATCCGCGAGAGGAGTAACCCATGAGCTCAGTAAACATGAGTACGCCTAAGATCTGGGTATTGGGTGATGGCCAGCTCGGTGCCATGATGCGTCACGCGGGCATGCCGCTGGCGCTGGATGTGCGTCCGGTAGACATTATGTCACCCACTGACGAAAAGCTGCCGCTGGCCGCTGATGACATTATTACCGCCGAGCGCGAGCAGTGGCCGGAATCCAGCCTGAGCCGGCAGCTGAGCGAACACCCGAATTTTATCAATGGTCCGGTATTTGGCCGACTGGCAGACAGATTCACCCAAAAGAGCCTGCTGGATGAGCTGGCCGTCGCCACTGCCCCCTGGGCACTGGTTGACACTGACATCACTGAAGCCACGTTGCACAGCCGTTTTGGCGAGCGGGTACTGCTCAAGCGCCGCACCGGCGGCTATGACGGCAAGGGTCAGCACTGGCTGAAACAAACTGAAAACACCGCCATTCCTGCCGACTGGCGCCATGAGGCGATTGCCGAGCAGGCGATCAACTTCGATGAAGAAGTCTCTCTGGTGGGCTGTCGCAGTGCCGATGGTCAGTGCCATTTCTACCCGCTGGCGCTGAATCTGCATCAGGATGGCATTCTGATTGCGTCCATCAGTCCGCTCAATCGGCTGGAACATCTGCAGTCTCAGGCGCAGGAAATGCTGGCGAAGATCATGACGGCGCTGGAGTATGTCGGCGTGATGGCGATGGAGTGTTTCCGCGTAGGCGATCACCTGCTGGTCAATGAGCTGGCCCCCCGGGTACACAATTCAGGCCACTGGACCCAGGCCGGCTGTCATATCAGCCAGTTTGAACTGCACCTGCGGGCGCTGGCGCACCTGCCGATCCCTGAGCTGAAGCCCGCCCTGCCCATCGCCATGGTGAATCTGATTGGGGTTGAGCGTGATGATCACTGGCTGTCGCTGCCAGGCGCTGAACTTTACTGGTACAACAAAGAAGTGCGCCCCGGCCGCAAGGTTGGTCATTTGAATCTGGATGCCTCAGACAAGCAACAGATCCTCAGCGCGCTCAGTTCGCTGCAGGGCTGGATGCCGGCGCAGTATCAGGCTCCTTTGTCCTGGATGGCGGACGAGTTGAAGTAATCGTTTTAATTTGCGAACAAGCAGCGCCGGGCGCTGCTTTTTTTTGACCGCTTTCCCGCTACCTTAGCCAAAAGTGTGCAGCACATCATGCTTAACTACTGCATCGACACGCCACACAACGCTATAATTGCTGGTTTTACACCCCAATTCATCAGCGGATTATTCTTGAACAAGCACAATCTCCACCCCGTCAAAACCAGGTACAACGACCTGCGCCATCACCTGTTTTATCTGGTGACCCCACTGGCAATCTTCGTCAGCCTGTTTTTGTCTGTGCTTGGCCCGCAAAATACCCCCTGGGGACTGCTGAGCTGTGCTGTACTGGCATACATTCTGTGCTGGGTGATGGACTATGTTGTGTGTCAGCGCAAGCTGAAGGATATCTGTCAGCATCTGGAAAAGGTGGTGCAGGTCAACCAAACCACCTATGACCTGATGGGCATGTCCAGCCACTATGAAAATGAGCAGGACTTTCTCGATGCACTACTCAGACGCTCAGTGGACCTGGTGCCCGGCGCCGAGATGGGCTGCATTCTGCTGCTGAATAAGGACAACCGGCTGACCTATCAGACGGCGATTGGCATGAATCTTCGGGCACTGCAGACGGTTGAACTGCCACTGGCAAATTCATTCGCCCACTATTTTACCCGTGGACAGTGTGATCGGGCGGTGATTATCAACGATCTCACCACCCTCAACGCAGGCCGTGGCATGAATTCCACCATCCTGAAAACTATCCATTCAGCCACCGACAAGCCGATCCTCTCAACGTTGTCGTCGCCCATTTATATCGATGGCAAGTTGTATGGCATGCTTAATCTGGACAGCAGCCGACGCAATGCTTTTGGCAGCTATGATCTGTCGCTGGCAACCATACTGACCCATGAAGCCTGTCATGCCATTACCCTGTTTCATAAGTCTATCCAGATCCGCAATCTCGCCAGCCGTGATTGTCTGACCGGGCTGTATAACCGCAGTCACTTCGAGAAGCTGGTCCATACCTGGCAACAACAATCCAGCGAAGACTGGCAATTGGTGGTGATCGACATGGACAATCTCAAGCCACTCAATGACCACTATGGTCATCAGGCGGGGGATGCGGCGCTGATCAAACTGGCCAATGCCCTGCGCGATGAGTGGGGGAGCAGCACGCCTATCGCCCGTTTCGGCGGAGATGAGTTTGTCGCGCTGCGCCGGGGCAATGCCGCATCCGTGCAGCGGGAGCTGGAAAATATCCGTCAGTCACTGACGCTGCAGGCGGGTTATACCGTGCAGTTCAGTGCGGGTCTGGCGCCTTTTATCAATAACTGGAATAAGGCCTTTAAACAGGCAGACAAGGCCATGTACGCACAAAAGCGATTGCTGAAAGCCTCCCTGTCGGCGAGCCAGGTGGCGCTGGGCTGACGACCTGAGGTGAGGCGTTGTGGCCGGGTAACAGTGCGCCGGTTTTCAACCCGGTACGGCACCTGCTGCCGGGCCAGGTCGGTTCAGCGAAACAGGTTCAGGCCAGCTCAAAGGATTCGACGCCGTCAAACCAGCGCAAACCAGCCCTACCCACTCATCCTCACAGACAAAAAACACCACCGCCGATGGCAGTGGTGTAAAGCGCGGACAGATACGCCCCGTCCGGATACCTGTGGTGACGGGCGCAGCGCAATCGAGCAGAAATGCAGCCCGGCTCAGCCAAAAAACAGCCGCCACAGCCAGGATCTGTCGAGATCTTCCTTGCACTGGTTGTATTGGGCGGCATAGCGACGGGAGCGCTCATCCACCTTGGCAGCCACGTTAATCAGCCATTTCTTGGACTTATAGCTGCCCCGTTTGTAACCACCCCAGCCTTCGTGATAATTCAGATACTGATTGCGGGCATCCCACTTGCTGACGCCATTGATTTTATGGCTCTTGTAGATAAACCAGCCCATAAAATCCATGGCATCGTCAAAGTCAGAGCGGCTCGACCAGGAGTTACCCGTTTCCCGGGTATAGTCATCCCAGGTGATGGTTTTGGCCTGGGCATAGCCATAGGCACTGCTGGCCCGACCGATAGGGATAAAGCCCAGAAAGTACTCCATCGGTGGCGCAGCATTGTGTTTGAACGAGCTTTCCTGATACATGATCGCCATCGGCACATGCACAGGCACGCCCCACTTCTCCCGGGTATTTTTGGCAGCATCGTACCAATCCCGGTGCTCACTGAAGATGGCACAGATATTCTCCGGCTCCCGCGGAGGTGAGTTGGCACAACCGGCCAGTTGCAAAATGCCCAGCAGCAACAGGGCCCGCATTATCCAATTCATGTTGTCGACATACTCCGGCTTAAATGGTGGTTTGATTTCACACTATTGGGATTGGTGGCTGCATTTTCGATTAGTTTCACAAAGGCGACCGGTTCATGCAAACCTGTGGCTGAATAACTTGGTGGAAATCATAAAAAAACCCGAAGTTTCCCCCGGGTTTCATGGCAGACGCGTCGAGCCCTGACAGGTTATTCAGCTTTGGGCAGGCGGCACTGCGCCTTGTCGGTTTGCCAGATCACCGGCTCCCAAAAGCCTTCATCCTGCCGATCAGCACGGTATTTGGCGGCCAGATGCAACTGCTCTCCCGCCTGCAGATTGACCGACAGCGTCTTGGTCTTGCGGGCGGTCAGAGGCACGTCCATGCCGGGCGCATGAATAAGCTCTACCATAGTCAGCTCATAACGGCCGGGCGCAAGAATATAATTGGGTTTGGAGATCACCGGCTTGCCATCGATATGGGTGATCAGCGCCCGGTACAGCTGCCCGGATGCCGGTGGCACCAGATATTCGGACAGACGTCCGCAATCATCGGCCGCTGGCGCCTCGCTGGCGCAACCGCTCAGGCCCAGAATGCTGATCCCCAAAGCGCCCGTGGCAAGCGCTTTCAGTCCCGGAAGATGTGGTATTAACGGTAATTTCCGAAAGCAGATATCGACAGCCATACTCACCTGCGGATATCCCTGAAATAGTCATCCAGAAACGTATCGAAGCTGACACTGTCCGCCGCTTCGATATCGGCCTGACGCGCCAGAGATGCCTGTGCTTCCTGTTGATAATCAGCCAATTGCGCCTCGGTTAATGGATAGCCGCGCAGATATTGACCATACTCGCGGGCCAGTCCCATCACCCAGCGACCATGGCTCATGCCCGGCGCACTGACAGCAGCCATCACCCGTCCGGACAGGGTTTTGCCGGGATCGTCAATGGCTGCGCGCCACTGCGTCAGGGCATCATGATAAGCATTGTCTGAACTGTCCAGCAGGCCTGCCAGCTGCGCCAGCGCATCGAAAATGTCACTGGCCCAGGCGTTCAGAGACACAGCTTCGCCATTGCGCTGCAGCATCAATTCAGGGTTGCGGCCATCAAGCACCACCTGATTGAGGTTGGCTGCGACCTCCTGCTCCTGTTTGGCATCACAGGGCGCAGAGGGCGACAACAGGCAGTAGAGCAAAAACAGATCCAGGAAGCGGATTTGACTTGCCTCAATGCCCACAGGGCTGAAAGGGTTCACATCCAGCGCCCGCACCTCAATGTACTCCACGCCGCCGCGGGCCAGCGCATCGGAAGGCTTCTCTCCGCTGCGGGTCACTCGCTTGGCGCGGATAGGCGCATAAAATTCATTTTCAATCTGCAGGATGTTGTCATTGAGCTGACGATACTCACCGTCCACCTTCACGCCGATGCGGGCGAACTTCTCTGACGGCATACGGATCGCGGCGCGAATACCATTTAAATACTCGCCCAGGGAGTTGTAGCTGATATTCAGATTGTCCTGCTCATGATTGGTGTACCCCAAATCGCTCATCCGCAGCGAAGTGGCATACGGCAGATACAAGGTGCCTTCGGCGGTACGTTTGAACGGCAATTCCGATTCCCGCCCCTGCACAAAGGAGTGGCAAATCGCCGGTGACGCACCAAATAGATAAGGCAGCAGCCACACCATGCGCCGGTAATTGCGAATTAGCCCAAAGTAACCTTCGGAGATAAAATCCTGCAGACTCAGTGACTTGCTACTGCGCTCATAGAGCAACTGCCAAAGTTCAGCGGACACGGAGAAGTTGAAATGCACACCGGAGATAATCTGCATCAGCGCGCCATAGCGATAGGTTAACCCCTTGCGGTACAGGGTTTTCATGCGGCCAATATTGGAGCGGCCATACTGGGCGATACGGATATCCGCCTCGTCACCCACATAGCAGGGCATGCTCACCGGCCACAGTTGCTGCTCACCTAACTGTTTGAGTGAAAACGCATGGGTCTGGGTCAGTCCTTGCAGCAGGTCATCGACACTGTCACTGACCGGGGTAATAAATTCCAGCAGGGATTCGCTGTAATCCGTGGTAATGCGGGAGTGCGTCAGAGCACTGCCCAGCGCTTTGGGATGGTCATCCCCCGCCAGAACACCGTCAGGCGTTATACGCAGCGCTTCGCGCTCTATCCCTCTGTGGATCCCCGCCAGGGCGGCACGCCCGGCATCAGTGCCAAGATAATCCAGCAACGCATTGAATGACTTCAAGTTAACCTTCTCTTTTGTGGGGTCCATCGACACAGCTATGCCTGCAAACAGGCGTGCACATGAACCAGCGCAATGCTTCAAAATATAAGCAACAGACACGCCCGGCAAGGATTTCCATTCAAATGAAAAGTAAAAAATTTCTCACCGGCAAAAAACGCTGTAAGGCGGTCTAAAAACAGACGGCGACAGTGCATGACTGTCGCCGTCCGGGGGAAGAACGTCACGTCCGCTTCCCGAAATATATGGGCAATGATAATGATTACAATGCCCGGCGCAAACTTTTATGGTTTAGGCATTAACCGCTGATTACTGAATCACCTTCACCGGATAGCCAAGCGCCTTGAGACCCGGCTCAATGCTGGCTTTGTCTCCCACTACCAGCATCACCATGTCATTGATGTCCAGCTGCTCAGCGGCCAGCTTATCCAGCTCGGCCTTGCTGATGGAGTCGATGATCTTCGCCTGCTCAGTGGTGTAGTCAGGGCTCAGCTGATAATGCTGAATGGAGCGAATGAAACCGGCCTTTTGATAGGGCGTTTCATAGTCCAGTGCCTTGCTCTGGGACACAGAACTGCGCATAAATGCCAGCTCATCCCCGGTGATGCCCTGTGTGCGGTACTGCTCCAGCTCGCGGATAAACTCCACCAGTGACTTATCCGTAACGTCACTGCGCACATTGGCATAGGCCACAAAGGTACCGGAATCCTTATCGCCATTGAAGAAGGTCCGAGCGCCATAGGTATAGCCTTTGTCTTCCCGCAGGTTCAGGTTAATCCGGCTGTTGAATGCGCCGCCCAGTGGATAATTCATCAAATCGGCCTTGAAGTAATCGCCGGTGGCATCAAATGGCAGGGCCCGCTTGCCTATCATAATCACAGACTGCGCAGCGCCCGGCTTATCCAATATGTAAATGGTGCCGCCTTCCAGTTTGGGCAGTGGCCGGGACGCCGGCTCAGGTGTGGCCTTGCCCTGCCATTTGGCCAAAGGCGCCAGCTGCGGCAGGATTTCTTCCTCTTTGAGGTTGGAGACCACCACAATCTGGGCGTTACCTGCCCGATATTGCTCTTCGTAGAAGGCTTTGACGTCGTCCAGTGTCAGGCCACTGACGGTTTCCAGTGTACCTTCAGCACTGACTCCTTTGGCGTTATCGGCGCCATACATAAGTTTGGCAAACGCGGTGCGGGCCAGATAATCCGGCTCGTTGAGCTGATGCTGCAACCCCTGCAACTGTTGCTGCTTGAGACGCTCAAAATCCGCTTCGGTAAACCCTGGCTCAAACAATTTTTCCTGCAGAATCGCCATGGTCTGGGGCAACTTGTCGGTCAGGGCGGACAATTTGATATAACTCTGGTTACCGCTGGCACCGAAACTGACCTGAGAACCAAGCATTTCCAGCGCCTGAGTCAGTTCTTCTGAGCTGCGTTTGGCAGAGGATTCATTCATCATGGCGGCAGTCAGGGATGCCAGACCAGCCTTGCTCACCGGCTCCAGAGCGTGACCGCCGTTGAGATAGACCAGCAGCTCAACCGTAGGGGTTTCATCGCTTTCAGTGCCCATGACCTCGATGCCATTGGCCAGTTCACCACGCCACAGGGCAGGCACTGTCATCACAGGTGCATCGGTGGCCGATGGTCGCACGGAGCGATCGAAACTGGACACAGCCGCGTCAGCAACCTTGACCGTATCATCGGTCACCACAGGCGTTTGCCGTTGCGGCGTAAAATTATCGGCATGGGCGATTAGCTGAGTCTGTCCCTTGGGCACCACACTCATTACCACTGCCGGTTTGCCTTTGATGTACTCATTAAACACCCGCATCACATCGGCTTTGGTCACGCTGGAGTAACGCTTGAGATCCTCAGCAATGATGTCGGGATTGTCAAAGAAGGTCTGGTTATAGGCCAGCTTGGAGACTTTTCCGCGCACACTCTGCAACCCGAAAATGGTATCGGCCTCAAACTGCACCTTGGCCTTTTGCAGATCTTCGTCGGTCACGCCGCGGGTTTCAAACTCGGCGATGGACTCGTTGATCCGTTTTTCGATATCGGCAAGCGAGCCACCTTTGGCGGGATTGGCCAGCGCATAGATAGACATCTGACAGGACAGCTCCTGACAGGGATGGCTCACGCCGGCCTGCACAGCATAGCCATCTTTCACCAGATTTTTGTACATCAGCGAGGTCTGCCCACCACCCAGAATACTGGAGAGCAGATCCAGCGCCGCTTCGTCCTGATGACGGGCATACACAGTGGGGAAACCGATGCGGATAAGCGGCAGATGTACCGCATCCTCCATCGAGATATAACGGGTCTTGTCCAGAGTGACCGGCGTCCTGGGCATATCCTTCACTTCCGGACCACGGGGAATATCGCCGAAGTACTTATTCACCCACGCCAGAGTTTGGGCCTCATCAAAGTTGCCGCCTATGGTCAGGGTCGCATTGTTGGGACCATACCAGCGGCTGAAGAAGGCACGGACGTCATCGACATCAGCCCGCTCGAGATCCTCCGGCCAACCGATAACCGGCCAGGAATAAGGGTGTCCCTTGGGATAGAAAGCTTCGGAAAAACGCTCATTCATGCGCCCGTAAGGACGATTGTCGACCCGCTGGGCCCGCTCGTTTTTCACGGTCTCGCGCTGAATCTCAAATTTTTGTGCAGTCAGCGCCGGCAGGAAATAGCCCATGCGATCGGACTCCAGCCACAGCATTTTTTCCAGCTGATTGCTGGGTACCGTCTCAAAATAGTTGGTTCTGTCGGAGTTAGTGGTGCCGTTCAGACTGCCACCGGCTTCAGTGACTATCTTGAAGTGTTCTTCATCGGCGACATTCTGTGATCCCTGGAACATCATATGTTCAAACAGGTGGGCGAAGCCGCTCTTGCCCGGCACTTCGCGGGCTGAGCCAACATGGTAAGTGACATCCACATGCACCAGCGGATCTGATTTGTCTTCGTGCAGCACTACCGTCAGGCCATTGGCCAGCTGATATTTCTTGTAGGGAATGCTGATCCCCTGTGACTGCTCCACGCTGGACTCAATCAGCTTAACGCCCGCAGGCAAACGGCTGGTTTGGGTATCGGCGGCACAACCCGCCAGTGCTGCAGAAACTGCTGCAGCCAATATCAATCGCTTCACTGATTTCTCCTTCTTGCTCTTCATTCCCTGAGACAGGGCGCAGGCCCCGAGGTTCCGGCTCACTTCCGTGATGAGGATAAAACATCGTCTGTTGATTCCCGTCCGCGTCTGACTGTGGCCAGAAAAAGAGCGAGACGCGGCGCAGGTGGCGGCTTGTCACCCGACGCCAAGGATACTAAATCACGGGTTTTGGTCACAACAACCAAAAAATTGTTAGCTCCAATGTAAGACCGCCGCAGTAACAAGCAGATAGCGCAGTGTCTTGCCGACAAAGAACAGTACAACAGAAGGCAGCAACGGCAATCTCAGCCAGCCGGCCAGCACGCACAACAGATCGCCGATAACCGGCGCCCAGGCCAGCAATAAACTCCACACCCCGTATTTTTGCACCAGTCGCAGCGACCTTTGATAGCGTGAACTGGCAAGCTGCTCCGGAGTTTTCGCCATTCGCCCAAACCACCCCAAAGCAAAACTGGTCAGGGACCCCAGAGTATTGCCGACCGACGCCGCCAGCCACAGCGCCAGCCAGTCTGTTGGTGTGTTGGCCAGCAACGCAGCCAGCAAAACTTCTGAGCCGCCGGGCAACAGGGTGGCGGCGAGAAAAGCACCGCTGAACATCAACCACAGGCTTTCCATCAATATGCAACCTGCCTAAAAAACATACCACTTGGCATCGAACTGACTGTCATTAACATAATCAAAACAAACTCACTTATTACAATAAGTTATATTAAAAACGATTTGTTTCCCATCTCAGACTATCTATACAATGCTGAAAACCTTGTAAGACTCCGGGTTGAGTAACACCTTGTTGCTTTGTGGATGGCGCTGTCCGCCTCTGCCTGTCGTCTTTGACGACAAAACCTTAAGCTGGAAGTGAACCTGATATGATCCAAATAATTAAACGTATTCCATTTTGGCAACAAGTACTGGCGGGCTTTGCGCTGGGCGCAATCGTCGGTTTAATCTTTGGCCCACAGGCCGCTGCCCTGAAGCCTTTGGGTGACCTGTTTATCGCCGCCATCAAGATGCTGGTTGCACCTCTGGTATTCTGCGCCATTGTGGTCAGTATCACCTCTCTGGGTAACAGTGCCAATCTCAGGCGCCTGAGCATCAAAACCCTGGGCATGTTTATGCTGACCGGCACCATAGCCTCGCTGATAGGTCTGGCCGTGGGCTCAATGATCGACATGGGCGGCAGTATGGAGCTTGCCACCACGGAAGTGCGCGAGCGCAATGTGCCCGGTTTTGCTCAGGTGCTGCTGGACATGGTGCCGGTAAATCCCTTTGCCTCACTGGCCGAAGGTAAAGTGCTGCAGATTATCGTGTTCGCCGCACTGGTGGGCATCGCCATCAACACCGTGGGCCAAAAGGCTGATCCGCTCAAGAATACCATCCAGGCAGGTGCCGAGGTAATGTTTCAGTTAACCCGTATGGTGTTAAAACTGACTCCAATCGGGGTGTTTGGCTTGATGGCCTGGGTGATCGGCAAGTATGGACTGGAAACCCTGTTACCCCTGAGCAAATTCATCGGTGCCATCTACCTGGCTGCAATCATCCACATGGTGTTTGTCTATGGCGGCTTTGTAAAATTTCTGGCCAAACTCAGCCCGCTGCAGTTTTTCCGCAAGGCAATGCCGGCCCAGCTGATAGCCTTCACCACGGCTTCCAGCTTTGGCACCCTGCCTGCCACCACCCGCTGCACCGATGCCATGGGAGTCTCCAAACAGTACAGCGCCTTTGTGCTGCCGATGGGTGCAACCATGAACATGGATGGCTGTGGCGGTATCTATCCGGCCATTGCCGCTATCTTCATCGCGCAGATTTATGGTATTCCGCTGGATTTTACTGACTATGTATTGATTGCCGTGACCGCCACTGTGGCTTCCGTTGGCACCGCCGGCGTGCCGGGCAGCGCCATGGTGATGCTGACGGTAACGCTGGGCGCAGTGGGCCTGCCACTGGAAGGCATTGCCTTTATCGCCGCCATCGACCGGGTAATTGATATGATCCGTACCTGCACTAATGTCACCGGCGATATGATGACGGCGGTGGTCGTGGGTAAATCAGAAGGTCAGCTGGACGAAATCCAGTTCAACAGTAAAGAAGACGCCAGCCAGACAGCCAGTGCCTGATCCTGGTTCCATCAGAATGTAAAAAAGCGCCCGCGGGCGCTTTTTTTGTGTTCACAACTCAAGGCCTAACCGCCCAGCACGGCCAGCAACACCCCGGCGGCCACCGCACTGCCCAGCACCCCGGCCACATTTGGCCCCATGGCATGCATCAGCAGGAAGTTCTGCGAGTTAGCCTCCAGCCCCACCTTGTTGACCACCCGCGCCGCCATCGGCACCGCGGATACGCCTGCAGCGCCGATCAGCGGATTGACCTTGCCGCCGGACAATTTACACATCAGCTTAGCCATCAGCACCCCGGATGCCGTGCCTATGGCGAACGCGATGGCGCCCAGCACCAGGATCCCCAGAGTTTCCACATGCAGGAATTCATGGGCGGAAAGTTTCGAGCCTACGGCCAGTCCAAGGAAGATGGTGACCGTATTGATCAGCGCATTTTGCGCCGTATCTGACAGCCTGTCGACCACGCCGGATTCGCGCATCAGGTTGCCCAGGCAGAACATGCCCACCAATGGCGATGCGGCTGGCAGGAACAGAATGGTCAAGCCCAGAACCATCAGCGGAAACAGAATCTTTTCCGTTTGACTGACTTCCCGCAACTGCTCCATCTTGATTTTGCGCTCCGCCTCAGTGGTGAGCGCCTTCATGATGGGCGGCTGAATAATCGGCACCAAGGCCATGTAGGAGTATGCCGCCACGGCAATCGCGCCGAGCATATCCGGCGACAGCATGCTGGCCACAAAGATAGCCGTTGGTCCATCAGCGCCGCCAATAATGGCAATGGCCGCCGCATCCTTGAGGGTAAACTCAAACCCCGGTATCACATTCAGTCCAATGGCACCGAGCAGTGTGGCAAAAATACCAAACTGAGCCGCAGCGCCCAGCAGCAAGGTTTTGGGATTGGCGATCAGCGCGCCAAAGTCCGTCATTGCGCCTACGCCCATAAAGATCAACAGCGGAAAAATGCCGGTCTTGATGCCCACCTCATAGATGTAATACAGCAGGCCGCCCGGCTCAGTGAAACCGGCATTGGGAATGTTGGCCAGAATGGCACCAAAGCCAATGGGCAGCAGCAGTAAAGGTTCAAACTTTTTGACAATCGCCAGATACAGCAACAGTGCACCCACGGCCATCATCACCGCCTGCTGCCAGGTAAAGTGAGCGATACCCGTTTCGCCCATAAACGCCATCAATCCGTCCACGGCGCCCCCTTAAGCCAGAGCCAGAAGTTGGGAGCCTACACGCACGCTGTCCCCTTCTTTGACAAACAATTTGCAGATTACGCCATCACACACGGCGCGGATCTCGGTTTCCATCTTCATGGCTTCCAGAATGATGACCACATCACCTTCCTTCACCCTGTCACCGGCGGCGACATTGACCTTGAAGATATTGCCCGACAGCGGCGCACTCATTTCCGCACTGGCGGCCGTAGTCTGAGCCACATCAGCAACTTGCTGCGCGGCCCCGGCAACCTGCTTGGATGTCGCAACCGGTAACACTGCACTGATATCCCCGCCCGGGGTCACCTGCACCACAAAAGTTTCACCCTGAACATTCACTGTGTAGGTTTCACTGTCACCAGACACCACTGGCGCCGGTGCTGCCACATCCGCCTCAGAGCCCGGAGCTGGCTCAAAGGCAGCCGGATTTCCGCGGTTTTTCAGGAATTGCAGACCAATTTGCGGGAACAGGGCGTAGGTCAGCACATCATCATCGAACCCTTCGCCAATGCACAGACGCAGATTGTCGATGGCGGCCTTTTCGGCCAGTTCATTTTTAAGCCGTCCAAGTTCAGGCGCCAGCAGATCGGCCGGACGGCAACTGATGGCCTCATCCCCGGCCAGCACTCTGGCTTGTAATTCAGTATTCACGGGAGCCGGCGTGGCGCCATATTCGCCTTTGAGGACCCCTTCTGTCTCTTTGGTCATTGACTTATAGCGCTCGCCGGTGAGCACATTGATCACCGCCTGAGTGCCGACAATCTGTGAGGTCGGCGTGACCAGCGGCAGATAGCCCAGATCTTCGCGTACTCTTGGGATCTCTTCGAGCACCAGATCCAGCTTGTCTGATGCGCCCTGCTCCCTGAGCTGATTTTCCATATTGGTCAGCATGCCACCCGGCACCTGCGCCTTGAGAATTCGGGAGTCGATGCCCTTGAGCGCACCTTCAAATTTGGCGTACTTCTTGCGCACTTCGCGGAAATAAGCGGCGATCTCTTCCAGCAGATCCATGTCATAGCCGGTGGCGCGCTCTGTACCCTCAACCATAGCGACCACAGTTTCAGTGGCGGTATGACCATAGGTCTGACTCATGGAAGAGATGGCTGTATCCAGCACATCAATACCGGCCTCAATGGCCTTTTGGTAGGTGGCAGTACTCAGCCCTGTGGTGGCATGGCTGTGCATGGACACCAATAAATTGGTTTGCTGTTTCAGGCGGGAGATCAACTCATAGGCTTCCACAGGCTTGAGCAAGCCTGCCATGTCTTTGATACAGATAGAGTCGCAGCCCATGTCCTCAAGCCGCTTGGCCATCTCCAGCCAGTTGTGCAGGGTATGCACCGGACTGGTGGTATAGGAAATGGTACCCTGTGCATGACCGCCAACCTGCTTCACCGCTTTGACAGCCGTTTGCAGATTGCGCACATCATTCATCGCATCGAATATACGGAACACATCCACACCATTGGTCTTGGCGCGTTCGACGAAACGTTCGACCACATCATCGGCATAATGGCGGTATCCCAGCAGGTTCTGGCCCCGCAGCAACATCTGCTGTGGGGTATTGGGCATGGCTTGCTTGAGCAGGCGAATACGCTCCCAGGGATCTTCGCCCAGATAGCGAATACAGGCATCAAAGGTGGCGCCGCCCCAGGATTCCAGAGACCAAAAACCAACCTTATCCAGTTTGGCTGCGATGGGTAACATATCTTCGATGCGCAGGCGGGTGGCCAAAATGGATTGATGCGCGTCGCGCAGTGCAACATCGGTCAAGGCTAAAGCTCGGCTCATTGTTTTCTCCCTTGTTATTGTTCTGGCCGTTGTCAGTATTTGGCCTTGGTACGGTACTCATGAATTGCAGCTGTGATGGCAGCCAACACTCTGGGCTCAACCTGAGCAGGAGTAGCGCTGCGGGCACCACCTCCGGTTTGCGTCGCTGGCCTGGTGCGCTCTGTCTCAGTGTTCCCGGGTTTTGGGGCATAACGGGACGCAACCAGGTTGACGCCACCAATCAATATTCCCAAAAACAGAAACACCATAAACATCCCCACGGCCATAATGGCCAGCGCCACAGTTAATGACTCTGTTATGGTGTGCATCTCTTCCTCATTCAAAATTCAACTGTCACGCATAGCCAACAGTATTCACCCCGCCAACGTTTAACCCTCTTGGCAGAGGGAGCGCCAACAAAACTGAACGCATAAATATGATCACAAAACAGCTAACGACCATAACTAATCTATAACAAGAAAGCCAATGCGATGTAAATTGGTCAGACCAATATAAGCAAAACCAAACAACACTTGATATACAACGCTCAATTTAATACAGCCTTTATCTAAGATTCATCAATCACAAAGCTGAATTTGATGACAGAATCCAATTAAGTGAGTCCTAAATTGAATTCATATCTGCTATCGATGATGCAGTCGTCAAATAAGAGACTAAAAGCTTTAGGAGCTTTGTATGACTAATTATGCATTCCAGTCATTACTGATACAGATACCACACTGACACTGTGGATACCCGGCTGCCACAGGAAAATGACCCGCCAGTAATGACCTGAATAAGTGTTGTGGTGCACATCCCAAATACAGGGTATACCGGCGGACAATGCGTGCTGCACAGCAAGCAATAACCCAGGAACTGGCTTTGCAAACAACGACAACCGCGCAAACAGCAAAGGAAATGAAGGCTAAAGAAGGCTAAAGAAGGCTAAAGAAGGCTAAAGAAGGCTAAAAATGAAGAGTATAAGGGGACGATTAAATGCAGGGTCAACCGCAACAGCACTGGCAAAGTAAACCAGGGGTTGCGCACCATATCACTGTTTGGCCCGACTTATACCAATTTCATTTCATCGTTAATCTGTTTCAGCGGGAGTTCAATGCGCTTGAAACAAGGTCATTAACCACTCCCCGGCAACGGCTCCTGCGTTGCTCTACTTCCAGCATCCATGCAGTCGTGCGTTAATGACATTCACACTTTGATACCTCCTTGTACCAAAGCCAGTTCGACATCCTGTCTCTCGTTCGAGAGCGTATGGCTTATGCCATTCTCACCATCCTTGTGGCTTGCGAGCTGGCGAAGTCATAGTGGTGCTATGTCAAGAAGGCTGGCCGCAGTATCCAGTGCATTGAAACCCGCACAGCGTGAGCGTGTCAGGGCTCCTGCTTCTGTGTTGCATTACTCTCAAAGGGAGCCCCTTTAGTCAATCAATGCTCCTTGGATCAGAATCCCTGACACGCTCTGCATTGATCAAACTAATAATGACGTTGGTATAGATCCCAAGGGAGGCGAGTGAAGCTTAATGTGGCAGCTGCTGTGATGTGCGCAGATCAATCCCGGGAAGTGATCCAGATGTTAGTGCTAATGCCATAAGGCAAAAAACAGACGAAAAATGAAATAAAACAACATATTATAAAAATAACGCACAAAGAAAAACGCCCGTAACTTGCGTTACGGGCGTTCTCTGTATGGTGCGCATGGAAGGAGTCGAACCTCCGACCGCCTGGTTCGTAGCCAGGTACTCTATCCAGCTGAGCTACATGCGCTTTTTATTCATTGATTTCAAAGAAAGATGGTGCGCGTGGAAGGAGTCGAACCTCCGACCGCCTGGTTCGTAGCCAGGTACTCTATCCAGCTGAGCTACACGCGCGTTATCTTTGAAATAAATGGCGGAGAAGGAGGGATTCGAACCCTCGATGGGAGATAAAGCCCATACTCCCTTAGCAGGGGAGCGCCTTCGGCCACTCGGCCACCTCTCCGACTTAAAATGGTGCGCGTGGAAGGAGTCGAACCTCCGACCGCCTGGTTCGTAGCCAGGTACTCTATCCAGCTGAGCTACACGCGCAATAAATCAAGTCTAACGTTATTTTGGTGCGCATGGAAGGAGTCGAACCTCCGACCGCCTGGTTCGTAGCCAGGTACTCTATCCAGCTGAGCTACATGCGCATTTCAAAATAATGTAACAGGTTTTCCTGGTGCGCGTGGAAGGAGTCGAACCTCCGACCGCCTGGTTCGTAGCCAGGTACTCTATCCAGCTGAGCTACACGCGCAATCTTCAGAAAACCGCAGTAATTTTTTTGGTGCGCGTGGAAGGAGTCGAACCTCCGACCGCCTGGTTCGTAGCCAGGTACTCTATCCAGCTGAGCTACACGCGCAATTCAAAAAAGTCGGTACAATTAATAAAGCGATAAGGCGATAAGGCGTTAAAGCAGATGGTGCGCGTGGAAGGAGTCGAACCTCCGACCGCCTGGTTCGTAGCCAGGTACTCTATCCAGCTGAGCTACACGCGCGTTGAATTGTATCGTTACTGCACTAAAAACAAAAAATGGTGCGCATGGAAGGAGTCGAACCTCCGACCGCCTGGTTCGTAGCCAGGTACTCTATCCAGCTGAGCTACATGCGCGCATTCAATTGCTTTTTAGTAAGAAATGGCGGAGAAGGAGGGATTCGAACCCTCGATGGGAGATAAAGCCCATACTCCCTTAGCAGGGGAGCGCCTTCGGCCACTCGGCCACCTCTCCGCGTTTCTTGGCGCACATATTACTGTTTGAAGAAAATAAGTCAAACGCTTTTTAGGAAGGAAAATTCGTTTGAACTGATTTTAATCAATTCGCTTTTATCATCACCAAAACTCTGCATTTATAGGGCTTTACTGCGGTGTTTTTGCCCGTAGCGCATCAAACTAAAGCACTTTGGCTACCGAGTTCCTACTGAGTCACTGGGTGTTCCATGGAATAAAAACGACAAAACCTCCGCAAGGGAGGTTTTGTGCCAATAAAAAAGTCAGCGTACAACTGACTCTCTTATCGTCTGCGCGGCAACTGCGCAAAGGTTACTGACAGACAACTGGCTATCAGAAGTTGCCGCCTTCAGAACCTGAACCAGATTTTTCAGACTGAATACGCTGATAAATCTCTTCACGGTGTACAGAAACTTCTTTCGGCGCATTTACACCGATACGCACTTGATTTCCTTTCACACCCAGCACTGTTACGGTGACTTCATCACCAATCATCAGTGTTTCACCAACACGACGAGTCAAAATCAGCATTCTTTTGCTCCTTTAGTTCCCAATTCAGCAATAACTCGGTACACACCCGGTACTTATGCTTATTATAAGGTCAGCATAGTACAAATTAACAGTAGTCATTACCAAATCGGTTATTTACTTACAGCTCATTTAGCTTAAAAGCGTGATGTAGCGCGCAAACAGCCCTTTGCAGATGGTTCTGCTCAATCACCAATGCAAGTTTAATTGCAGAGGAGGAAACCAACTTAACATGGATTCCCTGTTTGCCCAAGATGTCGAAAACCCTCGCTGCGACTTCGGTTTTGGGCAAATTACCGTTGCCCACCAATGACACCCTGACCAGATCCTGTTCAAAGTACACAGCACCGATATTCAGCGTTTGACTCACAGCATCCAGCTCTGCCAGCACTCTTTCCAGCCAGGACTGGGAAATCGTAAAACTCACCGATGATGCGCTGCTGCGGGTTTTACTGAGCAAGTCAGTTTCAATGCCAATATCTGCAAGGCGCTTAAACAGCGAGGCCAGAGTATCACTGGACTCCTCCAGTTCATCAAATGACACCATCGCCAAATCGGCACTGATGGCGATCCCGACAACCTCTCCACTGAGTTTGGTTGCGTCATCAAAACAGATGAGCGTTCCCTCTCCGGCTTCAAAACTGGACAGCACCCGCAACGGCACCTTATAGCGTTCAGCGTAAGCGACAGAATCCGGATGTAACACCTTGGCGCCTAATCTGGCCATCTCAAACATAGAGCTGAAACTGATATTACTCAGCTTGCGTGCAGCAGGCTCTAGGTTGGGATCTGCAGTGAACACGCCGGGCACATCGGTGAAAATCTGACACTCATCAGCAGTCAATGCCGCCGCCAAAGCCACCGCGGTGGTATCTGAGCCACCTCGCCCCAGAGTAGTAACATCCCCCTGAGGATTGCGGCCCTGAAAGCCAGCAACCACAGGCACAATTCCTTCACTTAGCAGTTGCTGTAAATAGTCAGTATCGACCTTTTCAATACTGGCGCGACCGAAATGACTATTGGTATGGATTTGTACCTGATCACCTGTGAGTGAACGTGCGGGAACTCCCCTTTTCTGCAGGGCCATCGCCATCAACGCAATGCTGACCTGCTCGCCGGTGGAAATGAGCATATCCATTTCCCGGGGATCACCGTAAGCTGTAATCTGCCCTCCCAGGGCTATCAAACGGTTGGTCTCCCCGGCCATGGCCGAACAGACGATAACCTGACGCTCGCCAGCCTGATGGCTGGCGGCGATTTTTTCAGCCAGCGCTTCGATACGCTCAATTGAGCCTACCGAAGTGCCACCGAATTTCTTGACGTAAAGCTTGCTCAGGTTAAGAGCCTCGCCAAGTGCTGCTTGTGTTGGCACCACTGACCTCTTACAGACGCTCGGTCAGCCAAGGCATTACATCGGCCAGCGCCTTATCCAGATTTTCTGGCTGACTGCCGCCGGCCTGAGCCATATCAGGACGACCACCGCCTTTACCACCAACCTGTGCTGCCACCATAGCCACCAGCTCACCGGCTTTAACTTTACCAACCAGATCTTTGGTCACGCCAGCAATCAGGTTTACCTTGCCTTCACCGGCGATACCCAGCAGTACCACACCAGAGCCCAGTTTCTGCTTCAGCTCATCCTGCAGGCCACGCAGAGCACCCGCTTCAACGCCTTCCAGCTTCTTCACCAAGACTTTAACGCCGTTAACCTCAACCGCATCACCGGCCAAATCCGCACTGGCGGCAGCCGCCAGCTTGTCTTTCAGCTGAGCGTTCTCTTTTTCCAGCTGCTTGGCCTTATCCAGCTGAGCCTTCAGCTTGGCAACCAAAGACATGGCATCGGCTTTCAGCAGTGCCGCCGCTTCTTTCAGCTCAGCCTCTTCCTGAGCAACATAATCCATTGCTGCGGCACCGGTCACAGCCTCGATACGACGGATACCGGCAGCGATACCGCCTTCCGAAGTGATCTTAAACAGACCGATATCACCGGTACGGCCTACGTGAGTACCACCACACAGTTCAATGGAGAAGTCGCCCATGGTCACCACGCGTACGTCGCTATCGTATTTCTCGCCAAACAGCGCCATTGCGCCTTTTTCTTTGGCAGCATCGATAGCCATTACTTCGGTTTTCAGTTCATGGTTACGACGAATCTGGGTGTTCACCAGTTCTTCAACTTCTTTCAGCTCAGCCGGTTTAACCGCTTCAACATGGGAGAAGTCGAAACGCAGACGCTCAGGGTCAACCAATGAACCCTTCTGGGTAACATGGCTGCCCAATACTTGACGCAGCGCAGCATGCAGCAGGTGAGTCACTGAGTGATTAAGCTGAGTACGATGACGCAGTTTCTTGTCCACAGCGGCATTCAGTTGCTGACCAACCTTGATCACACCAGTGTGCAGTACGCCCTGGTGACCGGTGGCCTGACCGTACTTCTGAGTGTCAGCAACTTCAAACTCAATACCGTCAGCCAGCAGTTGTCCCTTGTCACCAACCTGACCACCGGACTCGCCGTAGAAAGGAGTGCTTTGCAGTACGATAACTGCCTTGTCACCCGCCTGAATCGCGTCAACCGCTTCGCCTTCTTTATAGATAGCAACAACCGTGCTGCTGCCGGTCAGGTGTTCGTAACCACTGAACTCAGTTTCGCTGTCAATTTTCAGACCAGCGTTATAGTCGGCACCGAACTTACCGGCTTCCTGAGCACGACGACGCTGCTCGGCCATTGCCGCTTCAAATCCAGCTTCATCAACATTGATATTGCGCTCGCGACACACATCGGCAGTCAAATCGACCGGGAAGCCATAGGTGTCGTACAGCTTAAATACGGTTTCGCCGTCCAGCGTGTCACCGGTCAAAGACTCCAGTGCCTGATCCAGCATACCCAGACCACGCTCCAGCGTACGGGCAAACTGTTCTTCTTCGGCTTTCAGTGCTTTTTCAACGATTTCCTGAGACGCCTTCAACTCTTTAGCCGCATCGCCCATCACTTCAATCAATGTTGGTACCAGCTTGTAGAAGAAAGTATCAGTCGCACCCAGCTTGTTACCGTGACGCACTGCGCGGCGAATTATACGGCGCAGCACATAACCACGACCTTCGTTGGATGGCATCACGCCATCGGAAACCAGGAAAGCGCAGGAGCGGATATGGTCAGCAATCACCTTCAGCGAATTGTTGCTCAGATCCTCAACGCCAATGATCTCTGCAGCTTTGGCGATCAACTTGGTGAAAATATCGATTTCGTAGTTGGAATGCACACCCTGCAGAATTGCCGCAATACGCTCAAGCCCCATACCGGTGTCTACAGAAGGCTTTGGCAGCGCATCCATAGTGCCGTCAGCCTGACGGTTAAACTGCATAAATACGATGTTCCAGATCTCGATGAAACGATCGCCATCTTCTTCCGGTGTACCAGGACGGCCGCCCCAGATATGGTCGCCATGATCGTAGAAAATTTCAGTACAAGGACCACAAGGACCTGTGTCACCCATCTGCCAGAAGTTGTCAGACGCATAAGGTGCACCTTTATTGTCACCAATACGGATAATGCAATCTTCCGGTACGCCGATCTCTTCTTTCCAGATGTTATAAGCTTCGTCGTCTGTCTCATATACCGTCACACACAGACGCTCTTTTGGCAGCTTCAGATCTTCTGTCAGGAAGGTCCATGCAAAACGGATAGCGTCATGCTTGAAATAATCACCAAAGCTGAAGTTACCCAGCATTTCAAAGAAAGTGTGGTGACGGGCAGTGTAACCCACATTGTCCAGGTCATTGTGCTTACCACCGGCACGCACACAGCGCTGCGCTGTGGTGGCGCGGGAATAGCTGCGCTTGTCAAATCCCAGGAACACGTCCTTAAACTGGTTCATCCCGGCGTTGGTGAACAACAGGGTTGGATCATTGCCCGGAACCAGCGAACTGCTGTCGACTACCTGATGACCATTTCTGGCGAAAAACGCCAAGAATGCGCTTCTCAGCTCTGCAGTGGTTTTGTACATGAAATCTTCCTGAATGGATGTCTTGAAATTAAGCAAATGAGTAAGTGTACACACTCACCCTCAAATGCCCAGCATTATAAGCAGACAAGCGGCCAACAACCAGTGTTGTTTGTTAATTGCGGGGGACAGGAAGAGCAAAAGAATAGCTGAAAATAAAGAAGGCACCATCGGCGCCTTCAGTCATCTGTATAAGGGTCATATTCCAGTGCATGGGCAACCTGATCATAATTGAAGCCCTGGCCCATTAAATAACGGACCCGTCTGGCCTTTTCTTTATGTTCAAGCTTACCGGCAGCGCCAAATTTACGTTGGGCTTTATCACGGGCCAACTGATACCAGTCACAGTCACAATGATTCATCACTGTGTTGCTCAGTTCTGCAGGAATGCCCTTCTGCATAAAAGCCTGCTTCACTTTAGCAGGCCCATGACCACGGCTGATATGGCTTTGCAACAGCATTTGCGCATAACGATCATCATCCAGATATCCCATGGACTCACAATAATCCATGGCCATATCGGCATCGACTGAATCAAACCCTTTGGCCAGCAATTTGGCCTTAAGCTCAGCCCGGGAATGGTCCCGCCGCGCCAGCATTGCCAGCGCGGTTTGTTTCACATCCTGGCTCAGAAGACTTCACCAGTTTCCAGGTCAACATTTTCATCGCCACTGGCAGTAGGGGCACCGGCTTCAGCAGAACTCAGCAGCAGTGTACGCAGTTGCTGCTCAATTTCTGCTGCAATCTGAGGATTGTCTGTCAGGAACTTACCGGCATTGGCACGGCCCTGACCAATCTTGTCACCTTTGTAGCTGTACCAGGCACCGGATTTTTCTACCAGCTTGTGCGCCACACCCAGATCCACCAGTTCACCGGTGCGGTTAATCCCCTGACCGTAAAGGATTTGGAAGTCCGCCTGTTTGAATGGCGCAGCAATCTTGTTCTTCACCACTTTCACACGAGTTTCGTTACCGACAACCGCGTCGCCTTCTTTAATGGCGCCGGTGCGGCGAATATCCAGACGTACCGAGGCGTAGAACTTCAGTGCGTTACCACCTGTGGTGGTTTCCGGGTTACCGAACATCACACCAATCTTCATACGGATCTGGTTAATGAAAATACACATACAGTTGGATTGCTTCAGGTTACCGGTCAGCTTACGCATGGCCTGAGACAGCATACGGGCCTGCAGACCCATGTGCGAATCCCCCATCTCACCTTCAATTTCAGCTTTGGGCGTCAATGCAGCAACCGAGTCGATGACGATCACGTCTACCGCACCACTGCGTGCCAGCGCATCACAGATCTCCAGCGCCTGCTCACCGGTATCTGGCTGAGAACACAACAGGTTGTCGATATCCACGCCCAGCTTTTTGGCATACACAGGATCCAGTGCGTGCTCGGCATCGATAAAGGCGCAGGTCTTGCCCTGACGCTGAGCGGCTGCAATCAGCTCCAGAGTCAGTGTGGTTTTACCTGAAGATTCAGGGCCATAGATTTCAGTAATACGACCCAGAGGTAAACCACCTGCACCCAGTGCGATATCCAGAGACAGAGAACCGGTTGAAATCGTTTCCACGTCCATGGTGCGGTTATCGCCCAGCTTCATGATGGAGCCTTTACCAAACTGCTTTTCAATTTGGCCCAGGACAGCTGTCAGCGCTTTCTGTTTGTTCTCGTTCATTAACAAATCCTTCAATCACTTACTATGGTGTTCATTCACCACAATAGACAATAGCGTATAATCGTTTCACCGCACCCGAAGCAGTGTCTTTTGATTTGGCTCCGGCAAGAAACAAAATCAAAATCCAGCTCACGCACCGGATGACCAACTGCAAACTAGTATACTGTACAGTCATACAGTATCAAGTACTGTATAAAATTATTTTTATCTCTTTCAGTGGGTAAATTCTCATCAGATAATTCATCCAGCCTCATCACATCTGCACCGAATATTGTTAAGATCTGCGCCACTTCGACTGACTGCCGCTTCCCAACAGCCATAGCTCTGTTGAACACCTGACGGCATAACCAAAGGCAAACCCGCAGCAATGACGGCTGAAATTGATACCACCGATTTGGAAAAGCATACCCCCATGATGCGTCAGTACCTGACGATGAAGGCAGAGCACCCCGAGATGCTGCTGTTTTATCGTATGGGGGACTTCTATGAACTGTTCTACGATGATGCCAAGCAAGCATCTGAAATGCTTGGTATTTCCCTAACAGCCAGAGGAAAAAGTGGTGGCGATCCGATCCCGATGGCGGGCATTCCCTATCATGCCGTTGAGGGATATCTGGCCAAGTTGGTACAACTGCGTCAATCGGTCGCGATTTGTGAACAGGTGGGCGATCCTGCGACATCCAAGGGGCCGGTCGAACGTAAAGTAGTACGCATTGTGACCCCGGGGACACTCACTGACGAAGCCTTATTGCAGGAGCGACAGGATAACCTGCTGGCTGCCATCTACGAAGGCAAGCATGGCTACGGCTACGCCACCCTGGATGTTGCCTCCGGTCGCTTTGTGATTGCCGAGCTTGAAACCACTGAGTCACTGGAAGCTGAACTGCAACGCACCAATCCTGCGGAGTTGTTGTACAGCGAAGATTTCAGTCAGATGCAGCTGATTAATACTATTAAGGGCAAGCGCCGCCGCCCTGAGTGGGAATTTGATTACGACACCTGCATCAGGCTGCTGCTGGAGCAATTTGGCACCAAAGATCTGCGTGGCTTCGGCATCAGCGACGCCCGCTTATCACTGCAGGCCGCTGGCTGTTTGATGCAGTATGTTAAAGATACCCAACGCACCGCACTGCCCCACATCAATTCCATCGTGCGCTTCAACCAAAGCGACACCATAGTGCTGGATGCCGCCACCCGCCGCAATCTGGAACTGACGGTCAACCTTGGCGGTGGTCGTGACAATACGCTGGCTTCGGTACTGGATGCCACCGCAACCCCGATGGGCAGTCGCATGCTGCAGCGCTGGCTGCATCAGCCACTGCGTAACCATGAAGCCATCCGTTCGCGCCAGCAGGGCGTGCAGGAGTTGCTGCAATCGGGTCTGTACAACGATGTTCATGACACGCTTAAAGCCCTGGGGGATGTCGAGCGGATCATGGCCCGTCTTGCGCTGCGCAGCGCCCGTCCCAGGGATTTCGCCCGTTTACGTCAGGCACTGGGCATGCTGCCAGAGCTGCAGAGTATGCTGAGCAGTTGTCAGAGCGACTATTTACGCCGTCTGGCATCGATGCTGGGAGAGTTTCCCGAGCAATATGAATTGCTTGAGCGCGCCATTATCGACAACCCGCCGGTGCTTATCCGCGACGGGGGCGTCATCCGCGAAGGCTACAATGCTGAGCTGGATGAATGGCGCAGTTTAAGTGATGGTGCCACCGGTTATCTGGAAGAGATGGAAGCCAGAGAAAAAGCCCGCACCGGTATTCAGACGCTGAAAGTCGGCTACAACCGGGTGCATGGCTACTATATTGAGGTCAGCCGTGCTCAATCCGAATTGGTACCTTTGTCCTATCAGCGTCGGCAAACTCTGAAGAATACCGAACGTTACATCACTCCAGAGCTCAAGGAGCACGAAGAAAAAGTACTGTCCAGTCAGGGCAAGGCACTGGCGCTGGAGAAGCAGCTGTGGGAAGAGTTGTTCGATTTGATCCTGCCCCATCTGCATGAATTGCAAACCTTTGCCATGGCCGCCGCCGAGCTGGATGTAATAAGTAACTTTGCCGAACGCGCCGACATGCTGGATTACCATTGTCCTGAACTGTGTGATGCAACCGGCATCCAGATTGAAGCGGGACGCCACCCGGTGGTAGAGCGGGTCAGCAGCGAGCCGTTTATCGCCAATCCGGTGGAACTGCACAACAGTCGTCGTATGCTGATCGTCACCGGCCCCAACATGGGCGGTAAATCGACCTATATGCGTCAGGTGGCGCTGATCACCCTGATGGCACATATCGGCAGCTTTGTACCGGCCCAGCGTGCGGTCATCGGTCCGGTCGATCGGATCTTTACCCGCATCGGAGCCTCGGACGATCTGGCTTCCGGACGCTCAACCTTTATGGTGGAAATGACCGAAACCGCCAACATATTGCACAACGCCACGTCTCATTCGCTGGTATTGATGGATGAAATTGGCCGCGGCACGTCTACCTATGATGGCTTGTCACTGGCCTGGTCTGCCGCTGAGTACCTGGCGAAAAATATCGCCGCCATGACGCTGTTTGCTACCCACTACTTTGAGCTGACACAGCTGCCACAAAACCTGCCCCATGTGCACAATGTGCATCTGGATGCCGTAGAGCACGGTGACACCATCGCCTTTATGCACGCGGTGCAGGAAGGCGCCGCCAGCAAGAGCTATGGCCTGCAGGTAGCTGCATTGGCCGGCGTACCGGCGCAGGTTATCCGCTCTGCGCGGCATAAACTGCAACAGCTTGAAAACCGCGAGCAGCAATTGGACATTACGGCCATTCCAACTCAGCAGCCATTGTTGTTTACGGAGCCGCAGGAGTCTGCTGCAGTCACCCGCCTGAAGCAGCTACAACCTGACGAACTGACGCCAAGACAGGCGCTGGACTTACTGTATGAACTGAAGCGTCTGGCAAACGATTAATCACTCATCCAAACAATCAGGCCGCAGCTATTGCTGCGGCCTTTTCATAAGTATCAATGAGCATTGAACAATCACTATTCTCCCAGTTCGAACAGATCCTGTAATTCCAGTCCCTGCCTTCCAACAAAACCCTTAAGCCTGACCAAAGCCTCTATCTGCACCTGCCGGACCCGTTCGCGCGTTACGCCCAAATCCACTGCGACCTCTTCCAGCGTTGCCGGCTCATGTCCAAGCAAACCAAAACGTCGCTTAAGCACTTCACGTTGACGGGTATTGAGTTCATTCAGCCAATTCTCAATGGCCTGATGCAGGTTGTCTCGTTGGGTTTGGATATGAGGGTCCGCCACCGACTCTCCTGGTAACACATCTGTCCAGGTTTTACTGGAGTCACCTCCCAGAGGCTGGTGAATGGCGACTACTTTTTCACGAAGCCCCAGGGTCTTTCGAACATCAGCGGTTGTCATGGACAACTGATCAGCCAACTCTGCATCCGATGGCTCTCTGGCCAATTCGTTTTCCAACATTCGCACCTGTTTGAGGCAGGCGTTCAGCTTTTGCGCAGCATAAACGGGTAATCTCACCAAGCGTCCCTGATTCAGCAGTGCCCGCTCAATATTTTGTCTGATCCACCAGGTTGCATAGGTTGAGAATCGATAACCCAATTCCGGGTCAAATCCTTCCACAGCTCTGATTAACCCAAGATTGCCCTCTTCAATCAAATCCAGCAAAGGCAACCCTCCGGCCCGGTAACGGCGGGCAATATTCACCACTAACCTAAGGTTACTCTCGATCATACGATTACGGGACTTCTGACAGCCTTGCTGAGCCTTTTTGGTATAAAAAATCTCTTCTTCTGCACTGAGCAACGCTGATTGACCAATCTGCCGCAGATAGGCGCGGGTCGCATTCATCTCACCCTGCCAATCTTCTTTGGTTCTGGGCGAACCTGCTTCTATCTCCTGAAAACTGTCCGGTGGCTCTTTCCCGTCAAAAGCCCTGATATTTATCGTTTGCGCAAGATTATCGTTATGCATTTATCTCTCCCCCAAATGACTCACCATGTGAAGCAGAGTTTTATCGGCACAAAATAATGCAACTTTAGTTTTATTAGTCAGCCATATATACATTACAAGAATAAAACACCAAAAAAGACCGATGATGATTCATGCAGAGATAAAAAAACGCACCCTAAGGTGCGTTCTCCGTCATTGATCTGATGTCAGCTTCTGAACAACGCCTCAACAGACAGTCCCTGAGAGCTCAACAGCTCCCGCAGACGCTTCAGTGCTTCAACCTGAATCTGACGAACCCGTTCACGGGTCAATCCAATCTCTGCGCCAACATCTTCTAACGTGGAGGGTTCATAGCCCAACAATCCAAAGCGGCGCGCCAATACTTCTCTTTGCTTGGTATTGAGTTCATTGAGCCAACGCACAATGGAATCAGAGATATCTTCATCCTGAACTTTGAAGTCCGGACCGACACAATCATCATCGGGCAGAACATCAAGCAGAGCCTTGTCATTATCTCCGCCAAGAGGGGTGTCAACCGAGGTAATCTTCTCGTTCAACTTCAACATACGACTGACTTCAACGCTGTCGATATTCAATTTCTCGGCAATTTCCTCTGCAGTAGGCTCATGATCCAGCTTATGAGCCAGCTCGCGGGCAGTTCGCAGGTAGACGTTCAACTCTTTAACCACATGAATGGGCAAACGAATAGTACGGGTTTGATTCATAATCGCCCGTTCTATGGTCTGACGTATCCACCAGGTGGCATAAGTTGAAAAACGGAATCCTCGTTCAGGGTCAAATTTTTCTACGGCACGGATCAAGCCAAGATTGCCTTCCTCGATCAAATCCAGGAGCGCTAAGCCTCGATTGTTGTAACGGCGGGCAATTTTGACAACCAGTCTGAGATTACTCTCAATCATGCGATTGCGGGATTTTTCGCAACCTTTGAGAGCCTTACGTGAAAAGTATACTTCTTCTTCTGCGCTGAGCAGTGGGGAAAAACCTATTTCGCTCAGATAGAGCTGAGTGGCATCCAGATTCTTGTGCAGATCTTCCTGTACCTGCTGCTCCAATTCAGCTTCCTGAACCGGGCTAAGTGTATCTGACTCCTTGTCATCGATGTCGCAATCAAACTGCTCATCGGGTTCATTTACCGATAAATCTACAAGCTCGTCTGCAACCGCAGTGTTCTTTTTCCGGCTCATAATTTACTCTCCCAAACCTGTTCACACTGTAATTACTGCACTTTTGTATCCTCCATTGCCAAATAGGCTGCCCTTAATATCAATTTTTAGGCAAATATTTCAAAGGGTTAACGGATTGACCATGATAGCGAATTTCAAAATGCAACATGACCTGGTTGGTGCCCGTACTGCCCATTGTCGCAACGGCCTGACCGGCATCGATCCGCTGCTTCTCTTTGACCAAGATTTTGTCTGCGTGAGCATAAGCACTCAGATAATTATCACTGTGCTTTATAATGACCAGGTTTCCGTAGCCCCTGAGCGCATTGCCTGCGTAAACAACTCGTCCCTCAGCTGCAGACCGGATCATTGCTCCTCTTTTACCGGCGATCTTGATCCCTTTGTTTCCCTGCCCACTGGGAGAGAAAGTGCCAATCAATTTTCCCTGTACAGGCCACACCCAACGGCTCACCTTTTGCGGTAAAACATCACCGGTTGGAATGCTACCTTTTTCCATATTATGTTGCGCACTTGTTACAGAGTACGGTTGCGTATTTTTGTTGGCAAGGCTTTTTTTGCTGGGTTCCTGCGCATTTACGCTATTTCCAACCTTCGTATGATTTTTAGCCACACTAGTAGGAACGGGTGATTTCTGCTGCGGATGAGGCTTGACAAGGGGAGCGCCCTTTACGGTACTGGGTTTGGTCGGTTTTGACATTGACGTTAATGTAAGCCATTGTCCCGGATAGATGGTAAATGGTTCCTTTAGTCGGTTTATTTTGGCAATGTCCAGAAAGTCTCTGTCGGCCCCCCAGGCGATAGAATATAGGGTGTCTCCAGGCTTAACCTGGTATTTTGTGCCATCTATGGAGCCTTTACGATAAGCCGGGCCAGATTCAAAACTAATATTCTCGACCGGTGCGGGCTTATGGGCCTGAAAGCTACAGCCTCCAAGCAAAATCAATAAGATACACAACTCCGTCAGTCGTATGAACACCGGCCCTTCACGCTCCAATTTCTGTGATAATGTCAGGCCAACTCACCGTTAACCAAAGGTACAAAGCGAACCGCTTCAACCACCTCCTGCTGAACCCCCTGTTCAGTACGGGTGATCAGCAATAAACTCTGCTGCGCTTCCCCGACCGGGATCACCAGTCGCCCCCCCAGGGCCAGTTGTTGAGTCAGCACAGGAGGTAAAGTCGCCGCCGCTGCGGTGACAATAATGGCGTCATAAGGAGCTTTGTTTGCCCATCCTTGCCATCCATCACCATATTTAAAGGCGACATTGTGTAAATCGAGTCGTTTCAAACGTTGTCTGGCTTGAATTTGCAAGCTCTTAATGCGCTCCACGGTACAAAGCTGGGGCACCAGTCTTGCCAAAATAGCCGCCTGATATCCTGAGCCGGTACCGATTTCAAGTACCTTTTGAGGATTGATCTGCATGACCAATTCCGTCATTCTGGCAACAATATAGGGCTGAGATATGGTTTGCCCCTGACCAATGGGCAACGCCGTGTTCTCATAGGCCTTGTGTGCCAGCGCACCATCCAGAAATATTTCTCTCGGTGTCCGGGCAACTGCCTCAAGCACCCGGTGATCCCGGATCCCAGCCTCATTTAGCTTGCGGGCAAGATTTTGTGCTGCGGTTGTTGAGGCAAAGCCTGTCATAGTTTTTCGATCCAGTCCTGTAGTGGGCCTATTTGGCGATATGCGGTTAAATCTACGGTTAAGGGCGTGATAGAGACATAACCATTAGCCAGTGCATCAAAATCCGTTCCCTCACCGGCATCCTGCTGTTCACCGGGAGGACCCAGCCAGAAGATTTCCCGCCCGGCAGGATCTGCAGTTCGCACCATCCCCTCCGCTCTGTGCCGGGAGCCCAGGCGAGTTACCTTTATCCCCTGAATCTCATGCAACGGCAAATCAGGCACGTTGACGTTCAATATCTGATCTGCTGCCAAAGGAGATTGCAGTAAGCCCTCGACTATACGGCGAGCATAGTGTGCTGCTGTCGCATAATGCTGTAATTTACGTCCAACCAGCGATACTGCGATGGCTGGCAGCCCCAGAAAACGTCCTTCCATGGCCGCCGCCACAGTTCCCGAATACAGGGTGTCGTCTCCGAGATTGGCACCTGCATTGATCCCGGAGACCACAATGTGCGGCTCATCCTCGTACAGTTCCCGGATTGCCAGATGCACACAGTCTGTTGGAGTGCCATTCACTGACACATAACCGTTGTCCAACCTATTAATTCTCAATGGGTTGGTCAAGGTCAGTGAATTACTTGCGCCAGAGCAGTTACGATCCGGGGCCACCACCATCACCTGAGCAATGCCTGCCAGCTCTTCCGCCAGAATCCGGATTCCTGGTGCATGCACACCATCGTCATTGCTGATCAGTATTTTCATCACTGCTCTGCCTGCTTGGCAGCGAGATACGCCTGAAATTCCCTCTCCTGCACATCCTCATATGCGCAGAGTTCACGCAGTACCGATGTCGCAAAACAGCCGGCGGGCAACATAAACTCCAGCACCAAAGTATCGGTGCCCTCGACCTGATATTTCAGCATCTCAGGGAACAGCAACAGATTGCGACGCTCCATATCCAGCCCGGCCTTTTCCAGCCCGTCACAGTCTGCCGCCAATTGATATTTCACTATGACTGACTGCTCCAGTGCTGCGGCTTCAGCCAAAGATGGTAAAGCCCCGCGGCCCCACAAAGGCGCCGACAGCTGGATATCCCGCTCGGCCAGACGTTTTATCAGAATCTCGTCCCATTGCTCTGCAACGAAGAAAGAACGACTGCCAGTCAGCATGACGCAATCGCCCGCCAATCGCTGTGTTCCATGCAATATCAGGCGCTCTGACACCATCAGGTTAAACAGGTTTGAGCGCACCGCCGACAGGTACATACTGCGTTTATTTCTGTCCTTCACCTTACGACCGGCAAACATTTTTCTGCCCTGGTCCAGGTTACGGCCGTCATGGCCAAAACGCTGCTCACCAAAATAGTTGGGCACGCCTTGCTTAACCTGCTCAACCCGGGCAACCAGAGCCTGTACATCAGATACATTGCGCAGGGTCAGTTTAAAACGATTACCGGCAAGAGCGCCGATACGCAGCTTCTTACTGTGACGGGCCGCCGACAATACAGTCAGCGACTCATTGTTCAGCTGATGCCACGCTGGCGTTTCTTTGCCCGGAATGCGAACGCCGAACCACTGCTCGGTGACCGCATTCTTGTCCTTCTGGCCGGCATAAGTCACCTCTTTGGGATGCACACCGGCAAATTCTGCCAGCATTTTAGCGACCTGCACGGTATTCAGGCCATCCTTGCGAATATGCAAAAGATGATGTTCACCCTCTCCAGAGGGTAAAAACGGCAGGATCTCCTGCACCATGAAATCGGCATTACAGGTCCGCAGATCTGCACTGACGTCAGGCTTGCCATACAGATAGGTCAGTTCATTCATATTAAAATCTGTCACTTCAATTTACCGGGTTACGGCCGTCATCAGCACCACTGCCTCAACCGCTATCCCCTCTTTGCGACCGGTAAATCCCAGTTTTTCCGTGGTTGTCGCCTTTACATTAATCTGCTCAATATCTGCTGTCAGATCATCGGCCAGCACCTGACGCATCGCCTGGATATAGGGCAACATTTTTGGAGCCTGGGCAATAATGGTGACATCCAGATTACCCAGCTCAAAACCTTTGTCTTTGGCAAGCTGATAACAATGGCGCAGCAGCACCCGGCTATCGGCTCCTTTGAACTGTGGATCGGTATCCGGAAAATGTTTGCCGATATCCCCCAGCGCCATCGCGCCCAATATCGCGTCAGAAATGGCATGCAACACGACATCACCATCTGAATGAGCGACTAAGCCGCTGTCGTAAGGTACTTCCACACCGCCGAGGATCAATGGTAATTCACCACCGAATTTATGAACGTCAAAGCCATGTCCGATACGCATTTTCATTGAGTATCCTTATTGAGGCTCTGGGCCTGCAAAAATAGTTGAGCCAGTGGCAAATCATCCGGATGAGTCACCTTGATATTGTCGGCCCGGCCGCTGACTAGCCCCGGGTTGATACCTGCCCACTCCATCGCAGAGGCTTCGTCAGTCACCACGGTACCGGCCGCGAGCGCAGCAGCAAGTTGCTGCGCCAGCTCATCTGCCGGAAACATCTGTGGTGTCAGCGCATGCCAGAGATTTTCACGGCACACTGTTTGGGCAATCTCCCCCTTAACACCTGCGCGCTTCATGGTATCGCGCACCGGCATGGCCAGAATCGCCCCCTGCGGGAATTGCTGCCTTGCTGCCAACAGCTTATCGATATCCCGGCTGTGCAGGCAGGGACGTGCCGCATCATGCACCAATACCCAGGCATTTTGGGCAATCTCAGGGGAGAGGCTTTGCAGCGCCGCCAATACAGAGTCAGCCCGCTCTTTCCCCCCCAGCACGGTGCGAATTTTGGGATGACGGGATTGCGGCAGAGCGGCAAACCACACATCATCAGGATGCAGGGCTACCACCACGGCATCAATGGCAGGATGTGCCAGCAGGCTGTCTAGGGTATGAGCCAAAATACATTGCTCACCCAGCATCAAATACTGCTTGGGAATGTCGGCGCCCATTCGCGCGCCGATACCTGCGGCGGGGACTATGGCCAGAGTCTGTTGTTTTTCCATGAAGCGGGAGTCATCAATCGTAAGTTCGGGAAGGAGACTGTTCGCTGCCAACCACACGGTAGAAGGTTTCCCCCTCTTTCACCATGCCCAGTTCATTGCGGGCCCGCTCTTCCAGAGCTTCTGTGCCCCGGCGCAGGTCGCTGATCTCTTCGCGCAGCACCTGATTTCGTTCAATCAGTTTGCCATTGCTTTCCATTTGGCTGTGGATCTGCTGTTTCAGCGAAAAATACTCCGGCAGACTGTTCTCGCCCAGCCAGAGTCGGTATTGCAGCATTCCCAGCAGCAGGATCAGGACAAACAAAAAGCGTTTCATGGCCAGATAATTACAAACGTCAGCGAACAGTGATATTTGCCAAATAGTACAACAAAAAAGGCCACCCTGGGGTGGCCTTTTTTTCTGGTCAATGAAATTACTGACCTTTGATCTCGCTCAGGCCACGATATGGCGCTTTTTCACCCAGTTGCTCTTCGATGCGCAGCAGCTGGTTGTACTTGGCAACGCGGTCAGAGCGGCACAGTGAGCCGGTCTTGATCTGGCCCGCTGCTGTGCCCACAGCCAAATCGGCGATGGTGGCATCTTCGGTTTCACCTGAACGGTGAGAAATGACCGCGGTGTAACCGGCTTCTTTCGCCATACGGATAGCGGCCAGCGTCTCAGTCAACGAACCAATCTGGTTGAACTTAATCAGAATGGAGTTGGCAATCTTATTCTCGATACCACGGCTCAGGATCTTGGTGTTGGTCACGAACAGGTCGTCACCCACCAGCTGGATCTTGTCGCCCAGGATTTGGGTCTGGTAAGCCCAGCCGTCCCAGTCAGACTCATCCAGACCGTCTTCAATTGACACGATTGGGTACTGCTCAGTCAGGTCTTTCAGGTAGTCAGAGAACTCATTGGAGCTGAACTCTTTGCCTTCACCGGACAGCTTGTACTTGCCCTCTTTGTAGAACTCAGAGGCCGCACAATCCAGCGCCAGGGTCACGTCTGTGCCCAGCTTATAACCAGCAGCTTCAACCGCTTCTTTGATCACGGCCAGGGCATCGGCGTTGGATGCCAGGTTAGGGGCAAAACCCCCTTCGTCACCCACAGAGGTGCTCATGCCTTTGGCAGACAGCACTTTCTTCAGGTTGTGGAAAATCTCGGCGCCCATACGCAGACCTTCGCGGAAGCTCTTGGCGCCCACAGGCTGAACCATAAACTCCTGAATATCGACGTTGTTGTCGGCGTGCTCACCACCGTTGAGGATGTTCATCATCGGCAGCGGCATGCTGTACTGACCAGGGGTGCCATTCAGCTCAGCAATGTGGGCGTACAGTGGCATGCCCTTGGCAGCAGCAGCAGCCTTGGCCGCAGCCAGAGACACAGCCAGAATGGCGTTGGCGCCCAGCTTGTCTTTGTTTTCAGTGCCATCGAGCGCAATCATGATGCCATCCAGCTCAGCCTGAGCGGTGGCGTCTTTGCCCAGCAGGGCGTCACGGATAGGGCCGTTTACATTGGCGACAGCGTTCAGCACGCCTTTACCCAGGTAACGGGTCTTGTCGCCATCACGCAGTTCCAGCGCTTCACGGCTGCCGGTAGAGGCGCCGGATGGCGCAGCTGCCATACCGATAAAACCACCTTCCAGGTGTACTTCTGCTTCTACGGTTGGGTTACCGCGGGAGTCCATGATCTCACGACCGATCACATTAATAATCTTAGCCATAATGCCCTCGATTTAGTCCTAATTATCAATTCACATAAATAATTGCGTTGTGGCTGGTCGAGGTGGTAAAAACGGCAAAATGGCCGGTTTTCATCCAACGCGGTACGACTCAGCTCCATGAAAACACAGATATTTATAGAAACTGTCCGGATTTATGTGGGGGCAATATGATGAGCTATTGCCCCCGTGGTTCGCAATGACTTTTTGCACGTCCCAATGCAAAAAAAAGCCGGTTCCCTGTGAGGGGACCGGCTTGAATGATTACTCTACACTGCCTTTTTGATAGCTTCTGGCCGCGGCTACAAAGCCTTCAAACAGTGGGTGTCCATCACGCGGTGTGGAAGTGAACTCAGGATGGAACTGACCGGCCACAAACCAAGGGTGGTTTGGCAGTTCAATCATCTCAACCAGTTTACGGTCAGTAGACAGGCCGCTGAATACCAGGCCGGCTTTCTCCAGACGTTCAACATAGTTGTTGTTCACTTCATAACGGTGACGGTGACGTTCGATACAGCTGGCACCACGGTAAGCGGTCGCCGCTTTGGTACCCTCAATCAGGTGACACAGCTGAGCGCCCAGACGCATGGTGCCGCCCAGATCAGAACTGTCATCACGCTGCTCTACGTTACCTTCTTTGTCGGTCCACTCAGTGATCAGACCCACAACAGGGTGTGGTGTGTTCTTGTCAAACTCAGTGGAGTGCGCACCGGCCAGACCGGCAACATGACGGGCAAATTCAATCAGTGCCACCTGCATACCCAGACAGATACCCAGGTAAGGAATGTTGTTTTCACGGGCGTACTTGGCAGCCAGGATCTTACCTTCCACGCCACGCTCACCGAAACCACCCGGTACCAGAATACCGTCCAGCCCCGCCAGCACTTCATCACCCTTGGCTTCAACAGTCTGAGAGTCGATGTACTTGATGGTTACAGACACACGGTTCTTCAGACCCGCGTGCTTCAGAGCTTCGTTTACTGACTTATAGGCATCAGGCAGTTCGATGTACTTGCCCACCATACCAATGGTCACTTCGCCATTAGGATTGGCTTCCTGGTAAATCACCTGTTCCCACTCGGACAGATCAGCTTCACGGCAGCTTAAACCAAAACGCTTAACCACCAGCTCATCCAGCCCCTGAGAGCGCAGCAGCGCAGGGATCTTGTAGATGGAGTCAACGTCTTTCAGGGAGATAACCGCACGCTCTTCCACGTTACAGAACAGAGAGATCTTGGCACGCTCAGAGGCAGGGATCGCACGGTCGCCACGGCACACCAGAATGTCAGGCGCAATACCGATAGAACGCAGCTCTTTGACAGAGTGCTGAGTTGGCTTGGTCTTCACTTCCTGAGCAGGACCAATGAATGGCACCAGAGTCAGGTGCATGTACATGGAGCGATCACGGCCCAGTTCAACGCCCAGCTGACGGATAGATTCCAGGAATGGCAGGGATTCGATATCACCCACAGTGCCGCCGATCTCCACGATGGCAACGTCATGACCTTCACCACCTTCCAGCACTTTCTCTTTGATGGCATTGGTGATGTGCGGGATCACCTGAATAGTGGCACCCAGATAGTCACCACGACGCTCTTTACGCAGTACTTCTTCGTAAATACGACCGGTGGTGAAGTTGTTACGACGATTCATCTTGGTACGGATGAAACGCTCATAGTGGCCCAGGTCCAGATCTGTTTCTGCGCCGTCCTCAGTAACAAATACTTCCCCGTGTTGGGTTGGGCTCATAGTGCCTGGATCAACGTTGATATACGGATCCAGCTTCATGATGGTGACGTTGAGGCCACGTGCCTCGAGAATGGCTGCCAGAGAGGCTGCTGCAATGCCTTTACCCAACGACGAAACCACGCCGCCGGTGACGAAGATATACCTAGTAGTCATGCTGAACCTGAGAAAATGAATTTGAATATAGCGTGCTTGTAAGAAAGCACTAGGACGGGGCAACAGTATACTCAAGTCGCCCCGGCGAGACAAACAGGAATCCGGGAAAATTCGCTTTTATTTCGATTCCTGTGACTTGGCCTGCTGCCAGTATGCTTCCAGCTCATTCAAACTGTGGTCTGTCATGGCGCGGCCGCTGTGCTCTGCCAACTGCTCGACCTGGCGAAAGCGCCGCTCAAATTTGTCATTGCCCTGACGCAGCGCCTGCTCGGGCTCAATACCCAAATGGCGGGCAAGATTCACCACGGCAAACAGCAAGTCCCCCATCTCATCCTGCACCCTGGCCTTATCCGGCTGGTCAACAGTCAACTCGGCCAGCACTTCATCCACTTCCTCGTGGATTTTGGCCACCACATCGGCGGTGTTATCCCAGTCAAACCCGACTCTGGCGACCCGTTTTTGAATTTTGGCGGCGCGTGACAGTGCCGGCAGAGATTTGGGAATGTTATCCAGCACACTGTGCAGCTCTCTGTCGGCCCGTTCATCTGCCTTAAGCTGCTCCCAGTTGGCTTTGATTTGTTCGCTGGACAGATCTTTAAGATCGCCAAACACATGGGGATGCCTGTGGGTCAACTTGTCACAGATACGTCCGGCAACCTGGTCAAAATCAAAGCTGCCCTGCTCCTTACCCAGCTGGCAATAAAACACCACCTGAAACAGCAGATCGCCCAGCTCATCCGGCAACTCGTCCCAGGCCATGCGCTCTATGGTGTCGGCCACTTCATAGGCTTCTTCCAGGGTAAAAGGCACGATGGATTTGAAATCCTGCGCCCGATCCCAGGGACAACCGTCTTTGGGATCCCGCAGTTTGGCCATAATGGCGAGCAGTCGCTCGAGATTGGATGACATCAACTCTGTTTCCTGGCTCAATTTCTCACTCAATAACTATTGCAGTAACTATCTCAATAACGGCCACAATAACTGTCGCAGTTAATTGCGCCGTACATCAAACACTCCTTCAATCTGCCCAAGTTTGGACAGTACCCGCGATACGCCATCCGAGTCGTATAGCTCAAGTTCCAGCTCAATATTGGCGGTTTGAGTCTTGGTGTCTGAGCTCGAGCTCATGGCCATCACATGGGATTTTTCCGATGCCAGTACCGAGGTCAAATCCCGTAGCAGGCCATATCTGTCGTTGGCGGTTACACGGATTTTCACCCGATAACCCCCTGAATAATTCTCACCCCAAACTACATCCACGGTGCGCTCAGGATGCTGACGCATCAGCTCTTTAACCTGCTCGCAGTCCTCCCTGTGCACTGAAATACCCCGGCCTTTGGTAATAAAACCAATAATTTCATCTCCCGGTACCGGGTGACAGCACTGGGCTATATGGCTGAGCAAATTACCCACGCCATTGACTTCAACCTGATCACGATTTTTACGGGCCTGCCTGGGCTGGGATTTCTTAACCAAATCCTCGACCACAGCGTCTTCAGTCGGCTCGTCATTACGCAGCTGGCTCTGGATATGATTGACGACCTGATTAAGCCGCACATCGCCGCCACCAATAGCCGCCAGCAGGTCATCCATCGCACTCACGTTAAAGCGCTCAACTGCTGATTGGGCGTCTTTGAGCTTGAGGCCATGACGGCCAAGCTCAGTCTCCAGCATCTCGCGGCCCGCGAGGATATTCTTGTCCCTGTCCTGTTGCTTAAACCAATGCTGGATCTTGGAGCGGGCACGGGAAGACTTGATATACCCCATGTTGGGATTGAGCCAGTCACGCTTGGGATTGGGCGTTTTGGAGGTGATGATCTCGATCCGCTCGCCGGTTTCCACCTGGTAGGTAAAAGGCACGATACGGCCATCCACCTTGGCGCCGATGCACTTGTGGCCGACCTGAGAGTGGATGTAATAAGCAAAATCCAGCACAGTCGAGCCCTGTGGCAAGTCCACCACCTCACCGGATGGCGTGAATACATACACCCGGTCTTCAAATACCTGAGAGCGAACTTCCTCAACCAGATTGCCACTTTCAGCCACATCTTCCTGCCACTGCAGAATCTTACGCAGCCAGTTGATCTTCTCTTCGTAACCGCTTTGCTTGCCGCTGGTACCTTCTTTGTATTTCCAGTGCGCCGCCACCCCCAGCTCGGCATCTTCATGCATCTGCTGCGTGCGGATCTGAATTTCCACGGTTTTGCCTTCAGGCCCCACCACTACGGTATGGATAGACTGATAGCCATTGGGCTTGGGGTTGGCCACATAGTCATCAAATTCGCGGGGAATGTGATGCCACATAGTGTGCACAACGCCAAGGGCGCCGTAGCAGTCCTGCAGGCGCTCGGTGACAATACGCACCGCGCGCACATCGAACAGCTCATCGAAAGCCAGATCTTTGCCCTTCATCTTGCGCCAGATGGAATAGATGTGTTTTGGCCGACCATAGACCTTGGCGCGAATATGCTCTTCATCCAGCCGCGCCTGCAGCTGACTGACGAAATTATCGATATAGGTTTCTCTGTCCAGCCGCTTGCCATCGAGCTGTTTGGCAATGTCTTTGTAGGTATCCGGATGCAGATAGCGGAAGGAGATATCCTCCAGCTCCCATTTGAGCTGACCGATCCCCAGACGGTTGGCCAGCGGAGCATAGATGTCAGCAATCTCCCGCGCCAGCAACACCCGGGTTTCTTCATCGGCGTTTTTGACCGCTCGCAACAGACAGATACGCTCGGCCAGCTTGATCACCACGGCACGTACATCCTCCACCATGGCCAGCAACATACGGCGGATGTTGTCGATTTGCGGTTCACTGGTACGGGACTGATTATTGATTTTCAGCGCACTGATGCCATTCATGGTGACTACACTGTCCACCAGTTTGGCCATGCTGGCACCAAACAGCTCTTCCAGCTTGTCGCGATCCAGCAGCCCGGCTTCCATAGCCTCAAACAACACTGCGGCTTGCAGGGTCTCAATGTCCATATTCAGGGGGGCCAGAATTTCCACCATTTCCCGTGCACGGGAAACCAGCTCGCGACTCTCAGTCTGCTGCTCTTTAGCCATGGTATCTACACGGCGAATAAGCGCCAGCAACATACCGGCTTCCCGGCTGTCGGCGACATAACGGTCAACCCACTCTTCCAGCTGAAAATCAGGAGCGTTAAAGTGTGCTTCGCGAACAGATACCATGAGGTCATACTTCCTTATTACATCAGGACCGAAGTCCTGCACCAACTGTATTTGCCTATCATCAGCATTGTATGAGGCTTGTCAAACAACAGCGTCCCAAGTGCGCAGTTTTTTACCTTGTTTTCCATCCAGACTATGAATTTAACAATTTTTTCAATAATCTGGCGCCACTTTCTGAGTTTTCAGCAGCGTTCAAACAAAGCCATAGCCTCGATGTGATGCGTCTGCGGGAACATATCCAGCAGTGCCAGCTTCGCCAACTGATAGCCCTGCTCTTTCAATACCTTGCTGTCGCGTGCCAGACTGACCGGATTGCAGGACACATAGACCACTTTGGCAGGCTTCATTTTCCCAAGCCACTGCAGGCTTTCAAACGCACCGGCGCGCGCCGGGTCCAGCAGCAGCTTGTCAATTTTCCCAAGCCAGGGCTCACCACTGAGATCGGCACTCAAATCGCCATGAAAGAATGACACCTCTGCCAGGCCTGCATGCCGCGCATTACAACTGGCCTGCGCCACCATCTCGGGCACACCTTCCACACCTATGACCTGTGCGCCGGTTTGTGCCAGTGGCAGGCTGAAATTGCCCACGCCACAGAACAAATCCAGTACCCGCTCACCGGACGTGGGCGCCAGCCAGTCAACGGCACGCGAAACCATGGCGGCATTAATTTCACCATTAACCTGAATAAAATTCCCCGGTTTAAAAGCCAGCGTCAGCTCGCCCAGTTGATAACCCGGAGTCACCGCGGCGCCCTGCAGATCTATGCAGCCGCCATCATTGTCAGCCAACAGTACCTGCACCGAGTGTTTCGTCGCAAACTCGGCCAGCAACGCACGGTCTTTGTCCCCCGGTGCTCTGGTTACCCGCAGCACCAGATAACGTCCGGATTCAACATCTATCAGCTCCACATGGCCGAGCGATGATTTCACACTCAGGCGATTTAACAGGCCGCTCAAAGGTTCAATCAATGCCGACAGCACCTGAGCCAATACCGGACAGGACTCAATAGCCGCGACCTGCTTACTGGCCTCCCGCCTAAAACCCAGTTGCAGAGTTTTGGTTTGTTTGTCGTACCAGGTTGCCAGTCTTGCCCGCCGGCGGTAATGCCAGGGTTCACCGGCAATCACCTCATCCACGCAAACCTCTCTGTCCCAGGCCCTGCTGAGCAGATTGGCCAGAGCATCAGTTTTTGCCTGACGCTGGGCATCCAAGGTCATATGCTGCAGATCGCAACCGCCACAGGTACTGTAATGAGGACAGGCAGCTACTGTACGACAAGGTGCCGCCTGCTCGACCTTCACCAGTCTTGCTCTGGCGTATTGTTTCTTTTGTTCGGTCAGCTGCACGCTGACGGTTTCACCGGGCAGCGCGCCGGGAATAAACACCACTTTGCCCTGATGTTGGGCAATACCTGCGCCCAGATGGTCCAGACCATTTACCTGTAACGACAGTTTGGCCGAGAGTTGTTTGGATCTATTTGGTTTTGCTTTAAAAAATTGCGCCATTTCGGCCTCAGAATCGATAAATCTCTGGCAAAGCCTGCGAATTTTCTGGCAGTCTTGTACCATTAGAATGATTTGTCCGTTATAGGATTTTCCCGCGCCGATGAATAATGCCCAAGACATGACCAAATACAGCCTGCGCTCCTGGGTAATGGTGCTGGCTTTGGCACCGACTATTCTGATGGGGATCCTGCTGGGCAGCTATTTTACCATAGACAGATTTTATCAGCTCGAAGAAACCCTCATTGAGCAGGGCAGCAACATCATTGAACCACTCGCCATCGCCAGTGAGATAGGGTTGGAAAACAACGACCGGGAAGCCAGTAAACGACTGCTTGCCAGCGCCCAGCTCAGCCGCTCACCGCTGGTCAAATCCATTGCGATTTTCGACAAAAATAATCAGCTATTCATCACTTCCCACTATCACAAGGATTTTGAGGTGATGCGCTACCCGGGTGATATCTCGGAACTTATCGCGACTCAACATGAAACCCTGGGCGACACCGTGGTGATGCGCACACCGATTTTTGAAGGTTATAAGCCAGGTGAGCTGCGGGTTATCGGCCCAGGCGGACAAAGCGCGGCCAATACCGGCAATGCCCAGTATCTGGGCTATATCGCACTGCTGCTCAACAAAGAAAAAACCCTGCTGGAATACCACAGAGCGGCGGTGGCGGCGTTTATTATCGTGCTGGTCGGGGTCCAGCTGAATCTGCTGTTTACTTTTCGTCTGCTGAAAAACGTAACTCATCCCATCACCGAAATGGTGAAAGTGGTGGCCAAAATCCGGGAAGGCAAGCTGGATACCCGACTTGAAGGCAACCTTATCGGTGAACTGGATCTGCTCAAACGCGGCATCAACGCCATGGCATCGTCCTTGTCGGAATACCATGATGAAATGCAGCAGAATATTGATCAGGCTACCTCGGATTTACGGGAAACGCTGGAGCAGATTGAGATCCAGAACGTTGAGTTGGATCTGGCCAAAAAACGGGCACTGGAGGCCAGTCGGATTAAATCAGAGTTTCTGGCCAACATGTCCCACGAGCTGCGAACGCCCCTCAACGGGGTCATTGGTTTTGCAAGGCAGCTGCTGAAAACGCCACTGCACCCAAGCCAGCTGGAATATATCCGCACCATAGAGCGCAGCGCCGCCAATTTACTGGGCATCATCAATGATATTCTCGACTTTTCCAAGCTGGAAGCCGGCAAAATGGTACTGGAAAACATGCCTTTTGCGCTGCGGGATCTGGTGGATGACACCCTGGCCCTGCTGGCGGGCAGCGCCCGCGAAAAAGGACTGGAACTGGTCGTCAATATCGATGCCGATGTCCCCGAAGGCGTCAGTGGTGACGCCATGCGGGTTGGTCAGATCATTACCAATCTGGTAGGCAATGCCATCAAATTTACGGATGATGGCAGTGTATTGCTGAACATTAAACTAGTTGGTGAGAGCGGCGATAAATTCACCCTCAGGTGTGAGGTTATCGACACCGGTATCGGTATCAGCGAAGAGCATCAGGAACTACTGTTCCAGGCCTTTGGTCAGGCAGACTCTTCCATTTCGAGAAGATTTGGAGGTACCGGACTTGGGCTGGTGATCACCAAGCGGTTGATCAATCAAATGGGCGGCCAGATTGGGTTCTCTTCAACCCAGCGTAAAGGCTCCACTTTCTGGTTTACTCTGCCGCTGCTCAATGCCCAGTTCCCCTTTGCCGACAGCCTGCCGGTTGAGCAACTCAAAGGCCAACAGGTGCTGCTGTTTCAGCCAAGGGTACTGAGCATGAAAACCCTGTCAGCCAGACTGAATAAATGGCAGATGCAACTGTTGCCCATCACTGATTTCCAAAGCCTGAAACATGTCATTGACGATGGTATCGAACCTGATGTTGCCATCATCAGCTGTCGCGGTTTTGCCGATATGGACAGCCTGCAACAGACCCTGCAAACACTCAGAGAGAGGGTCGACAAACTGATATTGCTGGATGACTGTCATCAGAAGCAAACCTTGCCAGAATCCTGTACCCAGTTGGTCGACAAACAGCTGACGCCACCAGTGGGTGACAATGTGCTTGCCCGTGCGCTGCTGTTTACCCAAATAGGCGAGTCCTATATCTCAATGGACAGTCTCCCCCAACCGGTAACGCAAAAGCATCAGCTGACGGTTCTGGCAGTGGATGACAATCTGGCCAACCTTAAACTGATGGATACGCTGCTCAATGAACTGGCCACCGACGTAGTTACCGTCAACAGTGGCGACAAAGCTATCGCAGAGGCTCACAACCGTAAATTTGATCTGATTTTCATGGATATCCAGATGCCCGGCACCGATGGTATCACCGCCACCCGTAAAATTCGGATGGACTCGTTGAATCGTCGCACCCCGATTATCGCCGTTACTGCCCATGCCATTGCTGAAGAGCGGGAGCGCATCATGAGCAGTGGTATGGATGCCTATCTGCCCAAACCCATCGATGAAGCAGCGCTCAGAGAGGTTATCAGCCGCTGGATAACACGTCCTGAATTTGCGCATTTTGATCTGCAAACCCTCAATTGGGAGCAGTGTCTGGCGCAGTCCCACCACAAACAGGAACTGGCGCTGGAAATGCTGGGCATGTTACTGGATACCCTGCCTCAGACCGCCAGTCAGATAGAGCTGGCACTGGAGCAGAATGACCATACCGGCATGTTGACCACGGTTCACAAGCTGCATGGTGCCAGCTGTTACTGTGGTGTCCCCAACACCCGCAAACTGTGCCAGGAGATAGAGTCGGCACTGAAGCACAACACAGAAATCAGTGAACTGGAGCCGGAAATTCTGGAGTTACTTGACGAGTTAACTAAGGTAGAATCTGCAGCCAAACAAGTGATTTCCCAGCTAACTGCGGATAAACCCCATGACCAGAAAACCCGGCTTCTTCAAACGCCTAAAGGCGCTTGATCCTTTACAGAAGCAACTTTTTGCCACCGCACTATGTCAACGTATGTATCCGAACTACCAGCTTTTTGCCGAAGTCTGCGAGTTTGGTGACAGTCAGGTACTGTCAACCGTGCTGGATTTGCTGTGGCAATCCCTTTATGACCGCAAACTCAAGTTCAATTACGAGATCCATCTGGAGCGCCTCGACGCCGTCACCCCGGATCCGGAAGACTTTGTGGTTTACGGCGCCTTCCCGGCAATGGATGCCGCGGTGGCACTGACCTCTTTGCTGAGCGCCATTCAGGGCAAGCAGGAAGATGATATGGTGAACATCAGCAAATTATCTTCTGCCACCGTGGCCAACTACATTGAGGCGACCATGGATGTCGATCTGCAGGGCGATGCGCTGGATGATTACATCTTCGAGCAGGAAATCATGCAGGAAGAGCGCGAATTGCAGGCATCATTGCTGGACATTATCGAGCAAAACCCCATTAATGCAGAGTTGGTAAAAGAGCTGCGCAAAGACATCATCGCGTCGGGCGTATCCAATATTGGCATCTGCGCCGAATAATTTTGCTGATGATGAACAAGAACAGGGCTAATCATTGCCCTGTTTTTTATTTGTATATCCAGTAATACCAATTTTATTTAATCGTTGATCTGTTTCAGCGGAAGTTCAACGCGCTTGAGACAAGGTCATTAACCGCTCCATGGCAACGGCTCCTGCGTTGCTCTACCTCCTGCATCCATGCAGTCGTGCGTTAATGACATTCACACTTTGATACCTCCTTGTACCAAAGCCAGTTCGACATCCTGTCTCTCGTTCGAGAGCGTATGGCTTACGCCATTCTCACCATCCTTGTGGCTTGCGGGCCGGCGAAGTTATGGTGGTGCTGTATCAAGAGGGCTGGGCACAGTATCAAGTGCATTGAAACCCGCACTGCGTGAGGGTGTCAGGTATCCTGCTTCTATGTTGCATTACTCTAAAAGAGAGCCCCCTTAGTCAATCAATGCGCCTTGAATCAGCATCCCTGACACGCTCTGAATTGCTCAAACTATTAATGAAGTTGGTGTAAATTAAAGTCGATATCCAACATATTCATTCTGCTCAGGGGCTCGCCGAAAAACCCCGTCTAAGTAGAGTCGGCGGCAAAGAAGCGTCAGCCGCTCCCAAATAACCCGGGCGCCTGCTGCTCCATAAACTCAAGAAACAGACTCACCTTCAGTGGCTGATGGATCCGCTGGTGATACAGTAGAGAAATGCGTCTTTGCTCGCCAATCCAGTCCGGCAGCAGCACCTCCAGCTCCCCGTTGGCAATCTGCTCCCTCGCAAACAGCTCTGGGCCATACAGAATTCCACCATCATCAACCGCCGAAAGTATTGCGCCATGCAGATCAGACAGTGTGAGATGCGCGGCGCCGTCATGAAAAAAGCTCTCACCTGAAGGCCGGGTTAAATGCCAGTGATACAGAGGCCACACCTTGATAAGACGATGTTGATCAAGCTCATTGGGATGAGTCGGGGTCCCGGAATTCTGTAAATAACCGGGTGATGCCATCAGCTTATAATCCAGTACACCAAGTGTGCGGGAGACCCAGGATGAATCCGGCTGGCGCCCACCGACTATTGCCACATCCACCCCTTCATCAATCAAATCCACCGCCTGATTGGACTGGCTGATGTGCAGCCGGATATCCGGATATCGACGGCAAAAGGCATTGAATGCCGGCATCAATACCATGGATACAATAGCAATGGGTGCCGCAAGTCTCAGCGTGCCCTCTGGCCGCTCGTTACGCTCACAGCTGAGTTCATCAAATTGGCTGATAAGCCCGCAATAGCGTTGAAACAGGGTAAGCCCCTCTTCAGTGAGCCTCAGTTTACGGGTATTTCGCATCAGCAACAGTCGGTCCTGCAACTCCTCCAGCCGTGCCAGTTTACGGCTGACAGTGGCCACGGGGATCTCCAGGGTGCGGGCGGCCGCCGACATACTGCCGGCGTTCACCACATGGACAAACAGATAGATGAGTTCCAGCTCATTCACCTTTGACGCACTCAAACGGCCTCCTTACAGGCTAAAACTGAATTAAAATCAGGCGTTTTACTCAAAGAGTCAGAGTTTTTTACATTCCCATATTTACTGTATATAAAATCAGTATATACTGTTCATCAATACAGTGTTTGCATTGTTTTTAGTCAATCAGCGTATTCCACGGGGAATCACTATGCTTTGCCAACTCAGCATCAACAATTATGCCATTGTCCGCTTTCTTGAGCTGGATTTCCGCCCCGGCATGACCAGTATTACCGGGGAAACCGGTGCCGGTAAATCTATCGCCATCGACGCGCTTGGGTTATGTCTGGGTAATCGTGCCGATGCGACTGCCGTGCGTCCCGGTGCGGCTAAAGCCGAAGTCAGTGCCCGCTTCAGTGTCGATGATATTCCCCTCGCCAAACGCTGGCTTGAAGATAATGATCTGGATGTTGAGAATGAATGCATCCTGCGCCGTACCATCAGCAGCGATGGTCGCTCCCGCGCTTATATCAATGGTAACCCAGTACCGCTGCAACAGTTAAAGGCACTTGGTCCCCTGTTGGTTGGCATTCATGGTCAGCATGCGCACCATGCCATGCTCAAAAGTGAACATCAACTCACATTACTCGACAGCTACGCCAACCATAAAATGCTGCTGGACAATGTCACCCTGGCTTATCAGAGATACAAGCAAACCCAGGCTGAACTGAAGCGGTTGCAGCAATCATCCCTTGAACGTCTGGCCCGCAAACAACTGCTGCAATATCAGGTGGAAGAACTGGATGAGTTTGCCCTGCAGCCCGGTGAATATGAAGAGATTGAAGCGGAGCACAAACGACTGGCCAATGGCAGCGCACTGATTGAAACCTGTCAGCATGGTCTGTATCTGCTCAGCGACGGCGAAGAAGCCAATATCGAGTCACTGCTCAATAAAGCGGTGATATTGGCTGAAGAGCTGAAAGACTACGACCCACAGCTTGAAAGCATAGGTAATATGCTCAATGAAGCACTGATCTCAGTGCAGGAAAGCGCGGCAGAATTGCAGCGATATCAAAACAATCTGGAGCTGGATCCTGAGCATTTTGCCCAACTTGAGCAGCGCCTGTCACAAACCCTGCAACTGGCTCGCAAACACATGGTTGCTCCAGAACAACTGGCAGCGCACCACCTGACATTGCGCGCCGAGCTGGAGGGTATCGACGGCGACAATACCAAGCTGGAAGGCATGGAGCAGGAATTGGAGGCCAGTCGTCAGGCTTATCTGACACAGGCCCAGAAGCTGAGCCAAAGCCGCAGCCGGTATGCCAAAGAGCTGGATAAACTGGTCACTCAGTCAATCCAGGAGCTCAACATGCCCAAAGGTAAATTTGTCATTGATGTCAGTTTCAATGAACTCAGCTTGTCGCCCCAAGGCTCTGACAGCGTAGAGTTTATGGTCACCACCAACCCGGGCCAGCCACTGCAGCCGCTGGCCAAAGTCGCCTCAGGTGGTGAATTGTCGCGTATTGGCCTGGGCATTCAGGTGATCACCGCCCGCAAAGTATCGACCCCCACGCTGATATTTGACGAAGTGGATGTGGGTATCTCAGGCCCAACCGCCGCTGTAGTCGGTCGTATGCTCAGGCAACTGGGAGACTCCACTCAGGTATTCTGTGTGACTCACCTGCCACAGGTCGCCGGCAACGGTCATCAGCACATGTTCGTCAACAAGGCCAACAAAGGCGGTCAAACCGAAACGTCAATGACGCCACTGAACACCGAACAGCGTATTAATGAACTGGCGCGTCTGCTCGGCGGTGACACCATTACCAGCAATACCCTGGCCAATGCCAAAGAGTTGCTGAAACATTAAGCCTATCCCTTACGCCACAAGCCTGCTATGCGAGCTTGTGGTCTAGGGGCATGCGGTATTGCTATGGTCCAGTTTACAGCCTGCTATACACATCTGCGAAATAAAGCGCGCAGAATTTGAGTCAACCCCATATCCTGTTTACTGCAGCTCAGACGTCCACCTGTACCTGAAATATTTACCATGCCAAGTGTGATCCACTCCTCAGGCATTTCACATTCTGAATAACTGATATACCCAGTTGCTGTATGCTTCGCGCCATAAAGATACCCTCAACTCAAAGTACCACTATGACCCTAAACCAAGTTCAATTTGCCGTATTGGGACAACTTTTCCACACGCCGGTCAAAGGCGATTTCCAATATCTGCCCAAGGCACTGGTTTGCATCGACAGTCAGGGCAATATCCTGTCGGTGACCACAGCCGGTGACGGACAATTTGAAACCAATATCCAGCAACTTGATCAGGCTGGAAAACTTACCCGACTGACAGACTCCCAATACCTGATGCCCGGAATGGTGGACCTGCACGTTCACGCCCCACAGTGGCCTCAGGCTGGCAAAGGTCTGGATCTGCCGCTGTACGACTGGCTGCAGGATTATACCTTCCCACTGGAAGCCAAATTTGCTGACAACAACTTTGCCACGCCCATGTACCAGGCTGCGGTGAGTACTTTGCTAGCCAATGGCACCACCAGTGCAGTCTACTTTGCCACCATTCACAATCAGGCATCGCTGACACTGGCCAAAACCTGCCTGGCCCTGGGCCAACGTGGTTTTGTAGGTAAAATCAACATGGATGATGCCAGCCAATGTCCGGACTACTATGTGGAAAAGACAGCTCAGGGACTGGCTGATACAGAGCAGTTCATTCAGGATGTGCTGGCACTGCCGGGGAATGAGCAGCGGTTGGTATCACCGGTTGTCACACCGCGTTTTGTACCCAGCTGCACCAGAGAAATGCTGGAAGGCCTCGGTCAACTGACAGCTAAATATTCCTGCCACGTGCAGACGCACTGCTCAGAAAGTGATTGGGCGAGAGACTACAGTCTTGAGCATTACGGCAAGAGTGATGTAGCTATCTATCAGGAGATGGGCCTGCTGACCCGCAGAACCATTCTGGCGCATTCTATTTTCCTCAGCGATGAGGATTGCCGGGCAATAAAACAAGCCGGAGCCAGCATCGCCCACTGCCCCCTGTCAAACATGTACTTCGCCAATGCCGCCATGAAAACCCGGGAGATCCTCGATCAGGATCTGCATGCAGGGCTCGGAACTGACATCTCAGGTGCGCCCGTGCCATCGGTATTTCATACCTGTCTGGATGCTGTTAATCATTCCAGGGTCAGGGAAGATGGTACCAATACCCAGCTGGCAGCTTCACAACGAGGCGAATCCGGCAGCAGAATCAGTTTCCTGGAGGCCTACTGGATGGCCACCGTTGGGGGAGGCCTGGCAATAGATACCAAAGTGGGACTGTTTACACCGGGTTATGCTTTCGATGCCTTGATCATAGATACCTGTGCACCTGACTCAGATATTTTCATCATTGACCAGTTGGATACACCCAGAGATAAACTGGAAAAAATCATCACACTGAACCGCCGCAGCAACGTACGCAAAGTGTGGATTCAGGGTAAACAGGTCGTCAATAAGGACTGCTGAAGCAAGACATTAAAAAGGAGCCAACTGGCTCCTTTTTTACTTGGTTATCAACCCAGTACCGACAGATATGCCTGTAAGATGACCAGGTTGACAATATCAATAAAGAAAGCACCAACAATAGGTACCACCATGAATGCCTGAGGCGATGGGCCATAGCGATTAACCACAGACCCCATATTCATCACCGCCGTTGGAGTGGCACCGAGACCAAAACCACAGTGTCCGCTGGCAATCACTGCAGCATCATAATTCGCGCCCATAAATCTGAATGTCACCCAATAGGTAAACAGGCCAATCATTATCGATTGCGCCGCCAGAATAATCAGGAATGGAATAGCCAGATCAAACACATTCCATAGTTTCAGGCTCATCAGCGCCATCGCCAAAAACAGCGACAGCGACACTGTCCCGAGAATATCTATGGTTTCGGTATCAATGTGGCGGGTTTTGGTGACTTCCAGTGCGTTGGTCACCACCACACCAATAAACAGCGCGTACACAAAGTCCGGGATCATCAGCCAGGAGATTTCAAAGCCACTGACCCACTGCTCCAGAAACTTGGCACCGGTAACGCAGAGGATCATGATAAACAGCATCTCAATCACCTTCTTTGCCGTCACCTTATCCTCTTCATTTTCGTTATAGGTCACGACTTCGGGGTGAGGCTGGACTTTGTCACCACAACCGTACGAAGACTCCAGTTTATGTTTGTTAATCAAACGCTGGGCAACAGGACTGCCAATAATGCCCCCCATAATCAAACCGAAGGTGGCCGAGGCCATGGCAATTTCCAGGGTATTGTTCAGGCCGTAGACCTGCTCAAGAGTTTTTGCCCAGGCAGCACCGGTACCATGACCTCCGGTTAAGGTGATGGAGCCTGCGATCAGTCCCATTAAGGGATCCAGACCCAGTAAGGATGCCAGTGACACTCCCACTGCGTTTTGCAACACGATAAACAGCGACGCCACCGCCAGAAAGATAAAGACCTTGGCTCCGCCTTTCAGCAACTGGGTGTAATTGGCAGACAAACCAACCGTGGCAAAAAACATCAACATAAAGGTGTTTTGCAACGGCAAATCAAACTTCAACTCAACCTGATTGAAGTGCAGCGCGGTGATAATGGCAGCAACCACCAGCCCGCCCACAATGGGCTCAGGGATATTAAAGCGTTTCAGAATTGGCAGTTTGGCATTAATACTGTGGCCCAGGAAAAGCACGCTGATGGCGATAAGGAAGGACTCCAGGGGGCCTACGGAAATGATATGACTCATAGTACCTCAATTGTTATGCGTAATAATTCCTCCCTGATACCTGTCAGGCCTCATCCCTGCACCGGCGAGTCTGGCTGCCGTCATATATTGAGCAGCCTATCGGTATTTATATTGTCATTGGTGAATTCACTATAGAATCACGATTTGCTCATAAAAGACAATCAAAGAGCCAACTTCCTGATCTAATTCAAAATACGAGCAATTTCCTGTTAATTTTGATTAATTGCAAAAACACAAATCATCAAGCGAACACCAAGATGGTTAATACAGAAAACCACCAGCGCACACTTGTATCGCCGAATGGCGCATATCCGGCAAAGACCTGCACTGATAATTCCGATTTTTCTGACGGCCGCCATTCGCTGGTGTTCAGCATATTGGTTCAGTATGCTTTTACACCTGCACTTACAATACAGAAAACATCATGAGTACAGCATTTTATCCAATTGGAGTTGAAGGCACCCCCTGGGGAGAAGCGGAAAAAGCATTGTGGCTGAGCCAACGTCAGGTTCAGCGCAGCTATGAACAGGAAGTTCTGAGTAAAGTAAAGGCACTGGCAGATAACTTTGAGCTGCTGCAATACGGTGCTCTGAGTATCAACCCAACACGCTTTCCCTTGTTTGCATTGAAAAGCAAACAATGGGATGCCAACAAGCCCAAGGTGCTGATCACCGGCGGCGTGCACGGTTATGAGACCAGTGGAGTTCAGGGCGCCATCAAATTTGCCCAAACCCAGGCCAGCAAGTATGAACAGTACTTCAATGTGTTGATTGCCCCCTGTGTCAGTCCCTGGGGCTATGAAGTGATCAACCGCTGGAATCCGTTGGCAGTCGATCCCAATCGCTCTTTTATACCAAACAGTCCAGCTGAAGAGTCAGCGGCCTTAATGGCGCTTGTCGCAAATGAGGGTAAAGATTTCCTGCTGCATATCGATCTGCATGAAACCACAGATTCAGATGAGCAGGAGTTTCGTCCTGCGCTGGCTGCCCGTGATGGCAAACCCTATATTCCGGGCGAAATTCCGGATGGCTTCTATCTGGTCGGGGACAGCGACAATCCCCGGCCGGAGTTCCAGAAAGCGATGATTGAGGCGGTACGCAAAGTCACCCATATCGCGCCACCGGACGCTCAGGGCAACATCATAGGCGCGCCGCTGGAGCAGGAAGGTGTCATCAACTATCCGGTGAAATCTTTGGGTCTGTGTGCCGGTGTAACAGATTGTCAGTACGCAACGACCACAGAGGTCTATCCCGACAGTCCGGGCGTGAGTGACGATGAGTGCAACAATGCCCAGGTCGCCGCAATTGTCGGTGGTTTAGACTACGTGCTGACCAAGCTCAGGGCCTGAGCCTTAAGCAAATACGAAACAGTAAAGGAGCCAGTTGGCTCCTTGTTGTCAATCATCTTGCAGGCACTCCTGAGCACTGACGCCCGGACTTTTCGCGCTGCGGCTCGCCAGTGCGTTAATCAAGCCAACGAGCAAATAGTCGTTGTTGTCCCTCTGGCCCAAGTATCCCGACTGCTGGCTTGAGTTCAGGAATACACTGCATCACAGCCAAACTCAGCCACCTGCGTACGGTTGCAACCCGCCAGCAACGCCATCGCGCTCAATCCCAAGCTCATGCTGTTGATGAATCAATCCTCCATGATTAGGCTGAGATTTCCCTGTTTGGATTTATCTCAAACTCCTGCTCTGCAGACAGCACTCCACGAATTGGGCTCGCCGGGGTAACAAATGCAGATACATCAGGTTGTGGAAATTCGGTTTATTTCAGCGTAAATCCGCATCAAGTCCTGGAATACGGTGCGCCTGAATATTGTGTGCTCAAACACTGCGAGCTCAACCATGACATTTCCAATGACACAACTGCAATACTGGCACCGCTATCGTTGACTGCGACTGGCAAGCCAAACAAAGGGAATAAACCAGATCCCAACCATAACCAACATGGCCGTTCTGACGAGATGCTGATCTTCGACTGCTAATGACATCAGAATAATGGCAATGGCAAATCCCAGCGACATCAACACATTCCACATACCTGCTTGTCTGACACTCATCGCGACACCCTTTTATTAATTTGATAATAATTCTCAATAAGGTTATCGCCGTACAATTTCGGAGGCAAGTAAAAACTTGTTTAACTCCAACGCGTTGTTAAATGATACTGTGGGCCAGAACAGCGTCGTGCTCCCGCTTTTTGATCTGCGGTGCCTCTCCTTCAGACAGAGCCTGTTTGTACGCCTCGTTCATACGAATAGCCACATAGATGTCAGCACGAAACAACATACCACCGTCTTTGGCGGCAATTCCTGCCTCTTCAAACCACTTCACCAGTTGCCGTTTGCGTCCGGCAAGCACCATACGACAGCCTCTGCTTTTCAGCAGCACCTGCAAATCATTAAGCATCTGCAGCACACTGATGTCTTTATGCGGCAGACAACTGACCGCATCGATAATCACGCACTCAACATGAGCCTCCTGCTCTTTCAGCCGGGCCAACAACCTGCGACGGAAATAAACAGCATTGAAATAGGTCAACGGTGAGTTGAAGCGGAAAATCATCACCCCAGGGATCACCTTGGCTTTGCCGGTACTGTCCAGACTGCGCAACACGCCGTTTTTTCCAAGTCCCAGAGTATGATCAGTCGGGCGCATCACCCCAATCAAAAATTGAAACAACCCCAACATCACCGCCAGCATGATCCCCGGGATCACTCCCAACAGAATCACCGAAAACAGCGTCAGCACAGATAAGCCAAAGGCAGCATTATCCCGGAACCTCATGGCACTGATGGTCTTGATATCAATCAGTGACCAGGATGCCAGAATCAGTACCACGGCCAACGCGCTGATTGGGATAAATTGCAAAAAATGAGTAAAGCCAAGGGCGATGATCAGAATAAGCAAGGCTGCAATAATCGACACCAGTTGGCTTTTACCTCCCGCCGCATCATTGACCGCAGTGCGGGAGTCGGCCCCGCTGATGGCAAAACCATGGGACAGTGCAGCACCGATATTGGCCATCCCCAGTGCCCGAAACTCCGCATCTGCGTCAATCTCGTAACCGTTTTTCTGGGCGAAACTGCGGGCAGTGAGCATCATGCTGACAAAACTCACCAGCGCCAGGTTGAGTGCCGGGATGACTAATTCGCGGGCACTGGCAGCAGAGAAGGTAGGCAATTGCATCTGAGGTGCGTTGACATCGATGGGGCCAAGGATCTTAACCCCTTGCTCTGCCAACCCTCCGGCCCAGACCACCAGACTTGCCAGGGTTATCGCCAGTAACGATGCGGGCCAGCCCGGCTTCAATCGCTTGCACAGGATAAACACCAGCAATGTCAGCAGACTAATCCCCAGTGTCAGCCAATGGATCTGGCTGTAATAATCGGCCAGCGAGAACACCCGCTCAAGCAAGTATCTGTGTTCGTATTTGAAATCAAAAATCTTGGCCAGTTGCCCAACCATAATGGTAATGGCAACGCCATTGAGCAGTCCCAGCAGAATCGGCCTGGACAGAAAATCAGCGAATACTCCCAGCCGGAAACGGCTGGCGATCAGACACCAGACGCCTGTCATCATGGTCATGGTGATCACCAGCTGCCAATACTTGTCAGCATCACCGGCGGCCAGCGGCGCAACCACCGCGGCGATCACCGCGCAGGTGGCAGCATCCGGGCCAACAATCAACTGGCGGGAAGTGCCCATGAGGGCATAGATAAGCATGGGAAGAATACAGGAGTAGAGCCCCATCAAAGGGCTCACGCCGGTCAGCTGGGCATAAGCGATAGCAACCGGCAAGGCCACAGCAACCACTGACAGGGCCGCTGTAAAATCGGCCCTGAACCAGTCACGCTGGTAATTGGCAAGGTTGGTCACGCCGGGAAACCATGCCATAAAGTGAGTCACAAACCGCTTCGCTGTCATCCTGTACCCAACGCCTGCAACAAACATACTGTTGCAGGGATTATGGCAATTCCTGCGCGGCTTGCGTACTGGATAACAGAAAAAATTTTAGAGATAACAGCTTGTTGATTCAGGCAAAAACGTGGCTCAGCAGCTGCAGGCAGGCAAACGAGAATACGCCGGCCAGCACATCATCCGCCATAATCCCCAAACCGCCATGGACCTTGGCATCCAGAATACGGATTGGCCAGGGTTTAATAATGTCAAAAATACGGAACAGTACAAAACCCGCGACAATCCAGGGCCAGCCGGAGGGCGCGGCAATCATGGTGATCAGCAGACCTGCCACTTCATCCCAGACAATCGCGCCGTGGTCGTGCACCCCCATATCTTTGGACGCTTTGCCACAGATATAGATCCCCGCCAGAATCACCAGCGCCGTCGCAGCCAGATACCAGCTCAGCCCAAGGGGAGCCAGCACCAGATACAAAGGAATGGCAGCGAGAGTACCAAAGGTGCCCGGCGCTTTGGCAGCTAACCCACTGCCAAAACCGAGCGCCAGGAAGTGCACCGGATTGGCCAGCGACAGGCGATCCAGTGCGTCATCTTTTGCAAACAATTTCATCTAAAAATGCTCGAACCCGAGAAATTCCGGGGTAAAAGGCTCGCCATCCCTGAGCAACTTCAATTGACTGCCGGCACAAACCTGACCGATACGGACAAACTTCACGCCGCTTTGGCTCAGTGACGTTTCCAGTGCGCCCTTTTGTGCCTCGGGCACGGTAAACAAGAGCTCATAATCCTCACCACCGGTCAGTGCTAGACTCAACGCCAACTCTGCAGAAACTGTATCACGCATTGCCTGAGACAATGGCAGGTTTTCCACCTTGATCACCGCGCCCACACCTGATGCCTTCAGCACATGTGCGATGTCAGACATCAGTCCATCAGACAAATCAATGGCACTGGAGGCCAGCCCCCGCAGACATTGCCCCGCCAGCACTCTGGGGGTTGGGCGGTAATGACGGCCGATGAGAAACTCCCGGTGCTCAGGTCTTGCCTGTTGCTTACCCTGCAACAGCTGCAATCCCAACGCTGAATCCCCCAGAGTCCCGGTCACATAAATCCAGTCACCGGCCTTGGCGCCTCTGCGGGTCAGGGCTTTGCCCTCTGGCAATTGGCCATTGACGGTAATGGTGATGGACTTGGGACCACGGGTGGTATCGCCACCTATCAGGGCAATACCATAATAGTCAGCAGCCTCCAGCAGACCTTCAGAGAAACGCCGCAACCACAATTCATCAGCCTGAGGCAAGGTCAGCGCCAGGGTAAACCAGGAGGGCTCAGCGCCCATGGACGCCAGATCAGACAGGTTAACCGCCAACGCCTTATAACCGAGCGCGTCAGCAGGCATATTGGGGAAGAAGTGAACCCCTTCAACCAGGGTATCAACAGAAATAGCGAGAGATTTATTGGCCGCGGGTTGTACCACCGCGCAGTCATCGCCAATCCCCAGCAGCACGTCACGGCGCAGGGGCCCACGGCCACTGAAGAAATTTTCGATAAGTTGAAATTCTTTCACTGTAAATTACCGGAGCAATCCATAGAAAAACGGTATCCAGAGGATACCGTTTTGTCTGTTACTTACGTGCAACCAGCTTGTCCAGAATACCATTGACAAACTTATGACCATCTTCAGCACCGAATGTTTTGGCTGATTCGATAGCCTCGTTGATCACTACCTTGTACGGCACATCCTTACGGAAGGTTAGTTCAAAGGCAGCCAAACGCAATACGGCTTTCTCGATCGGATCCACTTCATCCAGTGGACGCTCCAGGAATGGGATCAGCATCTCATCCAGTTGCGCGGTCTTGGTTGCAGCGCCCGCAAACAGTTCACGGAAATAAGCAACATCAACACCGTCCAGGTTCTGCTCAGTCAGAAACTGATGTTCCACATCAGCGACGTTGTTACCGCTCATTTGCCATGAATAGACGGCCTGTACCGCTAAACGGCGGGCCTTACGGCGCTCAGAAGGCTTCATTGGATTTCCCGTTAATTACAGCTGTTGTTCAAGTTGTTGCAGCACATTGACCATTTCCAGCAGACCCAGGGCAGCTTCGCCGCCTTTGTTACCGGCCTTGGTACCTGAACGCTCAATCGCCTGTTCAATGGTATCTGTGGTCAGTACACCGAAAGATACGGGTACGTCGAACTCCAAAGACACCTGAGCCAGACCTTTGTTACATTCACCTGCAACGAAATCAAAGTGCGGCGTACCGCCACGGATCACAGCGCCCAGGGCGATGATACCGTCAAATTGACCACTGGCCGCCACACGACGGGCCGCCAATGGCAGCTCAAACGCGCCTGGTACGCGGACAACAGTGATGTTCTCATCAGCGACCTGACCAAAGCGTTTCAGCGTATCAATCGCCCCTTCCAACAGGCTCTCAACCAGAAAGCTGTTGAAACGTGAAACAACAATCGCCACCTTGGCATTTTTCGCTTCGATATTACCTTGAACTACGTTCATTATCTTACCTATGTTGCTATAGCACCCGGGCTCGGGGCGAAAAGTGGCGGTATGATACCACAGGCTTCCCGCCCAAGCTCTATGCAATTTTTCTGAAATAGTGAAATTCGGTTTACGCCATCAGGCATCGCCACCGAGCAGCTCGGGGCGGCACCCAACAAAAATCTTATTCTGAAACGTATTCAGTCACTTCCAGTCCGAAACCGGACAGGCTGTGATAACGTTTCTGGGAGCTGAGCAGGCGCATCTTGGTCACGCCCAGACTGGCCAGGATCTGTGAACCCACGCCGACACGGCGGGAAGTTCCCTGCCACTTGGCGGCCGCTGGCTGAGCACCTTTATCTTCCGCTTCAAAGGCACGCACTTTGGCCAGCAGATCGTCTGTGGTCTCTTCATTGCCCAGCAGCACCAGTACACCACCTTCATCGGCAATGCGCTCCATCGCCAGGTCCAGCGGCCAGCTGCGGCTCTGGTTACGTTCAGAGAACAGCAGATCATTAAAGGTACTTGGCAGATGCACACGTACCAGCACATTTTCAGTGATTTCACCCTTAACCATGGCGAAATGCAGCTGGTTGTCGATAGTGTCGCGGAAGGTCACCATGGTGAAATCACCAAAACGGGTTGGCATCAGGCACTCAGCCTCACGCACCACAGTGGTTTCGGTGTTGTTGCGGTATTCAATCAGATCGGCAATGGTGCCGATTTTGATACCGTGCTTTTCACTGAACACTTCCAGATCCGGACGACGGGCCATGGTGCCGTCTTCATTGAGAATTTCCACGATCACGCCGGAAGGCTCAAATCCGGCCAGACGGGCCAGATCGCAACCGGCTTCAGTGTGACCGGCACGGATCAGCACCCCGCCTTCCTGCGCCATCAGCGGGAAGATATGTCCTGGCTGCACCAGATCCGATGCCTTGGCATCCCGGGCCACAGCAGCTTTGACTGTTACTGCGCGGTCATGGGCACTGATCCCCGTGGTCACACCCTCGGCGGCCTCGATGGATACGGTAAAGTTGGTAGAGAACTGGGCATTGTTATTGCTGACCATGAGGGGCAGGTTCAGCTGCTGACAGCGGCTGCGGGTCATGGTCTGACAGATCAGACCGCGACCATGGGTCGCCATAAAGTTAATCGCTTCCGGGGTCACCATCTCGGCGGCCATGATGAGATCACCTTCATTTTCCCTGTCTTCATCATCCATCAGGATTACCATCTTGCCCTGACGAATATCCTCAATGATCTCTTCGATTGTATGTAGCGCCATTGTAAGACCTTTAATTTGCTTTACTGGAAAGAAACACTCTCAGCATTGTATGAAGTTATTGCTGAATTTCTGTCGATTACCGCATAAAACCAGCTCGCGCCAGCAACTCCATGGTGACGCCACCGGCAGATTTGTCATCGTCCTTTGCGCTGATAAGCCGCTCAAGATAACGGGCCACCAGATCCACTTCGATATTGACCTGACTGCCAGCCTGCAGATCCAATAAAGTGGTTTCGCTGGCAGTATGCGGCACTATGGTCAGACGAAAGCGTCTGCCATCCACCTCATTGGTGGTCAGGCTGACGCCATCGATGGTGATCGAGCCCTTATGGGCAATATAGCGGGCCAGCTCAGAAGGGGCCTCCAGCCAGAACTCAATCGCCGCGCCGCGATGGCTGCGCTCGACCACAGTAGCAATGCCATCCACATGACCGGACACCATATGACCGCCCAGACGGGTGGTTGGTGTCACCGCCTTTTCCAGGTTGACTTTGGTGCCCACCTGATAGCGGTTAAAACCGGTCAACGCCACAGTTTCCGCTGATACATCAGCGATATAACCATCAGCCAGACGTTCAACTACAGTCAGACACACGCCATTGGTGGCGATACTGTCACCCAGTTTGACATCGCTCAAATCCAGTTTGCCACTGGCGACCGTCAGGCGAATGTCATCGCCACGACGCTGGATTTGCCGGATGCTTCCTACTGCTTCAATAATGCCGGTAAACATAATTACTCACTCTGTGGACTCAGGCCGCGTGCGTCCTGAGTTGCAAATTCTGTCAATCAGTGTGCGCCTTGCAAACTGAAGATAAAACGCCGATCGCAGCCAAGTTTGCGCTCATCCAATAGTGTCATGGCCGGAATGCTATCCATGGATTGCCAGTCCGGCAACACCAGCATGTTACGGCCGTGACTGCCCAGCAGTTTTGGTGCCTGATACAGCACCAGCTCATCGACCTTTTGCTGCTCAACAAAGGCGCCCGCCAACGTGGCACCAGCTTCCACCAGTACCGAATTCACCCGTTTGCCCAGCTCAGTCAGCAGCGCAGTTAAATCCACCCTGCCCTGTTTATCCGCCAGCACCAGGGTCTCAACATGCGCAGGGAAACCAGCCAATTGCGCCGCACTGTAGACTTGGGTCGATACCAGCAAAATGGGTGATGCAAAGCCAAACAGGTTTGATGCCTGTTCAGCGGTCAGTCTGGCGCGGGAGTCCAGCACTACCCGCAGGGGCTGCTGCACTGTCGCTAAAGTCAGTACACCTGTCTGTTCGACGACGTAACCGAGCTCATCAAAACGTACATTCAGGGTTGGGTTGTCGGCCAGGATCGTCTCGACCCCGGTCACCAACGCTGAATGGCAGGCACGCAAACGCTGCACATCGCTGCGGGCCTGTGGGCCGGTAATCCATTTGGATACGCCGTTGGACAAGGCAGTTTTGCCATCCAGACTGGCCGCCACTTTGACGGTGACAAATGGCAGGCCGGTTTCCATGCGGGTCAAAAATCCGGGATTGAGCGCACGGGCATCGTTTTCCAGCAGACCGGTTTGCACCTCGATACCGGCGTCTTTAAGCATATTGATGCCACGACCGGCCACCTGAGGGTTGGGATCTGTCATGGCCACCACCACCCGCGCCACACCAGCCTCAATCAGACCTTTGGCACAGGGCGGGGTGCGGCCATAATGGCTGCAGGGCTCAAGCGTGACATAGGCGGTGGCGCCGCGGGCCTTATCACCCGCCATCCGCAGGGCATGCACTTCGGCATGGGGGCCACCGGCCTGAATATGAAAACCTTCGCCGACTATCTTATCGTTGAGGGTCAGGACACAGCCCACATTGGGATTGGGAGCCGTAGTGAACCGGCCGCGTTTGGCCAGTTGGATGGCACGGGCCATCATTTGGATATCGTGAGCAGACCACGTCATGAGGCAGTTTCCACCGAACCGGATGTCGGCTTGCAGTATTACTTTTGCAGCTTGGCGATGGCTTCACCAAACTCAGAAACATCTTCAAACGCCCGGTAAACGGACGCAAAACGGATATAGGCGACCTTGTCCAGATGCATCAACTGCTCCATCATCAGGTTACCTATCATTTCAGAGGGCACTTCACGTTCCCCTGTCGCCCGCACCATGGATTTGATTTTACTGAGCGCCTGCTCAATCTGATCGATGGAAACCGGACGTTTTTCCACCGCCCTGAGCATGCCGCCACGCAGCTTCTCTTCATCAAAAGGCTGGCGACTGCCATCACGTTTAATCACCCGCGGCATCACCAGTTCGGCGCCTTCAAAGGTGGTAAAACGCTCGTGACATTCAGTGCATTCCCGGCGACGACGAACCTGATGGCCTTCACCCACCAGACGTGAGTCAATCACCTTGGTATCGGTTGCGTTGCAAAACGGACAGTGCATTGTGCCTCCGGCAGCATAATTCAGAACAAAAATGGCCGCCGGATACCTGTGCATCCGGCGGCCATCAAAGTCTATCCTATTTGCCCCATTGGAAAAAGCCGAGTGGCTCTACAATTGGCAAATAACTCATGCCATTGGCATCAATCCGGCTCAGGCATAAACCGGGAAACGGGCACACAGTTCCAGCACCTGCTGCTTCACTTTCTCAATGTTGGCGTCGTTGTTCACGTCATCCAGCACATCACAGATCCAGCCGGTCAGCAGTCTGGCTTCATCTTGTTTGAAACCACGACGGGTAATGGCCGGGGTGCCGATACGGATACCGGAGGTCACAAACGGAGAACGTGGGTCGTTTGGCACTGAGTTCTTGTTCACTGTGATGTTGGCGCGGCCCAGCGCAGCGTCAGCTTCTTTACCTGTGATGTCTTTGTCAATCAGATCCACCAGCATCAGGTGATTCTCGGTGCCGCCGGAGACAATCTTGTAGCCGCGGGACAGGAACACTTCCACCATCGCCTTGGCGTTGGCCACAACCTGCTGCTGATACACCTTAAATTCAGGCTCCAGCGCTTCTTTGAAGGCCACCGCTTTACCGGCAATGACATGCATCAGCGGGCCACCCTGACCACCCGGGAATACCGCAGAGTTCAGTTTTTTGTGCAGCTCTTCATCCTCATGGGCAGACAGTATGATACCGCCACGAGGACCGGCCAGCGTCTTGTGGGTGGTAGAAGTCACCACGTGCGCATGTGGCAGCGGATCAGGATACACACCAGCGGCAATCAGACCCGCTACGTGAGCCATATCGACAAACAGGTAAGCGCCGACTTTGTCAGCGATTTCACGCATACGCGCCCAATCAACCACACCTGAGTAAGCAGAGAAACCACCAATGATCATCTTTGGCTTATGTTCTAATGCCAGCGTTTCCAGCTCGTTGTAATCAATCTTACCGGTCTCGTCGATGCCGTAAGGGATGATGTCATACAGCTTACCGGAGAAGTTGACCGGCGAACCGTGAGTCAGGTGACCACCGTGTGCCAGATTCATGCCCAGCACCTTGTCGCCCGGCTTAAGCAGCGTCATGTACACCGCCTGGTTAGCCTGTGAGCCTGAGTGTGGCTGCACGTTGGCATACACAGCACCAAACAGCTCTTTGGCACGCTCAATCGCCAGAGTTTCTACTTTGTCGACATATTCACAGCCGCCGTAATAGCGCTTGCCAGGATAGCCTTCAGCATACTTGTTGGTCAGCTGAGAACCCTGAGCCTGCATCACGCGTGGGCTGGTATAGTTCTCTGACGCGATCAGTTCAATATGCTCTTCCTGACGACGGGTTTCATCCTCAATCGCCGCGAACAGATCTGGATCGTAATCCGCGATATTCATGTCTTTAGTCAGCATGCTTACTCCGGCTGTTAAATTAATAAAATCTTAGCTTTTATGCCTTATACCTGTCCGCGTAGAAGACTCCGGTGCTCATCGCTCAGGCGGTATCAACGCCATTGCGGGCAACCTGTTGCCTGCGTATTTTTCACTCTCGCCGAGCAACTAAACTCCTATGCGGATTGGTATTATTGTAGGGTTGCGCGGTATTCTACTCCGCGATTGATCACAATCACAGTCCGGTGACCCTGAAATTGTTGCATGCCTGTATACAAGCTGGCTCATGGTCACCTTAAACCGTCTCAGACAACTTCAATATTTGTTTTTATTCAAATAATTACACATTTATGGCGGCTTGTTCGCCTGAGCGTAAACTCAGTTCAGCGTCAAAGCTCACCGCCCGCCCAACCTGCCCATTTCAGACAACCGATAGAATGACTCGCGTAAATTCACAAGTCTCTGGTCTGTGTCGATATTTTGGTCAAATACTCACATTGCCGACATCCGGTTCTCTGGCAGTCAAAGCAGCAATTTAGTAAACTTCGGGCAATTTTGAACACAGGAATCAACCATGGCTCAGTTTGTTTACAGCATGCTGAGGGTAGGGAAAATCGTTCCCCCCAAAAAGCACATTCTTAAAGACATTTCCTTAAGCTTTTTCCCCGGCGCCAAGATTGGTGTTCTGGGTCTGAACGGCTCAGGTAAATCGACCTTACTGCGCATTATGGCAGGGGTGGACACCGAGATTGAGGGTGAAGCCCGGCCTATGCCCGGACTGAAAATCGGTTATCTGCCTCAGGAGCCCAAACTGGATCCTGAGCAGACCGTGCGAGAAGCCATTGAAGAAGCCGTGTCTGAAGCCAAACACGCACTGGTTCGTCTGGATGAGGTGTATGCCGCCTATGCCGAGCCGGATGCCGATTTCGACGCTCTGGCCAAGGAGCAGGGCGAGCTGGAAGCCATTATTCAGGCCCACGATGCCCACAACCTGGACAACGCCCTTGAGCGTGCTGCCAACGCCCTGCGTCTGCCAGAATGGGATGCCAAGATTGAAAATCTGTCCGGTGGTGAGCGCCGCCGGGTAGCGATTTGTCGTCTGCTTTTGGAAAAGCCAGACATGCTGCTGCTCGACGAACCCACCAACCACCTGGATGCCGAATCCGTGGCCTGGCTGGAGCGTTTCCTGAAAGACTACTCAGGCACAGTGGTGGCCATTACCCACGACCGTTACTTCCTGGACAATGCCGCTGGCTGGATTTTGGAACTGGACCGTGGTGAAGGTATCCCATGGGAAGGTAACTACTCCTCTTGGCTGGAGCAGAAAGATGCCCGTTTGCAGCAGGAAGCGGCCGCTGAAAGCGCCCGTCAGAAGACCATTGCCAAAGAACTGGAGTGGGTACGTCAGGGTGCCAAGGGCCGTCAGTCCAAGGGCAAGGCGCGTATGAACCGTTTCGAAGAGCTGAACACCAGTGACTATCAGCGCCGTAACGAAACCAACGAGCTGTTCATTCCACCTGGCCCACGTCTGGGCGACAAGGTGATTGAAGTGCGCAACCTGACCAAGTCCTATGGTGACAGGGTACTGATTGACGATCTGTCTTTCTCTATCCCAAAAGGCGCCATCGTGGGCATTATCGGTGCCAACGGTGCCGGTAAATCAACCCTGTTCAAGATGCTGAGTGGCGCCGAGCAGCCAGACAGTGGCGAAATCGATATCGGCGCGACTGTGCAACTGGCGTCTGTGGATCAGTTCCGTGACTCCATGAACGACAAGAACACTGTCTGGGAAGAGATTTCAGGTGGTCAGGACATCATCCGCGTCCACAACACTGAAATTCCAAGCCGCGCCTATGTGGGCCGCTTCAACTTCCGCGGCGGCGATCAGCAGAAGATCATCGGTCAGCTGTCCGGTGGTGAGCGCAACCGTGTGCATCTGGCCAAGCTGCTGCAGTCCGGTGGCAACGTACTGCTGCTCGACGAACCAACCAACGATCTGGACGTGGAAACCCTGCGCGCGCTGGAAGAAGCCCTGCTGGAATTCCCGGGCTGCGCCATGGTGATCTCGCACGACCGTTGGTTCCTCGACCGTATCTGTACCCACATCCTGGACTACCGCGATGAGGGTAAGGTGAACTTCTACGAAGGTAACTACACCGAGTACTCGACCTGGCTGAAAGACACCTGTGGCACTGATGTGATTGAGCCACACCGTCTCAAGTACAAGCGTATGACCAAGTAAGCTCAGGCTCAGTTTGTTCCCGCCAAAAGCCAGTGCCCAGCACTGGCTTTTTTATTGACTTTCAGACGGCAGTTTTTCATCCAACCCATTGTGAAAATTACCAAATCACTATTAAATAAAGCGGTCAAATATCAACCACGACAGTTGGTCTTATCAATGGAGTGAACTATGGCAAACAAGGACTTATCAGTGCGCAGCGCGGTGCTCACCGCACTTCTGACCCTTTCAACCCCATCACTGGCTGCCGGTGGCGGCGGGGTTATCTCAGCCGACCCATCCAAACATTTCGATACCAAAGGCAAAGAACCTTCTTCTTTTACTCAGGCCAGGCAACAGCAGCAGCGCAATACCCTGCCTCTGAGTGATAAGCGCGACTTTGAAGAAGCCTCCCGTGGCTTTATCGCCGCCCCAAAATACAAGCAGATTATGGCGGAAGCCGGTAATGTCGCCTGGGATATGGGCAGTTATGGCTGGCTGTTGGAAGACAAGCAGTTCGACACCATGCACCCATCACTGCAGCGCCAGGCGGTGCTGAACATGGCCTACGGCCTGTATGAAGTGGTGCCGGGTAAAATCTATCAGGTGCGCGGTTTTGATCTGGCCAATATCAGCTTTATCAAGGGTGACACAGGCTGGATTGTGTTCGATCCGCTGACCGCCAAGGAAACCGCTGCCGCCGCGCTCAAATTCATCAATGAGCAGCTGGGTGAGCGACCTGTGGTGGCCGTGGTCTACTCCCACTCCCATGGTGACCACTTCGGCGGCGTGCGCGGCGTGGTGGACGAAGCGGATGTGAAAAGCGGCAAGGTGAAGATTATTGCCCCGGTGGGCTTTATGGATCACGCGGTATCGGAAAACGTCTACGCCGGTAATGCCATGACCCGCCGCATGTTCTTCCAGTATGGCGTACTACTGCCCCGCAGCCCTTACGGCCATGTGGATCAGTCCATCGGTAAAAACACTGCCGCCGGTAATTTGGGGTTAATCCCGCCCACTGTGGTGATTAAGGATGACTTCGAAGAGATGACGGTCGATGGCGTCAAGATGGTATTCCAGAACACCCCGGGCACCGAAGCGCCAGCGGAGATGAACACCTGGTTCCCGGATTGGAAAGCCTTCTGGGCCGCGGAAAACATCACAGGCACGATTCACAACATCTACACCCTGCGCGGCGCTCAGGTACGTGATGCGCTCAAGTGGTCCAAAGGCATCAACGAAGCCCTGTACCTCTATGGCCAGGACGCCGACGTGATGTTTGCCTCCCACAGCTGGCCGCGCTGGGGCAATGAGCGCATTCAGGAAGTGATGCGTGCCCAGCGGGATGCCTATGGTCACCTGAACAATCAGGTACTGCACCTGGCCAATCAGGGCGTGACCATCAATGAAATTCACAATATGTACAAACTGCCCAAGAGTCTGGAGCAGAACTGGGCAGCCCACAGCTACCACGGCTCCGAGGCCCACAACAGCCGCGCGGTGATCAACCGTTATCTGGGTTACTGGGATGCCAACCCGGCCACCCTGATCCCGCTGTCACCAAAAGATTCCGCGCCTTTGTACGTGGAGATGATGGGCGGAGCTGACAAGATCATGGCCAAGGGCAAGCAGCTGTACGATCAGGGTGAGTACCTGATGGCCACCGAGATCCTCAACAAGCTGGTGTTTGCCGAGCCACAAAATCAGGCCGCCAAAGACTTACTGGCGGATGTGTATGAACAGATAGGTTATCAAAAAGAAAGCCCCAGCCTGCGCAACAGCTTCCTGGCTGCCGCCTATGAGCTGCGAAACGGCATTCCCAAGGGCGCGTCGCCCAAAGGCACAGGGCCTGACATGATCCGCGCCATGGGCACAGATCTCTGGCTGGACTTCCTCGGCATTCAGCTTGATGCCGCCAAGGCGGAAGGTAAGGCCTTTATCATCAACTTTATCACCCCGGACAATGGCGAGAAGTATGTGGTGGAGCTGAGTAACTCGGTACTGACCAACATCAAGGGCCAGCAGGCGGCCAAGCCGGATCTGACCATAGCCATTAACCGCAGCGATCTGGAGCCTGTAATGATGGGCGCTGCCAGCTTTAAAGATCAGGTCAGCAGCGGCAAGGCCAAAGTGACCGGTAACGCCAAACTGCTGGATGAACTGATGGCCATGATGGTGCAGTTCAATATGGGCTTTGAGCTGCTGCCCGGCACAGGTGGCACTACCCTGACCGGCAACGGAGCAGGCAAGTAAGCCTCTGTCGTAACAACAAAAAAGCGCTGCATCTGCAGCGCTTTTTTCATATTGGTTTTACTATCAGGCGTCCTGCTGTTTATCTGGGAACAAACCATCTAGCATCAGCGCGATGGCGCCATCGCCGGTAACATTGGTGGCGGTACCAAAGCTGTCCTGCAGGGCAAATACCGCCAGCAGCAGCGCCACCCCGGTTTCATCAAAGCCCAGCACGCCGACTACCAGTCCCATGGAGGCCATCACAGTGCCGCCCGGCACACCCGGTGCGCCGATGGCGAAGATCCCAAACAACAGAATAAACAGTGCCATGGTGCCCATGGATGGCAGCGCGCCATAGAGCATCAGGGAAATAACCATCACAAAGAAGGTTTCGGTCAACACAGAGCCTGCCAGATGGATGGTCGCCCCCAGCGGGATGGCAAAATCCACGGTATCGCGCTTGAGCACAGGCGATTGACGGGCACACTCCAGCGCCACCGGCAGGGTCGCGGCACTCGACATGGTGCCCACAGCCGTCAGGTAAGCCGGGCCATAGAACTTCAGCACCTGCCAGGGATTTTTGCGCGACAGCGCGCCGCCAATGCCATAGAGCACCGCCAGCCAAATGATATGGCCGACAATCGCCAGTACTACCACCTTGAGGAACACAGGCAACTGCTCAGTCAGCGTGCCTTCGTAGGCCAACCCGGCAAAAGTCGCCGCCACAAAGAATGGCAGCACAGGGATCACCATGCGCTTGACGACAAACAACATGATGGACTCAAACTCTCCCAGCAGGGCTTCAAACTGACGGGCACGGGTAGAGAGCACAGCGATCCCCAGCACAATGGCAATCACCAGCGCACTCATCACTGACATCAGCGGTGGAATATTGAGCTTGAACAGCGCCTCGGGCAAATGCCGCAGGGCCTCAATGGAAGTGGGCACAGAAAGATGGGGAATAATCGCCAGACCGGCAAAATACGCCATGGTGGCGGCGCCGACAGCTGACAGATAAGCAATACTGATGGCCGCACCCAGCATACGGTTGGCATTCTGTCGCAGGCGGGTAATCGCCGGGGCGATAAAGCCAATGATCACCAAAGGCACCATAAAGAAGATAAACTGCCCCAGGGTGTACTTGATTGAACTCACTACAGTCATCACAGACTCATCGGCCACCAGCCCAAGACCGGCGCCCAGGCCAATCCCGACAGCCAACTTGAGGATCAGTCCCCATTCTTTGTATTTATTGCTTTCCACGCTTGTATCCTCAGCCAGAATTCCCGATCGGGCACACCTATTCATTGACGATAGTGTTTCATACAAAGCACAAAAAAAGATCGCTCAGGCTCTCAGGCTACAACAATCTCCTGTCTGAATGTCTACTTTTCCACCATGTCGCAAGCCTGATTTCTGGTCGTCAATTCCGCGCCATAAAAAAGGGAGCCATCAGGCTCCCTATATCCATACCGCTGCACTTACAGGTCAGTCCTTTACAGGTAATAGTCCTTAAGCGGCGGAAAACCGTTGAAACACACCGCCGAATAGGTGGTGGTATAGGCACCTGTGGTCAGCCAGTAGAGGCGATCGCCAATGGCCAAATCCATCGGCAGGCCATAGCTGTAGTGTTCATACATGATATCGGCGCTGTCACAGGTGGGACCGGCGATCACACACTTCTCCAGCTCGCCGCTGCGGTCGGTGACTATCGGGAATTTAATGGCTTCATCCATGGTTTCAATCAGCCCGGAAAACTTACCCACATCGGTAAACACCCAGCGCTCCAGCGCGGTCTGGGACTTACGGGAAATCAGCACCACTTCGGAAACCAGCACCCCGGCGTTGGCAATTAATGACCGGCCAGGCTCGAGGATAATCTGCGGCAGGTCATCGCCAAAATCCTCCACCAGAAACTTGTGGATATGCTCGGCATAGGTCGCCAGCTCATTGGTGGGATCGATATAGTTGGCCGGGAAGCCGCCGCCCATGTTGATCATCCCCAGAGTAATGTCGTGCTCGTCTTTCAGACGCTCGAAAATCACCTTCACCTTGCCAATCGCGGCATCCCAGGCACCGATATCACGCTGCTGTGAGCCCACATGGAAAGATACCCCCCAGGGCACCAAACCTAACTCTTTCGCCAGCACCAACAGTTCACAGGCCATTTCATTCTGACAACCGAACTTGCGCGACAGCGGCCAGTCCGCAGTGCCTGAGCCCTCGGTCAGAATACGCACATAGATACGGGCACCGGGCGCTTCCTCGGCAATCATCCGCAGATCGGCTTCCGAGTCAGTGGCGAACAGGCGCACACCACGCTCATAGAAGGCTTTGACATCCTTGCGCTTTTTAATGGTGTTGCCATAGCTGATGCGATCGCAGCTCACGCCAATATTCATCACCATATCCAGCTCATAGATGGAAGCGATATCGAAGTTGGAGCCCCTGTCCTTCAGCAAAGTCAGAATTTCCGCTGCCGGATTGGCTTTTACCGCGTAGTACACGCCGGCATAAGGAAAATGCTCAGTCATGGCATCGTACTGCTTGCCTATGATACCTGTGTCTATCACCACAAAAGGTGTCTGTTTGCCATCGGCAAATTCCCGGATCCGGCTGAAGGTGTCAGCGTCATAATAATCCCGGCTGTCGATGCGCAATAAGGTGCTCATTAGTTGTGAGTCTCCAAAACAATTAGCTGTTGCAGGGTGAGGCTCGCGCTGCCTGAACCTTGGTCAGGCAGTGCGGAACCTATCTTAAATCGTGCGAAGTAAACGACATTTATCACAATTTCGCAACGAATTTTTATGCATTATTTTAAAATTATTATTCCTGATTTTGAAAGGCGCAGGTTGACCTTATCCGCCGGTCATATCACAGGTTGCACCGGCCCCAAATTACAACAGCAATCTGGGGTGCAATACCACGCAGGAAGTCAGCTTCTGACTGCCAAAACCGATGATCTGCATCAAGGCTGCCTTGCTCACAGGCACATGGGCAGAGGCGACCGAGTCGCCCGGTTTTTCCACCAAAGGGTCGTGGAAATAGAAGAAGTGTTCGCTCATACCCGACAGCAAAATCCAGTGCGGTTCCTTACAGCCGTTGAAGCGATAAGTGCTGATAAGCAGCAGTACGCAGGCACCCTCGGTCAGCCAGGTTTCCAGCTGGGCCTGGGTTGGATGGGCTTCTTGCAGCGGTACACCGGCCTGTTGCAACCGGGTATCAAAGTAGTTGTGTACCAGCTCTATCAGGGCTTTCTTGTCGGGATCGCGCACGCTGCGGATAAACGGAATGCCTTCGGCCTTACTCCACAGCGACACGTTAAAGCCCCGCTGATGCGCCGCCAGTGCCAGTCCGCGGCCACTGCAACCGCCATGACCGGATGCCATATACACAGTCGTGGCTTCCCGCCATAGCTGGATTTCTTCAATCCGGCTCATGGGATAACCGGGTTGCAGGCTGGAAAATGCCATCAGTAAACAGGCCGCGCCGCAGGTAAAAGGCGTGGTTTGTACATACAGCGGCAGGGGCAATAACCGGCTGGGCGGCGGCGCCCCAAGACGCTTTTGTAAGCGGATGCCATCTGCCAGGTCATCATAATAATGTACCAGTGTTGTCAATGGCTTATATCCCTGTTGCTGATATAAATTTATTGCTGCGAGATTATCTTCCCTAACTTCGAGTCTTATCGTAACGTATCCCCTGTCTATCGCCATTTGCTCCGCGTCGGCCAGCAGTATTCGGGCTATTCCCTGCCCTCTGCAAGCCGGAGAGACCGCCAGAGAGTAAAGTCTCGCAAGCAAAGATCCCCGATTGAACAGCACCAGACAGTAGCCGCTGAGGCTTTCCTGGCCGTCCATCACCAGCATCAGGCTGTGGGGGGATTTGATAAACCGCTTCATTTGACGGGGTGAGATTCTGTCTCCTGGAAAGGATTGAGATTCAAGCGCTAATAACGCGGACAGATCGGCAGGACAGGCAATGCGGCACTTCATCTTAACACTCCCTTGTGTAATGTAAGCTGCATTCTAATTGGGATTATCGACACCTACCACTGGAGGGTATTGCCCCATGGCAAATTTAGTTGTCGTTGTAGACAAAATGAAAGATTGGAAGGTGTATTTTCAGTCTGACGAAGTGATCACCGTTGACCAGTATCTGGAGTCCGGCACTGTGGGCAGGCATAAAGCCACCCAGGTGATCAACCTTTGCAGCAGCTACGAATACATGTCTGACGGCTATTATTGCTCACTGCTGGCGGAAGCCAGAGGCCACAGGGTCATGCCGAAGGTGATGACCATCAACGACTTAAGCCAGTCATTGTTTGTCAAACTCAACTCCCAGGAGTTGACCAAACACTTTGCCGACCAGCAGGCGGTGGAGTTCAAAATCTTCTTTGGCCGCTCTTTCCTGCCTGGCACAGAGAAAATCGCCCGCCAATTGTTTGAAAAATTTACCCTGCCGATTATTCAGGTACGTTTTACCCAGCATGACGGACAGTGGCAACTGCAGGATTTAAGCCCCTTCCCGTTCACCGAACTGACCAGCGATGAGCAGGATCAGTTTGCCGATGCACTGGATAAATTCTCCATGAAGATGTGGGCCGGCCAGAAGCAGGTGAAAAAGGCCAGATACGATCTGGCGGTACTGATTGACCCGCAGGAAAAAATGCCGCCCTCGGACCCCTCCGCCATTCGCCGCTTTATCCGCGCAGCCTCCCGTCTGGGCATGAGCATGGAAACCATAGGTCCACAGGATATTGCCCGGCTGGGCGAATTTGATGGCCTGTTTATTCGCGCCACCACCAATATTGGCAACTTCACCTACCGCTTTGCCAAAGCCGCCCAGTCGCAGGGGCTGGTGGTGATGGACGATCCTGAATCCATTATGAAGTGCACCAACAAGGTGTTTCTTACCGAACTGCTGCAGCAACACAAGGTGCCTGTGCCCAAGAGCGTGATTATCCGTCAGATCACCTCAGCCGATACCATGGCACGCGCCGAAGAGGAAATTGGCTTCCCCATGGTGCTTAAAATTCCCGATGGCGCTTTCTCCCTCGGAGTGACGAAAGTCAAAGACCGACAGGAGCTGGAAACCCAGTGTGCCCGTATTTTTGAGCGCAGTTCGCTGATCCTGGCGCAGGAGTTTCTGCCAACAGATTTCGACTGGCGCGTTGGGGTACTCAACCGTCAGCCGATTTTCGTGTGCCGCTACTTTATGAGCCGGGGCCACTGGCAGATTTACCAACACCACCAGAGTGGCCGGGTAACGTCAGGCGACTTCGACTGTGTTGATATCAAGCATGCGCCCAAAGCCGTGGTGGATGCAGCCCTGAAAGCCGCCAACCTGATTGGCTCAGGTCTGTACGGGGTAGATGTGAAAGAGCGGGATGGCAAGGTGTATGTCATTGAGGTCAACGACAATCCCAGCATAGATCACAAGGTAGAAGATCTGTTCCTTGGGGATCTGGTGTACGACCGGGTGATCACCGAGTTTCTGCGACGTATTCAGTTGCGGGGACTCTGATACCCAGCCGCCAAGGTTCTGCCTGATATCAATCTGCTTTGCGGACTGGTATCAGAGCAAACCAGACGCAGGACAGAAGAAAAGGGGTGAACAGCTTTGGCTTGTTCACCCCTTCTGCAGGTTTACGGCTGGCGAATCACCTGCCAGCCGCCATGGGATTATTCTACAACCGGCAGGCTTTCTATTTGTTGATAGCCCATATCTGACAGCTGTTCGTTGACGCAATCAAGCACAAACTGCTCCAGATCTTCGTCAGCAACAGACTGCTCACTGGCACGTGCGCTGCAGTCGTTCAGCAGGCTGACCACTTCATCCAGAGTTGCCACTGGAGACTGTTCTTCAGCGGCTTCATTGGCCATGACAGAAACGCTCAACAGTGCAGAGACAAGCAATGCAGAAATAGCTTTCATTTTCTTTCCTTAACGCTCAGACCAACCGGGCACCCCTGCCCAATTCCAATGTCCAAACGCGCCCATTTTGCCACGCCGTTTTGGCTTTTGAAATCGGCCCCACAATGAAACATTTTTACCATGTCATCACATTTTACCAACCGACATTACCCGAACAGAATGCCCGTGCTCAGCGCAAACAGCCAACATCCGTCTGCGTAAATTGTTAACTTTTGTTGTTCCCATCCAAAGAGTTAGGCAAACTGAAAACCAACCGCTGCACAAGGAAGTACCAACATGAAAATTGACCTCTGGTTTGCCACTCCTGTTTATCACCATGATGCCAATGACGCAGACACAGAGATGATCCAATCCAGCGTTGCTCAGATGCTGGAGCTGGAATACCGGGAAATACTGTCCAGAGACGATGCCCGATCCCGCAGTTATGTGCAGTCCCGCCATCCACAGCACAGACAAGTGCTGCAGAAGTATCAGCTGGACAATTTACATCACTGGCTGACCCTGCACTGCGGCGGCTTTGTCAAAAAGTTGCACCCGGATGCCAAAGCACTGGAGATCCGCGAAAGCTGGCTTAATTTTTACTTTCCCGGCGACAGTCAGGAAGTGCATCACCATATGCATCCCACTCATCCTTCCTTTATCAGCGGCAGCCTTTACCTGCAGGCGTCGCCGGATTCCGGCGACATCAAGTTTTATCATCCCGCCTTCGGTGTCAGCGGTTATCAGTCGGCTCAGGGGCTGGAAACCTTTGAAGCGAGCTATCCGCCGCAGCCCAACCGACTGGTGCTGTTTCGCTCTCATGTGCCTCACGCCGTCATGCCAAATCGCTCAGATAAGGTTCGTATTTCACTGAGTTTCAACGTGTATATTCAGGATTAACCCGCATCAGGCCAGTGTTGGCGCATTACCGGCATCCGGCATTCGCCAGAATGAAATTACATTTTCATTACAACTCAATTGTATGGCGTTACATCCGCTGGCAAGATAGTGGCACCCGGCGCAGACCGGTGCGCAATTTGTAGAATAACAACCAAGGAAGATGCTGTGCCCTTTCGTCCCTTATCAATCAAGCGAGCCTTGCCGAAACATCCGTTGCCCAACAGCCCATTGCTGCTCAGCGCGCTGATGAGCAGTATCCTGACTGCCTCGTCGCTGGCCGGTCAGCATGATGTCACCGATGGCCCGTACGTCTTCAGCCCTCAGGGCCAGCCAGCCCGTGCCAGCTGGGTATGCCATGGTGAACATCTGCAGCGGACGCTGGACGCCAACTATGTGATGCGGCCGGACAATTGCGGCAATCTGCCACAGCCGTCGTTACATCAGCTTAAAAACCAGGTGGATGCCGACAGTTTTCAGGACGTGGAAACCATCGTTGCCCTGAGCGACGTTCACGGCCAGTACGATGTGCTGCTGCACCTGCTGAGAAATCAGGGCGTGGTGGATCAGCACAACAACTGGGCATTGGGAAAAGCACACCTGGTGATCACCGGCGATATGTTTGACCGGGGCCCTCAGGTGAACGAAGTGCTCTGGCTGGTGTATCAACTGGACAAGCAGGCCAGAGATGCCGGCGGGCAACTGCACCTGTTGATGGGAAATCATGAACAAATGGTGCTTAAAGGGGATTTGCGCTACGTCAACCCCAGGTATCAGGTTGCCGAAACGCTGATTGGACGAAACTATGATGCACTGTATGGCACAGATACTGAGTTGGGCCAGTGGCTGCGCAGCAAACACACGCTGGTGAAAATCAATGACATCCTGTTTATGCACGGGGGCATCAGTCCGGAATGGCTGCAAACTGATCTGACGATCAGCAGTGCCAATGCCCTGTACCGCGAACATATCGATACCCCCAAAGAGCAGATAAAACAGTCAGAACTGCTTAACTTCCTGTTTTATAAAAATGGCCCGACCTGGTATCGGGGTTATTTCAAGGACGAGCTGAGCGACGGGCAGATAGACAAGTTACTGGCACATTTTGGTGTCAGCCATATCGTGGTAGGTCACACCTCACAGGACAGAGTATTGGGACTGTACGACAACAAAATCGTCGCCATCGACTCCAGCATCAAAAATGGTCAGTCCGGTGAGCTGCTGTGGATTGAGCAAGGCAAGCTGAGCCGTGGTCTGTATGACGGCGGTAAAGCCGAGCTGACAAGCGACTGATTTCAATGTCTGAGGCACACTCAGCTACGAATTGGCGTCAATAGCCACCAAGTGTTCACTCACAAACACCGCACAGGGATAAGCATCCGGGACAGTAACATCCCATGCCAATATTCCAGTCTTCCCGCAGGATCAAAAAAGCCGCTCCCTGAGCGGCTTTCGTTTTTGAGTGAAGGATATTATCCCTTCACTTTCCAGCGGATCGTTTCACCGGCGCGGATAGGCACCACAGTGCTGTCACCCAGTGGATAGTCCGCAGGCACCTGCCACTCTTCTTTCACCAGAGTCACAGTATCACTGTTGCGCGGCAAGCCGTAGAAGTCAGGCCCGTTAAAGCTGGCAAAGGCTTCCAGCTTATCCAGCGCGTTCACTGACTCAAACGCCTCGGCATACAGCTCCAGCGCGGCGTGGGCGGTGTATGAACCGGCGCAGCCACAGCAGGCTTCTTTCTTATCCTTGGCGTGCGGCGCAGAATCTGTCCCCAGGAAAAACTTCTTGCTGCCACTGGCGGCAGCCGCCAGCAGCGCATCCTGATGGATGTTGCGCTTGAGGATAGGCAGGCAATAAAAGTGCGGACGAATACCACCGGCCAGCATATGGTTGCGGTTATACAGCAGATGATGGGCAGTAATGGTGGCTGCTACGTTATCACCGGCTGCATTCACAAAGTCCACCGCATCCCTGGTGGTGATGTGCTCCAGCACGATTTTCAGCCCAGGGAAATCGGCCACCACTCTGGACAGGATGTTTTCGATAAAGATGCGCTCGCGATCGAAGATATCGATGGCAGAATCAGTCACCTCACCGTGTACCAGCAGCAACAGACCTTCCTGCTGCATGGCCTCAAGTACCGGGTAAATTTTCTCGACACAGGTGACGCCTGAGTCAGAGTTGGTGGTGGCACCGGCCGGATACAGCTTGCAGGCGACCACTTTGCCACTGGCCTTGGCTTTACGAATTTCATCCGCACTGGTGTTGTCAGTCAGGTACAGCACCATCAGCGGCTCAAAGCCGGTGTCTGTGTGCGATTTGATGCGCGCGTGGTATGCCAGCGCCAGTTCAGTGCTGGTCACAGGCGGCACCAGATTAGGCATTACAATGGCACGGCCCATGTAGCGGCCGGCATCACGCACGGTATCAGGCAGGGAGCCACCATCACGCAGGTGGATATGCCAGTCGTCGGGGCGGGTCAGAGTCAAAGTGGTCATAGTGCTTATTCGTTATCTTTGTCGGTGGCGGGATCTTATGTGGCATCCCGACCAAGGGCAAGAGTCGCTGCGATGAATCGTTCATAAAACCGGACAATTTTCACCCGCCTTACACTTATGCCTTGCAAAGGAGCTCATTTCAGGTGGAGATAACTGCCGGTTTCCGGCTTTTTCATCACTATCTGCCAACCAGCCAATATTTTCAGGAGAATCTAAAAACAGCCGTCTGAAAACATGCCGAAACACAGGGAAATACCCTGTTACAAAGGCTTTCACCAAACGTGATACGCATCACACAATGCAACATTTAACCGCCTGGATTTACATACCTTTACGCCACTTTTACCGCAATTCCATAGAATAAGCTGTCCAACTCCGCATTATTGCCAGCTTGCGAGAACTATAACCATGAATAAAGCCAGCAGTCCGCTGTTACCTCTGTCGCTGATCACCACGCTGTTTCTGGTGTTTCTGGGGCTATTCAGTCCATCGCTGTATGCCAACCCGGGGTTGGGTGGCAAGCCGGGAGCGGCGCGCGAAGTCGCCGTGGTCACCGGCCTGGTGGAAGAGGAAACCCTGGCCCAGCATGTGACGGTCATCGGCAAGCTGACTGCCAGAAAATCCGTGGATCTGGCGCCCCAGATAGCCGGAAAGGTGAGCCATATCCTGGTTAGCGACAATCAGAAGGTGGTCCGCGACCAAATTCTGCTGGAGCTGGACAATGCCCGCGCCAAAGCCGCCCGGGATGAAGCCTGGGCTTACCTGCAGGATGAGCAGCGCAAACTGTCTGAATACATGCAATTAAAAGACTCTGATGCCATCACTCAAAGCGAAATCGACGCCCAGCGCGCCAGGGTGGCTATGGCCAATGCCCGCCTTGAGGCTGCCGCCGCAGAGCTGGAGTATCACAGTCTCAAGGCGCCCTTCGATGGCCATGTGGGTCTGATAGACTTCTCCGAAGGCAAAATGGTCACCACCGGCAGTGAGCTGCTGACGCTGGATGACCTCAGCCAGCTGCATCTGGATTTGGCGGTGCCAGAGCAGTATCTGGCACGTCTCAGTCGCGGCATGTCTGTGCAGGCACGCTCTCAGGCCTGGCACGACACCCTGTTCAATGGTCAGGTGGTGGCCATCGACCCTAGGGTCAATCCACAAACTCTCAATCTGACCGTGCGGGTCGCCTTCGATAACCCTGAGCTGAAACTCATGCCGGGTATGATGATGTCCGCAGATATCAGCCTGCCGGCGGTCACCCAGGCCGTGATCCCGGTGCAGGCACTGGAATACTCAGGCACCAAGCGTTACGTGTATTTACTGGGCGATGACAGCAAGGTCAGGCGCACTGAGGTCAAGCTGGGGGCCCGTATCGGCGATAAGGTGCTGATCAATGATGGCGTGAAGGTCAATGATGTGATTGTGGTACAGGGACTGGTGAACATGCGCGACGGCATCAAGGTCAAAGTGCTAACGGAGCAAACTGCCGGTAAAACGGCAGGTTCAGGAGAACGCGGCTGATGTTACTGTCTGATATCTCGGTTAAACGGCCGATCGTGGCCATCGTACTGTCGCTGCTGTTGTGCGTCTTTGGTCTGGTGTCCTTCAGCAAACTGTCGGTACGAGAGATGCCGGACGTGGAAAGCCCGGTGGTGACTGTGATGACCACTTACAAAGGCGCCTCGGCCACCATTATGGAAAGCCAGGTGACCCAGGTACTGGAAGATCAGATCACCGGCATTTCCGGCATCGAGGAAGTCACCTCGGTCACCCGCAATGGCATGTCGCGCATTACCGTGGAATTTGAGCTGGGCTGGGATCTGATTGAAGGGGTCAGCGATGTGCGTGACGCAGTGGCCCGTGCCCAACGTGGTTTGCCGGAGGAAGCCGATGACCCTATGGTGTCCCGCGACAATGGCTCCGGCGAACCTGCAGTTTACCTCAACCTCAAGTCTTCAGTGATGGATCGCACCCAGTTGACCGACTATGCCCAGCGGGTATTGGTCGACAGGTTCAGCCTGCTGACCGGCGTCAGCTCAGTCAGCCTGACCGGAGCCCTGTATCAGGTGATGTATGTACAGCTGGAGCCTGAACTCATGGCCGGTCGGGATGTAACCACCGCCGATATTATTGCCGCGCTGCGCAGCGAGAACGTCGAAGCGCCCGGCGGTCAGGTGCGCAACGACACCACTGTGATGTCAGTACGTACTGATCGCCTGTATCAGCAGCCGGAAGATTTTGACTATCTGGTGGTGCGCCGCACTGTCGATGGTTTTCCCATCTACCTCAAAGACGTGGCGCGGGTGTTTATCGGTGCCGAAAATGAAAACTCCTCCTTCAAGAGCGACGGTGAGGGTAATTTGAGTATCGGCATCATTACCCAGTCCGATGCCAACCCGCTGCAGGTCGCCAAGGCTGTATCGACTGAGGTGGACAAGATCCAGAAGTTCCTGCCCGAGGGCACCACCCTCAAAGTGAACTACGACAAAACCGTATTTATCGAGCGCTCCATCGAAGAGGTGTACTCCACTTTGTACGTCACCGGCGCGCTGGTGGTACTGGTGCTGTATATTTTCATCGGTCAGGCCCGGGCCACCATCATTCCGGCCATCACAGTGCCGGTGTCACTCATCTCCGCCTTTATCGCGGCCTATCTGCTGGGCTATTCCATCAACCTGCTGACCCTGATGGCGCTCATTCTGGCCATCGGTCTGGTGGTGGATGATGCCATCGTGGTGGTAGAAAACATCTTCCACCATATCGAAAAGGGCGAACCGCCGTTACTGGCCGCCTTCAAGGGCACCCGCGAAGTGGGTTTTGCGGTAATTGCCACCACCGCCGTGCTGGTGATGGTGTTCCTGCCCATCTCCTTTATGGATGGCATGGTCGGCCTGCTGTTTACCGAATTTTCGGTGATCCTCGCCATGGCGGTGGTGTTCTCCTCGCTGGTGGCGCTGACGCTGACGCCTGTGATGTCCAGCTATCTGCTCAAGGCCAATGTCCAGCCCGGCCCTTTCACCCGCTGGGTGGATCGCCGCTTTGCCGCTCTGGAATCCGCTTACCGTAAAGCCGTGGCACTGGCGGTACGCTTCCGCTTTGCCGCACCACTGGTGATCATCGCCTGTATCGCCGGCAGTGTTGGTCTGGCCAAACTGGTACCGGCGCAGCTGGCGCCCCAGGAAGACAGAGGCGTGGTATTCGCCTTCGTCAAAGGCGCCGAAGGAACCAGCTACAACCGCATGACCGCCAATATGGACATAGTGGAAGAACGACTGATGCCGCTGCTGGGTCAGGGCGTGCTGCGTTCCTTCAACATGCAGGCCCCGGCTTTCGGCGGCCGCGCCGGTGATCAAACCGGCTTTGTGATCATGCTGCTGGAAGACTGGGAAGACCGCAGCGTGCATGCCACAGAGGCGCTGAAGATGATCTCCGGCGCGCTTCAGGACATCCCCGATGTCAAAGTCTGGCCCATGATGCCGGGATTCCGTGGCGGCTCCAGTGAGCCGGTACAATTTGTGCTGGGTGGCAGCGACTATCAGGAGCTGAACCGCTGGGCGCAGCAGCTGCAACAGATTGCGGAGGATTCCGGCATGATGACCGGCGCCGATCTTGACTATGCAGAAACCACGCCTGAGCTGCTGGTCACAGTCAATCGCCAGCGGGCAGCCGAGCTTGGGGTCAGCGTCAAGGATATCTCCGATACTCTCGAAGTGATGCTCGGCGGTCGCAAGGAAACCACCTATGTGGAGCGCGGCGAAGAGTATGATGTCTATCTGCGGGGCGATGAAAACCGCTTCCTGTCGGCGTCCGATCTCAGCCGTATCTATCTGCGCAGTGACACAGGGGCGCTGATCACCCTCGACAGCCTGACCAAAATCGAGGAAGTGGCTTCCGCTCAAAAACTCAGTCACACCAACAAGCAGAAGTCCATCACCCTCAAGGCCAACCTGGCCGACGGTTATACCCTGGGCGAAGCGCTGGATTTCCTCGACAGCAAGGCCATTGAACTGCTGCCTGCTGACATCAGCATCGATTACGCCGGTGAGTCCAGAGACTTCAAGGAAAACCAGAGCAATATGGCCATGGTATTTGGTCTGGCGCTGCTGGTGGCTTACCTGGTGCTGGCGGCGCAGTTTGAAAGCTTCGTCAACCCGCTGGTGGTGATGTTCACCGTGCCCATGGGCATCTTCGGCGGCCTGCTGGGACTGGCGCTGACAGATCAGGGGCTCAACCTTTACAGCCAGATAGGCATGATCATGCTGATCGGTATGGTGACCAAAAATGGCATTCTGATTGTCGAATTTGCCAACCAGCTCAGGGACAGAGGTCTGGCACTCAACGATGCCATTATCGATGCCTCGGCCCGTCGTCTGCGCCCTATCCTGATGACCGCCTTCACCACCCTGGTGGGCGCGGTGCCGCTGATCATCAGTACCGGCGCCGGTGCTGAAAGCCGCATCGCAGTAGGCACAGTGGTGTTCTTCGGCATGGGCTTTGCGACGCTGGTGACCCTGTTTGTCATTCCGGCCATGTACCGGCTGATTTCCGGCAACACCCACTCCCCGGGATTTGTCGCCCAGCAGCTCGAAGCGCTGGAGGCCAAAGCTGCGGCACTGGCCACCGAGCCAAGCATGCCCGGCCAGCCACCTGCCACAGGCAGCGGCAATCCTCAGGCATAGTTGCATTAATCTTATTTCACAAAGGGCAGGCCGGACTGCCCTTTATTTTTGCCCTTTCTTACAATCTTGCCATTAACCGTAAAGAGACGCTTTCTGTGCTTGATTCCCCTACCCGCTACGAATGGATACGCGGCATTGGTTTTGCTGTTGCCATGGGCCTGCCTTTGCTGCTCAGCTATTTTATTGACCAACCCCAGACCCTCGCCTTTGTGGCGCTGGGTGCCATGTTCGCGCTGCGACTGGATCCCCATCATGGTACAGAGCAACAGATCATCGCCATCGTCGGCGGCATGTGCCTGATGATTGCTTCCGGCGCCCTTGGGGTATTGCTGGTGGGACACAGAGATCTGGCTATCGCCGCGCTGGTGCTGATCGCCTATCTGGCCGGACAACCCAAACCGGAACTGGCCTATCTCAGTCTGCTGGGCAAATTTACCGCGGCCGCCATGCTGCTGGCCGAAATGGGTCTGCCCGCCACCGCCAATACCGCCTTTGCCTATCTCAGCGGTGCCATGCTGGCCTTGTGTATCAGTCTGGTGGTGGCGCAGTTTACCCGTTGTGATCCCCAGTGCTGGTCACCGGCGCAGGAGCTTAGACAGCTGATGGCCGGGGATATCAACGGCCCCCTGTTTGGCCTGACCCTGCCGCTGACCATTCTGGCGGCAACCCTCACCGGGCTTGCGCTGCATGCCCAGCATGCGGCCTGGGTTGGGCTCACAGTACTGTTTGTAATGCACGTGAACGACGCCAGCACCTGGCAGCGCCTGCGTCAGCGGATTGTCGGTACCCTGCTGGGGGTGGTAATCGCCTATCTGATGGTGCTCTGGGTTCCCTTCGCCTTTTATCCGCCCATTATTGTCACGCTGGCGCTGTTTATTCCCACTATCATGCGCCAGAGCTACCAGTGGTTCAGTCTACTGATTTCCGTCCTGGTCCTGCTGGTGATCGATATTGCCATGGTGCATCAGGGCGGCGATCTTCAGCTTATCCGCTGGCGCTTCTTCGATACCCTGATTGGCTGTCTGTGGGTGGCCATCGCGCTGGTGTTGCTGCGCTTTGGCAAACGCTGGTGGCCGGCCAGACTCGAGCCCAAAGCCCTGGCAGCCAGTGCCTGCCATAGCGATACCGGCAGTCAGGACACCAGCAATGGTAAAAACTGTGATGCCAAATGCAGCGACGACAAAGCCACTGACGCCAGGAGCAATGACAAAGGACAGGCAAAAACAGAGGGACAGGCCAGTGACAAGGGGCTGGCAGACAGTCAACAAAACAGCGGCAAATAAAACAGTGGCAAACATTGAGGGGCGATGAGTTGGCGTGGCACGCTGCTGTAACCCTACCGCCAACCCCACCGCCAAAAGCACCTGAAATATCTGAGCATTGAACAAATGCCCGGTATTCAACGTGACCGGGTTATACCAACTTCATTAATGGTTTGATCAATTCTGAGGGGGTCAGGGATGCTGATTCAAGGCGCATTGATTGACTAAGGGTGACTCCCTTTAAGCGCAATGCAACACAGCAGCAGAATGTCTGACACGCGCACACAGTGCGGGTTGCCGCGGTAATCATCACAAAACAAAAGCCGCAATCAGTAACTGACTGCGGCTTGTTTATTTTCCGGCAATGTCGGCGAAGTTCTGCGCCTTCCGCCCCTGACGATCCAACTCGGCCTCGCCCTGATTAGCCAGCAACCCCGGCTCAATCCTGCTTTGTCACGCCAGCGACTCAGGCTGTTTCGTGGTACACCAGAGTTGGACTCAACAGATTGTCATGCACAGGGCAACGGGCACACACCAAATCCAGGAAAGCTGTCTTCTCGTCCTGACTCATATCGGCATCAATATCTGCAATAATATCGATGCGTTTGAATCCCACAGGATCATCGGTCGGCTGACCCAGCAATCCGGCAGAATTCATCGCCGCACTGACCTTTACCTCAATGCCGCGCAGTTCCAGCTTCTGCTCACGGGCGACCATTTTGGCGATTGTGGAAATGCAGCCTGCCAGTGAAAACAGGAAAGTTTCCAGCGGGTTGGCACCTTCGTTGGTGCCGGTCGGCTGATCGATGATCAGCAGATGATCCCTGATCTGTGCCGTCACTTTCCATCCGGCGCCCATTTGTGTGGTTACTTCAACGATTTTCTCAGCCATCCTGTACCTCTTTACATCCGCTTTCGCCCCATCGCCGGGGCACTTTTCAGGCCCTGGTTTCCTCCGGGGAAATAAAGCCAATTAGAAAAATCTAATGAAACTTTACTCCTTTGTGGCTAGACCCGCAAGTTGAATTAACCGATTGATTATGCGAATGTGCAGCATGCCTCACAGGGACTAAAACACGGATGGATAAGCTGATATTCAGCCAGGAATTTCACTTCCCGGTACAGATTTATTATGAAGATACGGATTTTTCCGGCGTGGTATATCACGCCAATTTTCTGCGCTACTTTGAACGTGCCCGGGAAGAGATCATAGGCGCAGCTGAGTTGAAACAATTGTGGCAGGAGCAGCAATGTGGTTTTGCCGTTTATCGCTGCGACATGATCTGTCATCAGGGCGTGGAGTTTGCCGATACGCTGGACGTGCGCAGTCAGGTTGCCATGGAAAGTCAGTACCGCAGTGTGTGGAAGCAGGCGATTTGGCGACAAGGGGCCAATCGTCCGGCGGTGACAGCCACCATAGAGATGGTCAGCCTGGGGCCGGACAGGCAACTTATTCCCATGCCACCACAGGTACTTGCCCGCCTGCAGCAGCCCTGTCAGGGCTGATTGGTGTCCGCCAGAAAGGCTTCCAGCGCCGGGGCTGTCATGGGCCCGGCAATCAGCTCACCCTGTAGCTTGTCGGCGCCCATCACCGTCAGAATTTGACGCACGGCTTCGGTTTCAACCCCTTCCACCGTCACTTCAAAGCCCAGTTTGCGCGCCAGCATTATGCTGGTTTCCATGATGTGCTGGGCATGGGAGTCAGTGAGCAGATCATCCACAAATGCCTTGTCAATTTTGACCTCGTCCACCGGCAGATGCTTGAGATAGGCCAGCGACGAGTGACCTGTGCCGAAATCATCTATCGCCAGCTTAACCCCCAGTTCCCGCAGGCTATTGAGGGTATGCAGCGCCTTGTCGACATTGGCCATCAGGGTGCTTTCGGTGATCTCCACCATCAATGCCTCGGCGGGCAGGTTGAATTGCGCAAGCCGGGCGGCGATCTCCTGGGTCAGACTATTGCTGGACAGATCCTGAGTCGACAGATTGACCGCCACCTGCAGCTCCAGCCCCTGTTCACGCCAGCGCTGCTGCTGCTCCAGCACAGTCACCAGCGCCCAGCGGCTGACCAGTTCAATCATCCCGGCGTACTCTGCCAGCGGAATAAATTCACCGGGCGACACCATACCCAAAGTGGGATGCTGCCAGCGGATCAGCGCTTCGACCTGATAGATCCCCTGCTCATGCAGTTTCTGCTTGGGCTGATACATCATAAACAGCTGGCCCTGCATCAGGCCCCTTGGCAGACCGTGGATCAACAGCAGCTCGCGCAGCTGACGCTGATCATCCCCTTCGTCATAAAATCCAATCAGATCATTGGCTTCTCGGCCTTTTTTCAGCGCCAAATCAAGCCGTCTGAGCAGCAAACTGGCCTCTTCCGGCACATGTTCAGGCGACAGGCAACCAATCTGAATTTTGATACCGATATGCACCTCATCCAGTTCAAACGGCACCTGCAGACGGCCGCGCAACTGGCTGAGTTGATGGCGATCCACATCCTGTCGGTAATACAGCAGAAACTCATCGCCCTTGACCCGGGCAATAAGGGTAGGAGCAACACTGAGATTTTGCAGGCGATTGGCCAACATCACCAGCAAGCGGTCGCCAAAACTGAATCCAAACAGGTCGTTGACGTAACGGAAGTGATGAATATCGAGAATAATGAAGGTGCCGCGGGCAATGGGTGACATCCGCCCCAGTGCAGACTTGAAACCCAGCCGGTTGAGCAGGCCGGTCAATTTGTCCTCCCCCAAATCGGCAGGCAACGCATCCAGCAGCTCTGCGAGATTGTCACACAGGGGTTTGAACAGGGGGGGAATACCGTCGATGGACAGGGGTTCGGCAGGTAAACGGCGACTGCGGATACTGCTGATAAGCCGTCCCAGAAATATCCGCTGGCGCCATTGCTGCCACAACAGCGCCAGAACCAGCACCGCCAGTACCGCGGCACATATCCAGCCAATCACAGATCCATCCCCGGGGTGAGCTTATTCATAACCCTGCTTGATTGATTCGTACAATTGAATAAAGGTATCACTGGCCAGCTCATCTGGCGACACCGGCAAGCCACGTTCAACAAATACCGCCATGCGCTCTTCAAAGGAATCACCGGCCCTGAGCTCTCCCGTATAAAAAGCCGCTGCGCGGATAAAGTCCACATAGCTGACCCGCTCCGGCAAATAGTGTAAATCTGCCCAGCGTTCAACCACTTCCATCACTGGCGGGCTGAAATCCCAGCTTTTCAGTACCGCGCCGCCCAATGGTCCCTGCAATTTCCGCACTATGGCCCTGAGCTGATCCACAGAGGTAAACAGCTCAGGATGGGATTCCGCCTCGGTCAGTACCGGCAGTGCACCGATATTGTGTACCAGTCCGGCCAGACTCAGGGTCTCTCGATCCAGCTCGCCCTTGCCATGTCGCAATTGATACAGCTCCAGCATGGCTCCGGCTGCGGCCGTCACATCAATGGAGGTTTGCCACACTTCATCCATCACTTCCCATACCATTTCATTGGTGGAGATAAACAACTGCTCCATGGCGATAGAAGTGGCGATATTGCGGATTTGCGTCAGCCCGATACGATTGACCGCCGCATTGATGTTATCTGCCTTGTTGCCCCGGGAGTAGAGAGCCGAGTTGGCCACTTTGATAAGTCGCGCCGACATGGAGGCATCATGACCAATAATTTCGGCCACCTGCCTTAAGCTGGTATCGGCCCGGCCTGCCACCTCCTGCACCTGCATGGCGGCTTCAGGCAGTGTCGGCAACACCAGAGTGTCATCTTTAAGCTTGCGAAGCAGTCCCACCAAAATCTGCTGTTCGACGGACATATCAACTCCCTTTTGTATTCTTAATATCCAGCAAAACCAATTATATACTCAATGAGTTACAAGTTTCAGCCAGGTTTTAACAAGGCGGCCATAAAGGTTGCCCACTAAAGCCCGGTGAGTTTTGCCAACCCCATTGCCAGCGCCTCATCCATCGTTTGCCAGCAGCTGCAGACCACTGTCTATATAGCTTAGTTGTCCGTCACGGCTTCGTGGATTTTCTGGCTCAAGATAAATGTCCGGGTTTACCGCTCAGGAATTGCTGAACCGGGCAGGATTCAGTAAAATGCGCCGCCCGCGCTTGCTCACTTGAACCGAGCCTGCTGCCGCTGACCGTCGATGTTAAGTGGCACTGAATCATGAGCGCCAACCCACTAAGAGAGTGATTATGTTCAAACCTGAACTGCTGTCCCCTGCCGGGACCTTAAAAAACATGCGTTACGCCTTCGCCTACGGTGCCGATGCCGTCTATGCCGGTCAGCCCAGATACAGCCTGCGGGTGCGTAACAACGACTTCAAAATGGAAAACCTGGCACAGGGTATTCAGGAAGCCCACTCTCTGGGTAAAAAGCTGTATGTGGTGAGCAACATTGCCCCCCACAACGCCAAGCTCAAGACCTATATCAAGGACATGGAGCCCGTAGTGGCCATGAACCCGGATGCACTGATCATGTCAGATCCGGGTCTTATCATGATGGTGCGTGAAGCCTTCCCGGATCAGGTGGTGCACCTGTCGGTACAGGCCAACGCCATCAACTGGGCCTCGGTAAAATTCTGGGAGTCTCAGGGCATCAAGCGGGTGATTTTATCCCGCGAACTGTCGCTGGATGAGATTGAAGAAATTCGTCAGCGCTGCCCGGATATCGAACTGGAAGTGTTCGTCCACGGCGCGCTGTGCATGGCCTACTCTGGCCGCTGCCTGCTGTCTGGCTATATCAACAAGCGCGACCCCAACCAGGGTACCTGCACCAACGCCTGTCGCTGGAAGTATGACGCCCACGAAGCCACTGAAAACGAAACCGGTGACATAGTGGCGATTCAGCCAGCCACCACTCTGGGCGCCGGTGCACCGACCGACAAGATTTTCCTGCTGCAGGAAAATAACCGTCCGGGCGAGTACATGCCAGCCTTTGAAGATGAGCACGGCACCTACATCATGAACTCCAAAGACTTGCGCGCCATCCAGCACGTGGAGCGTCTGGCCAAGATGGGTATCGACTCGCTGAAAATCGAAGGCCGTACCAAGTCCTTCTACTATGTGGCCCGTACCGCCCAGCTGTACCGTCAGGCCATCGACGATGCCGTCGCCGGTAAAGACTTCGACCGCAGCCTGATGAATCGCCTCGAAGGTCTGGCCCACCGTGGTTACACCGAAGGCTTCCTGCGCCGTCACGTACATGATGAGTACCAGAACTATGAGTACGGTCACTCCATCAGCGACAACCAGCAGTTTGTCGGCGAGTTCACCGGTAACCGTAATGCCGCTGGCCTTGCTGAAATCGAAGTGAAGAACAAGTTCCTGGTAGGCGACAGCCTGGAGATGATGACCCCACAGGGCAACATCAATCTGACCCTGCAGGAGCTGGAAAACCGCAAAGGTGAAGCCATTGAGGCCGGTTTGGGCAGTGGTCACACTGTGTATATGCCAGTGCCGCAGGATATCGACCTGAATGCCGGTATCTTGCTGCGTAACCTGCCTGAGGGCATGGATACCCGTAACCCCCATGCTGTGAATGCGGCTGCTATCGCCCAGCCTAAGTAAGCTCTGCTTTGGGTACTGAGTACCCTGGGGGTTTGGGAGTGGTGGATTAGCATCCCAGTATTTGAACTGTTTGAAATGAAAAAAGCTGCCTCTGGCAGCTTTTTTTGTCTCCTTCGGAGACAGAGGGGGAAGGAGCTGCGCTCCTTTAAGCCTTCGGCTTGGAGGGATAGGCGACCTGCGGTCACCTCCGCTTGGCAGCGGGGAAGTCGTGGGTGGGTAAGTACATCCATGTACAAAGCCAGTTCGGCATCCATGCCTCTCGCTCATAAGCACGTTTGCCGCAGGCAAACATTCGCCCAACCCACACGGGGCAAGAGGGGATCAACAGCCTCTAACAACGTCCTTGTTTAACAGCCAGCTCATCATCCTTGATTTGCGCTCATAGGACGCTTGCCTTAGGCAAGCATTCACCCTCTTGCATCTCCCTTGCCGCCCCAGACGGTGCCGACAGCTCCTCGAACTTATGATGAAAATCGCTACCGGCTCAGACGCTCGATTTACATCCCTGTAAATCCCTCCAGCTCGGCAATCCTACCTCGCGTTGATCTCCATGGATGGAGAAAATGCAGAAAGTGTCAGGAACAACTTTCTGCCGTAAGCATATAGCTTCGCGATACTCGCCCTTGATTCGACTGAGCCAGCGAGAAATCTGCCGGCCAGGAAGTCCAAATGCCATGAAAGGCATGGATGCTTGAGAATGGCCATGTCGAAGCCACGCGATTTGCATCAACCTTCTTCGGCGGCACCGATGGGGAATGGTGTAACCCTCACCCTCAGTGCTCTGCTCATGTCTTAATAGACTCCCAATGAAGCGGACGACAACATGGATGTTGGAGTTAGAACAACGCAGGAAGCAGTTGTCGAAAGCCCCTTGGTGATTCGCTTCAAATCGCTTATCGCGCCAGACGCTCGATTTACATCCCTGTAGATCCCTCCTGCTCGGCTAAAAATATCCCTATACAAAAGCCAGTTCGCGACAAATGCCTTCGGCATGCTCACCCTGCCTCGCGCTGATCTCCATGGATGGAGAAAATGCAGAAAGTGTCAGGAACAACTTTCTGTCGTAAGCATATTGCTTCGCAATACTCGCCCTTGATTCGACTGGCTCTGCGAGGAATCTGCCGGACAGGAAGTCCAAATGCCATGAAAGGCATGGATGCTTGAGAATGGCCATGCCTCGCCCACAGCATTTGAATCAATCCCCTGCGGCCGCTTCGAGGGAGATCCGATGTACCCTGCGATAACCGAGTAAAGTTATGCCTGTACGATCTTTCCCACTCGATTCAAAACTGGAATTTGACGTTGTCACGATTGTCCATCCATTTTGAAAGACGAGTGGATGCCCACATCGTTCTGTCATGTTTAACGTGACACAGAATTATGAACACCCTCTACGCTGCTCTGGTCTAAGCTGTACTTCACTGCCAAAGCATGCATATCATCACAGTGAGACGTAATAAGCAATGTCATAGTCTAACCATTGGTACAGAATAAGTTATAGGACCTATATTCCAGTGATATTGATATCTACTTTGTTCATTTGCTTTAAAGAATTCACTTTCAGTAAATACTCCCTTAAACTCGTGTATCCCACAGTCATCCATACATACCCATGCTTTCCCTCCGGTATGGATTAGATTAATACTTACCAAATCCACATTCATTTCTGTGAGATAAGCTCCCATATTTTTGGAGTATTCATCCCATACATTTCCATGTTTAATTTGGTTATGTCTATTCCCGGTAAATACAACAACTATTCTATCGTTTGATACTGATGCGTATATATTTTTTGCTAACAACAGTTCTCTGTCATCGCCCTCTCCATCGAAAAACATCACCTCCAAATCATTTTTCTCTGATAACGCTCTAATTCGCTGGAGCAGCTCATACATAGCGACACTCGTTTTACCATCATGATTAAGCTTCCACTCAGAGGAACTTTTAACGCCATCAAGTAAATCATTGTAGCCATTCAAAAACATGATATTTTTGTCCTGAAATTCAAAAGCCACTGTTATTTTTCTTGAGGTTAGGTTCTCGAGATTACATACAATGTCATAAAATTTAGCAGGTGATTCATTTGTCCCATGTAATTCTCCGACAAGAATCAAATCACTTCCTTTTGAAAGAATTTTTCTCAAATCATGAGGTATTTTTTCGCAAGCTAAAGCTAAATCGACCGGCAAAAGAGTTAAAACGCTAAAAATGATAAAAATCCTGAACACAATATCCTCCAAATCCCTATGGAATATAACAAGCACAAACTCATAACAAGCAACAGAAAACAACAAGTAAAAATCCACCTTCTGAAGAAGGTGGCTTCAACCAAAAGGACAAATATGGACGCTCGCCCAGATGCAAACCGTCTTTAGCCTTTGGCCAGAGGGGATCAACAGCTTCTAACAACGTCCCTGTTTAACTGCCAGCTCACTATCCTTGGTTCGCGCTCATAAGCGGCTTACCTTGGTAAGCATTCGCCCTTTGCATCTCCCTTGCCGCCCCAGCCGGTGCCGACAGCCCCTCGAACTTATGATGAAAATCGCTATCGGCTCAGACGCTCGATTTACATCCCTGTAAATCCCTCCAGCTCGGCTAAATATATCCCTATACAAAAGCCAGTTCGCCATCCATGCCTCTCGCTCGCGACAAATGCCTTCGGCATGCTCACCCTGTCTCGCGCTGATCTCCATGGATGGAGAAAATGCAGAAAGTGTCAGGAACAACTTTCTGCCGTAAGCTCATCGCTTCGCGATACCCACCCTTGATTCGACTTGCGCTGCGAGGAATCTGCCAGACAGGAGTCTAAATGCCATGAAAGGCATGGATGCCTGATAATGGCCATGCCCGGCCCACAGCATTTGAATCAATCCCCTGTGGCCGCTTCAAGAGAGATCCGATATACCCTGCAATAACTGAGTAAAGTTATGCCTGTCCTATCTTTCTTGCGTCAACCGATATTCAACATCAACAAACCACCAGTTTAAACTAATAATGTATCTTAAAGGTCAACTCTCTCAGGTAAAAACCTATCGGGGACCTTGTTAATAGCCTTCTCTCCAACCCTTTTAGCTCCGTTGTGTTTTGCAATCGTAGCTTTGATAAGGCTCCCCACCCGATCTAACTCTTGATTTGACATGTAAGAATATCGGTATTGAGCTTCAAGTAGATCTAGCGTATTCATTAAGTAATATGAGTTCTTAGTATTAGAATTTATATATTGAAATACAATCTCATGCCAATTCTTTGGTCTTCTATTGATCATTAAGCTAACTAAAAGATGTTTAGGTAGATTATTTTTTTGATTATTGATATTTTTACTAATTAAACTACCCATTTTTTTTGAAAAAATATCATCTTGAAACCAATTAATTACATTTGTCGGAATTCCTGGCAGAAGTGACATAAACTTCTGCTTAAAATCTCCCTTAAAGTCACTACCCAAAATAAAAGTAGCACCATCTACCTTAATTCTTCCTTCCTTACAGATCATTGGGGATACCATTATAAGAACTTTCACTAGTTGCTCCCAACTAGCGACTATTTCATCTAGAAGTTTATTTCGAAGCTTAGCATCTGAGTAATCACTATTCCTAAGAGCTTTTGATGCTGCCTGAATCCCCTTCATTAGCCTTAGGACTGAGTATTCATGCAAAACTCTATCAACGGTTTGAGTTAATGGCCTTTTATGGTTGTATCCTTTATCTGCAAAACTATCCTTTACCTCATCAGGTAGCTTTGAGCCCGCAGCTCCAGCCGTAACCATCTGACTTACGCTGCTTAAACTCTCTTCAGAAGGATTCCACGACAGCTGTTCATATAGATCGAAATCATCAGGAATAGAACATTTCGCCTCTACAACTTCTCGAATATTCCTAAGATCTTTTTGTAATTGTGCCAACGCATTATCTCTACGACGGTCAATTCCAGTATAATATTCGATAATATCAGGATAAGAGACATACACTTCATCACTCAATATATAATCTTTAAAGTCATCAGAATGATGCATCCTATGTGCACAGAAGTAATATACCCAATACGCAAATTTAAAGGAAAACTCACCACAATTACTTACTATAATAGAATTATCGTAAAGAATGTCAAAAATTACATCAGTTTCAATATCAATTAACTGACCTTCACAGAAGCTAGCAGTTTCGCTTATAAACTCATCACGTGTAAATAAATTCTTATTAGTTCTTACTATTCGCTCACAAAAATAACCTAAGATATATTCTGAGTCCTTCAAATCTGGCCGTGATTTATAACTTGGAACCTGATCCACATTAAATAAAAGAAAAAGAACTCTTTTAATCATCTCAGTCCTATTAATTGGGCTCTCATCAAATTCTGCTTCATATATCTTTAAAAAAGTTAGGCAGTTAAGAGGAGTTCTTGGAACATTTAAAGCATCTAGATCGGAAGACAATCGATTGAGTACCATGTCATTGTCACCAATATATTTGTTATTGCTATTATACTGAGTGACAATCCGCCTTATATCATTACGCTTTAGTGACCATATGTAATAGTTTTCAAATTTCCGCAGCTCTTCAAATGCTATAACGAACTCCCCAATGGGCGAATCCTCAAGAGTATTCATAATTATCATTGGCTTATCAACAAATAAATCATTGATGATTCTTGCCATGTTTTCCTGATCGTTTTTTACATTATGGAATTCATCAACAATTACACAACTAACATCTTTAATTGCAATTTCGTACTTTGATAGAATTGTATCAATATGCTTCAAAACACTGTTCTTTTTTGCCCTAAGATTTCTACACTCTAAGTACAAAAAAAACTCACCACTCTTAACCCATGCCTCTTTTGCTATAAACTTAGCTAAAGTTGTTAAGCCATGTTGTTCTCTCGCGTTTATAACTATAGACTTACCAGAATTAATGATTTCATCAGTTGATATTTTAGCACCCCGGCCCTCAGAAGAAAGGCACTCTTTGTTTTCATGAATTGCAGGTTCAATCCAGACGTTATTTTGTGTAGAATAACACCTTAACGAATTTTGAAACTGTTGTTCTAAATCTTTTGTAATAAAATACCTTTCTTCAGTATTTAGGTTGTTGACTTTACAATTTGAAGTAAGGTTAGAAAAGCTATTACCTATATATATGTCAAGAAACTCACAAATATGATCACAAGATATAGCATAGTTTTTCCCAGCATTTGCTTGAATATTGATCACACCAACAACTGAATTTGTTTTACAACAAATGAGGGGACTACCACTATAACCTTCTGATATAGACTCATTAGTGTATATCGTTATCGATGAAACTATTTTATTACTTTGGGTCTTTTCTATTTCAACATCAGTTTTTACTTTTAAGTTTTCAATTTTCTCTTTTTTAATATCTGAACCAAAATTTGTGAATCCGCTCGTATAATAAACATTACATTCATCAGCTTTAGAAAAACTCGGAGCTTCGACCATCAAACCAGGAACAAAAACTAAAGCCAGATCTAATCCTTCATTATATTTATTAACTATCAACTCAGAAGAAATGCCATTTACTTTAATATTGCTTTCAGCTTTACCTAACACATGCCCACATGTAATTACATAACTTCCGTCTTGAGTGTTCTTTACTACAAATCCAGTTCCATATCTGTTAGTTTCCGCAACAGAAACTTTAAGTATATAATCAAACATTAGAATTCCTTATAGTTAACTCTACTTGAATATTCCCCTCCATAGAGCTTTTTGCTACAACAAAATCACCAGAGGCACTTAATTTTAAACCAATAGCAATTTTTACCTCATCAACTTTATTATCTAAAACCTTAGCAGATACTTTCTCCAGAGAACCTGTCATTTTATCAATAATAAAATCAATTTTTTCAATAGCAGAGTCGACAACTCCATTAGAGTTAATTTCGAGATAATCTGTACTATCAACTTCAATTTCGAACTTTAGCCCATCTTTTGTCTCTATTTCTTTTATCATTTAATTTAAACTCTCCAAAAACAAAGTAAGCACCGGCGGGGATTCCAAGCCAGCACTAGTAGAATCAGGGACGAGTATCTGGTGCGATCGGCAATAAATCACCGAGGGGGTGTCCGCTTCGTCAGGAAACAAAAGATAGGACAGCCATATCTTTTGCTCACATCGTTCCGTTCACCCAAGCTACCGCCCGTCTGTTTGGCTCAAACACGCAGGTGGTTGAAATTGTGGGAGTTAATGTATCAAAAGACCGGAAAGCCATATCTTTTGCTCACATCGTTCCGTTCACCCAAGCTACCACCGGTCTGTTTGGCTCAGGCACGCAGGTGGTTGAAATTATGATGATTAATTTATCAACGCATTGGGGCTGAGTCTGTAAGATATGTCGCACATAACTCTGATTTAGTTGGATATTTCAAAATGAGTGTAACGGCATACCGATTCAGGATGCGAAATACGGCTCGTTGGTTGATTGAACTGTTTGTGAAGGATTAATCAGTATTTACTGGCGCGGTGGGTGCGAGAGTAAGAATGGGGACAGCCATAACTTTTGAACTGAATTTGTGTTGAGTTGGCGTCAGGCCAGCCCGGCTTGGCCTAACACCTCTGGCTTGGGTTATTGGGAATCAGGGTTACTGGCGTAATCGTTAAACTGCACCAATTCGACGCCTATCATGTTGGAAAGGTATTGCTCGAAGAAGACCTTATGGTTGGCGCCTACGATAATGAGGACCCGTCCGCCTACGTTATCGGCTACGACCCGCATGATGTGGGACACCATATTGAGATTTCTTACCTGCCACAGTGCCATGCGGGCGAGTGCGGGCTCCGGGGCAAGATCCTTATTTACAAACAGACTCCAGTCCTGATGTATCACCTCAGAGGAATATTGCGGGCCATTAATCCAGCGATAAAGTGGCAGCCAGTCGCCGGTTTCAGCGGCCTGCGCCTTCATGCGCTGAGGTTTACTGATGTATTCAGACTGCGGGATTTGTCCGGCATATTTCGATGCCTTAAAAGATGGCATCAAGGCTTCGGCTATGGGCGGATACAAGTCCTTATCCATATGATCGTCTATCTGATACAGGCGATTGTGTCCAAGCCTTAGCGCCAATGCGTTGGCCAGCACATTGTTTTCATTGTTACTCAATATGGCCTTATCCAAATATGCCTGCAGCGCTGATGGAGCTTTGTCGCGTTCAGCCTGAGGCAATTTATGCCAGTGCAAGGTTGCAAGGGTCTTGTTGTAACCGGCAATTGCCAGGCGTACCAGCGTCAGTCGTTGCGGGTTATCCTGCACTGAACGCGACAGGAGATGACGCGCCTCTGTTATCGCTTGTTGAGCACTCATACCAAGGCTCTGCTGCTCCTGCTTTGCCAGTTGTTGCAACTGGGCACCGACAGCAAAATCCAGCACGGCCTGGTAATCAGACGACGCGTTAACCATGGCAAGAATATCTTCGGGGCGCAGCGACTCTACGCCTATAGCCGTCGGCCTGTAGGTTTCGAGTGCATCCAACAGCGGCGAAAGATGCGCAGCATTCAAAGGCGTATCAATATCAGCAAGGTGCATGGTGCCCAATACCATCACCTGAGTAGGCAGGGTGACCTGCCTGTTTAGCGCCGGGATGTCATCCCCCGCCCTGACGCAGAAAGACAACAACACCAGCAAACCAGCGCAGACAATTCTTATCATTTTGTAATCCATTACTTATCCATAAAACTATTCGGCACACTTAGCTAATGTGCATAAAAATCCGCCACAAGCTAACAGCCGCAGGTAACAAAATCAAACCGAGCGACTAAGCCGCGAGATAAAACAAAGAGTGATGACAAATACAACAACGCCGCTGGCGTCAAAGCTCAGCGGCGTTATTTCGGGCGATTAACGTGACCGGTTAATGGCCATCGATAAAGATGAATTTGATCAGGAAGAGTACCGCCACCACGACCACGCAGGGGTGAATATCACGCCATCTGCCGCAGCCAACTTTGATCACGCAGTAACTGATAAAGCCTGCAGCGATACCTTCGGTAATGGAGAAAGTAAATGGCATCATCACCGCAGTAATAAAGGCTGGCCCCGCTTCGCTCAGATCGCTCCACTTCACCTTGGTCAGGCCGGCAGTCATCATCACGCCGACGTAGATAAGCGCACCGGCCACTGCATAAGCGGGCACCATAGCCGCCAGCGGAGACAGGAAGATCACCCCAAGGAACAGTAAGCCCACCACCACAGAGGTCAAGCCGGTACGACCGCCCACAGCAACACCTGAAGAGCTTTCAATGTAGGCCGTCACACTTGAAGTGCCCATATAGGCACCGGCTACACTGGTCAGTGAGTCCACTTTCAGTGCCTTACCCATATTCGGGAAACGCCCCTTGTCATCGCTGATTCCGCAGCGCTCAGCCACAGCAATCATGGTGCCAGAACTATCAAACATGCTGACCAGTGCGAAAGAGAAAATCACTCCTGCCAGGCCGATATCCAAAATGGCACTCAAATCCAGCTGACCAAAGACATGACCGATTGCCGGAGGCATAGAGACGATGCCGTTAAACTGCACGTCACCGCACACCGCAGCCAGCAAAGTCACCACCAGGGTAGAGATCAGCACCGCAGAATGAACACCGCGATAGGCCAGAATAATGATGATAAAGAAGCCCAGTGAGCCCAGTACCACAGGCAAGGAGGTCAGGTCGCCCACCTTCACCAGAGTGTTGGGATCGGCCACCACCAGACCGCTGTTTTTAAAGCCGAGCAGCGCAATCAGCAAACCAATACCCGCGGGTATACCGGTTCTCAGGCCTGCCGGAATATTCTCCAAAAGCCACTGGCGTAAACCCACAACTGACACCAGGGCGAAAACCACGGCGCCCCAGAATACGGTGCCCATAGCAACCTGCCAGCTGACGCCCATTCCCAGGGTGACCGAGAAGGCAAAGAAAGCATTCAGCCCCATGGCCGGTGCCAGCGCGATTGGCAAATTGGCAATCAGGCCCATAGCGATGCTGCCCAGCGCCGCCGCCAAACAGGTGACCACAAACACAGCTTTGGTATCCATGCCCGCCGCCCCCAGAATTTGTGGGTTAACGAACACTATGTACACCATGGTCATAAAGGTAGTGAAACCGGCAATCACTTCGGTTGAAGGCGAGGTGCGATTCGCTTTAAGCGCAAATACACGGTCCAGTAGCTGGCCAAATTTAGACGTAGGTTGATAGTTAACGTCAGGTGTCTTGTTAACAGTGGAACTTTGCGGAAGTTGCATGGATGGTTAGCTCGGCTTAAAAAAAAAACCCACTGGCTCTGAGCCAGCGGGTCTTGCCTAATTAAACCTCAAACTGACACGAAATTCGATCAGGATGACTCAATGTGTGATCAAAATCACCACCACGAATAAAGGAAGACTGGGGGGAATGGAATCGAGACCGAGAAAGTCAGGTCTGAACCACTACAAATTAAGGTTTGATATAGGCAAATCCCTGCTGCTGTTTCAATGCCAGTTCATACACGCCAGCCGGTACAATTACGGCACCATCATACAGATCTCCGGCATCCAATCCCTGTTTCGTCATAGTGTTATGACAAACGGCCACGCTGCCGCCCTGCTTTTCAAGCTGCTGCAACACTGCGATATCGAGACTGCCGCCAATCTTTGGCTTCAACAGATTGCCTATGGCTTCGCCATGCACCAGCAGTTCTATCTCAATGCGCTCTTCCAGCTTCAATAAATTACTGATGTTATTGATGGCCCGGTGCCATTGGTCGTTTTCGTTCACATGGAAAATAATCTTCAACATATCTCATCCCCTTTTTACGGCAACGCTGAATTATCAGGATATACAGCGGCCTTCTGTAAAAATGCCATCGGGATTACATAATGGGCGACCTATCATTAAATTCATCTGCAGCCGGAGGTTCCCACCATGTCTGCAGGCACTGGCAGATACCTTGGACTGCTGATGAGTCAGCAATGTCTCTCAATCAAGGAAAGCGGTGACCGAGCCACAAGCAATGCGCAGCCCTTTTCGGATAGTCAGCAGAATTTCAACTAATCTTTATCTGACTGCAAGTTAGCGAGGCCGCTATGTTTTTGACTCAACATCAAATTGATCTTATTCAATACTCATTCTGTCAGATTGCACCGGATGCTTCCCGGGTGGCAGACCTGTTCTACGATACTCTGTTTGAGTTAGCCCCGAATATTCGGCCACTGTTTAAAAACAGCGCAAATATGCAAGGACAAAAGCTAATGCAGATGCTGTCGTCTATCGTCGCGGGATTGGATGACCTGGAGGCGCTGGCTCCGGTCATACAGGAGATGGGACGAAGACATGTCAGTTACGGCGTCAAACCCGAGTACTTTATACCATTGAACCAGGCATTGATGTTCTCGCTCAGGCAACACCTCAGATCAGAATTCACCCCGGAAGTCCGCGATGCCTGGGCGACGCTATTACAATGGGTGTACGGTGTGATGCAAAACGCCATGCAGCCCGCCCGCTGAAACACAGCAAATACAGACACCCACGTCTGCTGAGACTCCTCCTCCCCGGCTAGAGTCTTCGTCGCTTAAGAGCGAACTCATCGGCAGACGGCTGATTATCATTGCCAAACAACCCGGCATCGCTGCGCCGCACTTTAAGATTTTCCAGGGTGTTAAAGAAACACCGCTCGCACAGGTGTATCTCATAGGAATCGCCATCATGGGCGGAGCCATATCCCCAATCAGCCGTTAAACTGGCATAATCCGGACCACAGCCGGAATGACCCGTGGTGCTGCTGCCACAGACATCGCAAAGCACATCCGTCAGTACATCTGCCAGCTGTTTTTCCATTATTTTCATCTCGTTTGATTCCATCAGTGAGTGCAGCCAAGTCAAGCACTATGCCTCAGTGGTTCCACCGACTCAATGAGAGCCGGGTACCGGTGACATCTGCTGCGAAAGCCACTTAGCAGGCGTAATACCAAAGCTGCGGCTGAAGGCGCGGGTAAAGGCAACACTGCCACCATAACCCACCTCCAACGCCACCGACTTGACAGGCTGGCCGGATAACAAGAGTTGGCGGGCTTTCAGCAGGCGAGCTTCGGTCAGATATGTGAGCGGTGGCTGCCCCAGCGTTTGCTGAAACACCGCCGCAAAACGGGCGCGGGACATCCCACAATGCTGGGCCAGACTGGCGATAGTCCAGGGCGCATCCAACTGGTTGTGCATGGCCTCAAGTGATGCCGCCAGTCGCGGGTGAGCCAGCGCGGCCAGCACGCCGGCCTCACAAACCTGCCGGGCGACCAGATGGCGGATAAGCAAAATCACCAGTAAATCAAGCAAATGGCCTACACTCGCAAGATGACCGTAGCGACGGGAAAAAGCCTCATCAAACAGCAGCTCCAATACAGCGCCAAGATGAGTTAACTCGTTCAGCGGGATGATGACCATCTCTGGCATGGCTCTGAACAGAGGGGAGTCATTGAAGGTGACATTGGCACACACCAAATCGCAGCCTCCGAGAGTCTGTGACTGTATTCTGTGACTTCGCCCCTTGGGATAGAAAATCAGCGTTGGTTCGGTCAGTACATGCCGTCCGCCTCCCGCCTCATAAACATTCAGCGCCCCACTTTTAAGCAGGTGCAACAGGCCACCGGCAGGCTCCGCACTGCTGTCAGAGGTACCGCACAGATTGCCACTGAAGAACAAATTCGCCTTGGGAGCGGCATGTTGGATAAGGGTCGACAATGCGTCCATAAAGAGACCATTGGTATATCAATTAAGACCATCAGTGATAATTCGTCTTTTTCCTTGTGTCAATATGGCTTCACCAAACAGGTACATATAGACATCAACACAAGGAAACAGCCTATGTCACGTATTCAAAAACTGGTTAACCCTCAGGGAACCGCTGCAACCACGCTGTCTGCCATCGAAAAGAAAGTCGGCATGGTCCCCAACCTTTACGCCACTGTGGCACACTCACCAACCGTACTGAATGCTATTCTGGCGTTTGGTGATTCACTGACCAAAGGCCGGCTGAGCGCAGCCCAACGTGAATTGATAGCGCTGGCAGTGGCCCAAACCAACGCCTGCCAATACTGTCTGTCGGCTCACACGCTGATCGCCGCCGGTGCCGGTTTGAGTAAGGACGAGATTGTTGCCGCCAGAAATATTGCAGCGGATACCCCGCTGGATCAGGCGATTGTCGAGTTTGCCGCACTGGCAGTGACGCAACGAGGTGTGATTACCGATGCACAACTGCAGCAATTGCAGGCCAAAGGACTCACAGACGAGCTTTTGTTTGAAGTGCTGGCGCAGGTTACCCTCAATACCTTCACCAACTACGCCAACCATATCGCCGCTACGGATATCGATTTTCCCGTGGTATCACTGAGTCTGTAACAGGATCACCCAAAACCATCGCGCCCTGGCATGAATACACTTATGCCGGGGCTGACTTTTTGTCAGCAAGCCATCAGAAACCATCAAATGAATCCAACAACCCTAGCTCCACAACCTGAGCTCCACAACCTAAGCTCAACAACCTAAGCCCAACAACCTGAATCCAGTCGAAATTGGCAGCTGCTCCAGGCTGTTATCGTTCAATATTCGCAAGCTGCACCATCGAGCACGGATGATAGACAGTCCCGCTCAGATGGTCATGTCTCAGACCAATAAGCTCTCCAGTCATATCTGCAGGTATCGACAGAAATCTCTGCTTTGCACCAGCAACAAAGTAACCTTCACTGCATGAAAATGACTGCCACTTACCATCGCTTGACCTAATTTAAATCGCTTTACAATGGTTTCGGCGGAGGTAACGCGATGATTAACCTGATGGTTAATATTAAAGTCGCGAATATATAAATAACTGCAGAATTTATAATAAACAGATAGCTTAACGAGTTACTCGTAAAACAAATATTGCCTATCAATTTAAGCGCCAGTTCACAGTTCCGGATTATCGACCGAATTAACATGCCACTATCTTCAAAGATAACCATTCATTCCCAAATGAATGCAATATCACTAAACATGATTATTCAGAAAAATGAAATATGAACCGTACTTTTGCATCACAGTTCAGTCCAATAGCCGACATCAGAGTGCCGGAAACATCTCTGCATCCTGCAGAACAAGACCAACTATCCAATAAAATATGCCACTCAAAAATAATTAACCAGAATAAACCACAACATCAATACAATTACCAACCAATGATTTTATCTACAGCATTATTTAACTAAAACCCGCCTCACAACGACGTTACCAAACAACATCAATTGTTAATTTAATGGTGATTTAGCGCCAGTATATTGACTGTTTGGCGCGAACTTGGAAAGGGTTTTGATATCAAATCATCATCTAATGTAGCATGCCGGAAATTCCAATGGAGAAGTCGTCTATGTTCAGCTTACTGAAGAAAAGCCTGTGCAAGCGCTGCATGTTCTTTGGATTGAATTGTGACAGGAAAGGCTGTGACCACTACTACACATTTCAGCACATCATAGACAGACGCGGCGCGCTCTATGCAGTAGAACTGCTGTCCAGACCTGTTCACTTGTCCGGCTATACGGTTGAGCAATATTTCGACACCCTGAGCGTGGACGAAGGCAAGAAACTGATCAAGCATCAACTGATTAATCTGGCCAGAAACTGGAAGCTGTTGAACCTGGATCACTGTAAAATATTTGTAAATATAGACCGCTATCTGCTGGCCGATCCCAATATTGTCGACGTGCTGACGCAGGCCAGTCGAAAATTCAAAAAAGAGGGTCTGGAATTAGTTTACGAGATCACTGAAAGGCAATATGAAGTTGATATGAATCTCAGCACGGTATTTTATAGAATGCTATTGGATGATATCTTGTTTGCAGCCGATGACTATTCTTTTGTAAAGAAGACCCATGTGTTTGCCGATGACTATGCCTATATCAAAATCGATATGGAAGATATTTATCGGGGTATCCGGCAGGACTATAACAAATTTATCGACAGGCTATATCAACTGAAAGACAACAATATCAAATTGATCGCCGAAAAAGTGCAGTCAAAAAATGACTACCTGACGATTTATGCCATGCCATTTGACTTCTTTCAGGGCTTCTATTTCGATACAGACTATGAGCCTATTCTGGAATGTGCGCCAGTAGCCTGGGCTTGAACGGCCCTGACTGTGGGCAACATCGCCAATGGCTCAATGACATATACAGGCAAAGAAAGGTAACGCTTTGCCAGCCTCACATTGATATACCGTACTTTTCCGACCGCTGACGCCTTCATATCTGCCAGATGCGGTCCAAAGATCAGCAAAAAACAGCCCCGGGCCAACTGGTAGCATTCCGTGGTTTGATTTTGCTCAGCCAGATGCTCAACCGCCAGATTGGTTCTGCTGCCTGTCTGTATTTATCTGCGTTTTCCCTGGTATGCCTGAGCCTGTCTGCAACTGACCTTGGTGCCCTCATCACCGAGCTCCGGCGTCCGAAGGAATGGCCGGGATTGGTATATATTCTGCCTTGAATTCCCGCTATGCTCATGGCTTGGTCATGACTGGCAATGTCAAAGCAGCTGGCACATCAGGCGACTTAAGGGTTCATCCCGCCATCCTCTTTGTTTTGCCATGATTGATTTGCCATCAGGAGCATCAGAGATATGGGGCATCTATCAACAAGAAGCACAGGTTTTAAACCCAGCGTGCCGAGGTTTTTGCTGTTCAACACGGTAATTCAACTGGCCCTGTATTTTACCGTCCTGACGGTAGTGACAGGCGCCATTCAAATGCGATTTCTGAACTTTGACGATATGATGATTTTTGCCTTGATCTCATCGGTGATTGCAATTATCGACAGCCTGTTCACTTTGACCTTCGGTTGGTTCGAGATAGTCCCTGAAGAAAAAGGCAAACTGCTCGTGTTCAACAGAGATTCGCTGTTAGGAATCTACCAGCTGGGGCATCAGAACGCCGTTAACGCTCTGATACCATTTATCATCCCGCTTGTATTATCAGAGCCGCACCACAGAGCCAAATCCACGCTCAGGGTTAATCTGCTGTATTTCAGCCCTCATGCAGCACAACAGATCAAAGCCTGGTTGTATCAGGAATAAAAAAGCCCCGGTTCCGGGGCTTGGCAGAATGGCCGGATACGGCAACGCTTAATGGGCCTGATTGACCATCCCCAATTCAACCGGCGACACCATGGCCGCCGGGCTGAGAATGCGGCCAAGCGCCTCATCACTGAGCAAACCATCACGGCGCACCAGTTCAGCCACACCGGCGCCGCTGAGCAGCGCCTCACCGGCGATGCGGGTGGCGTTGTCATAGCCGATGTGCGGCACCAGCGCGGTGACTATGCCGATACTGGTATTCAGGTGCTGCTCACACTTGGCCTCGTTGGCTTCAATGCCCTGAATGCAACGGCTGTCGAGCATAGTGATGGCGCGGGTCAGCAGCGCACAGTTATTCAGCAGGTGATACACAATCACAGGCTCCATGGCGTTCAGCTGCAACTGCGCCGCCTCGGCCGCCAGGGTAATGGTGACATCAGTGCCTATCACCTGAAATGCCACCTGACTGACAGCTTCGGGGATCACCGGATTGACCTTGCCCGGCATGATGGAGGAGCCCGGCTGCATCGCCGGCAGACGGATCTCCCCGAGACCTGTGCGCGGACCGCTGGACAACAGACGCAAGTCGTTGGACAGCTTGGATAATTTCACCGCCAGACGCTTGAGCACTGAGGACAGGCTGACAAACGCGCCCATGTCAGTGGTGGCATCAATCAGGTTATCGGCCGCAGTCACCGGCAAGCAGGAAATCTCTGCCAGCGCCCTGACCGCCAATGGGCCGTAGGCCGGATGGGTATTGATGCCGGTACCGATGGCGGTGCCACCCAGGTTGACCACACACAGCTCCTGGCAGGCATCATCAATGCGGGCAATATCTGCTTTCAGGCTGGAGGCAAAGGCATCAAACTCCTGCCCCAGCGTCATGGGCACGGCGTCCTGCAACTGGGTTCGTCCCATCTTGAGAATATGGGCGAATTCACTGCCCTTGGCTTCAAGACTCTGGCAAATCGCTTCAATCGCCCGCTTCAAAGGTACAGTGGCGGCCACCATGGCGAGTTTTGCCGCGGTAGGATAGGCGTCATTGGTGGACTGAGAGCAGTTCACATCATTGTTGGGATGCAGGTAACGGTACTCGCCTTTGCCATGGCCAAGTTTGCTCAGCGCCAGATTGGCGATCACTTCGTTGGCATTCATATTGGTGGATGTGCCAGCGCCGCCCTGGATAAGGTCAACCACAAACTGATCATGCAGCGCGCCCTGAATAATGTCCTCGCAGGCAGCCTCAATGGCCGAGGCTTTGGCATCCGTCAGCAGCCCCAGGCTGTTGTTGGCTTTGGCGGCAGCGGCCTTCACCATGGCCAGTGCCTGTACCAGCTCAGGAAAAGCACTGATGGGTGTGCCGCTCAAGGCAAAATTTTCCAGTGCTCTTTGGGTCTGAATGCCATACCAGGCGTGGCTGGGTACCTGGGCATCGCCCAGTAAATCATGCTCTGTACGTGTGTCCATCTTGCTGTCTGCTCCCGCTGCGCGGCTTATGATTATTTTCCGAGTTATTACAGCAGCATGACACGCAATCAGGGAGTTGACGCACTGATGCAAATTGGCGCTGATTGGCGCAGTAATTGAATCAAATAGCATCAGATGCAGTCTGTCGCAGCAAGTGAATTTTAGGTAGACTGAGCAGGTCTGAATCGAGCCCAACGTCTGACTTTGTTCGCGCTCAGGGAATACCATGCATCAGGAATTTGCCAAAAACCTTCGTCTGCTGTGCAGCTATTACCGTTCGGTGGCGGATGTCTGCCGTCGTCTGCACATCAACCGTCCCCAATTCAACCGTTATTTAAGCGGTAAATACCGGCCGTCGGCCCACAGTCTGCGCCGCCTGTGTGACTTTTTCGGGGTGGAAGAACATGAAATCCTGATGCCCCACAGCCAGTTCCAGCTGCTTATTCAGGTGCGGCCAAGGCCCAGTGAACCGGCCAGTGAAGCGCCTGAGCTGGAGCATCTGGCGCGGCTGCAGAGCTTAAGTCAGGGGCTGGATAAATACCTGGGATATTACTTCGAGTACCATCTGTCGATGGCCTTCCCCGGCAAGATTTTGCGCAATCTGGTGTGTCTGCAAAAACAGGATGGCAAGGTGTACTACCAGCGCACCGAGCGCCTGCGTCAGGCCGCCGGTGAAAAGGTGTACCACAGTAAATATCTGGGCATGGCGCACCTGCTGGCTGACCGGATCTTTCTGATGGACTATGAATCCCTGACCGGCAACCAGCTGACCCAGACCATCCTTATTCCCACCTTCAAAAGCCGGGTCGGCCGACTCAGTGGTCTGCGTCTGGGCGCTTCTGCCAGTGGTGAGCGCATTCCCAGCTGTACCCGGGTGGTATTTGAGTATCTGGGTCATCAGGTGGATATCCGCAAAACCCTTAAGCTGTGCACCACGCTGGATCCGGATACCAGTCAGATTAGCCCCAGCATTCTGGAAGCCATTCGCAATGACATGGCCGAGGGCGAACGGCATTTCCGCGCCCGTCACAGCTTCTGAGCCTGACTGACAACATTGCTGAGAATATGATACCAGCCGGGAAGCGCGGCAGCTTGGGGGGGCGGGTATCGAGACTGGACTGCAGGCGCCACTGATGCCCACAAAAGCTGAGCGTTTGTCCCTGTCGGCTTGTGTGGCGCGCAGCCTCCCCCGCTTTAACCGGGTCGCGCGGTATCATAAGCCCCCTCTGAAATCACAAAGCCCGGCATCTTGCGATAACCGGGCCCGTGAGGAGTGAATGATGAATCGGGATAAGATGGAGGAGTATCCCCGACAGTGCTCAAGTGTCTTTCATCATGGCGACCTTGTGGGCCGTTGACGGAATTATTAACTCGCTGAGCGAAATAGTAAAAATATTTCTTTCAATTACTGCAATTCAAAAAGCCGATTGGTGACCCGGCGCACTCCATTCACCGCTTCTCTTCTCTGCCCTGCCCGGACCAAACTTACTTTCCCTGCACAGGCCCAACTGACCGGCGGAATAACATAACGCCCGTGAACCGCCTGCGCGCCCCTGACACAGAATCATCCAGAGTGCAAAAAATCTCAGGAAATCCCGTAATTCATCATCTGATACAGGCAGATACATGTTAAACTGAGCGCGCCAGTCTGCCCCGTCCGGACGCAGATTTTCCCCGGCATATTTTGAAGTTGGTATCACCTGCTTGTTTCACCGAGGAATCCCATGACAGCCTATTTCCTGCAAGCCTTTATTTATTTATGTGCCGCCGTCATCGCCGTGCCCCTGGCCAAGCGTCTGGGACTGGGCAGCGTATTGGGTTATCTGGCCGCAGGGGTCGTTATCGGCCCGCTGACCGGGCTGGTTGGGCAGGAAACGGTCACCATTCAGCATTTTGCTGAGTTTGGGGTGGTGATGATGCTGTTTCTGGTGGGGCTGGAGCTTAACCCCAAATCTCTGTGGGACATGCGCCACCGGCTGATTGGCCTGGGTGGCCTGCAACTGGGGCTGACCACAGCCGCGATCACCGCCATTGGCGTTTATCTGGATCAGGCCTTTACCGTGGCGCTCAGTATCGGTTTGATTTTCTCGCTGTCATCCACCGCCATCGTGTTGCAAACCTTTAATGAAAAGGGGTTGAGTCGCTCTGAGGGTGGCCGCACCGCCTTTTCCGTATTGCTGTTTCAGGATATCGCCGTGATTCCCATTCTGGCTCTGCTGCCCCTGCTGGCGCTGCCGGAGCTGGTTGCCCAGGCGCAGCTGGCTGCAGCAGAAGCCGCAGCCCACTCCAGTGACTGGAATCTGATGGCCGAACTGCCCGGTTGGGCCTATACCATCATTATCATACTGACCATAGCCGGGCTGGTGACCGCAGGTCATTTCCTCAGTCGTCCGCTGTTTCGCTATGTGGCAGAAACCGGTCTGCGGGAAATTTTTACCGCTACTGCGCTGATGCTGGTGATCGGTATTGCCGCCCTGATGAACCTGATTGGCCTGTCGCCGGCGCTGGGCACCTTTCTGGCCGGACTGGTGCTGGCCAACAGTGAATTCCGTCATGAGCTGGAGTCCAATATCGAGCCGTTTAAAGGGCTGCTGCTGGGGCTGTTCTTCATCACAGTCGGCGCAGGTATCGACTTTGGCGTGCTGTGGCAGGACCTTGGCGCGGTTATCGGCCTGACTTTGGGGGTTATCCTCATCAAAGCGCTGGTGCTGCTGGCATTAACCCTGGTGTTTCGCATCCGCTACAGCGATCGCTGGCTGTTTTCCCTGTCGCTGGCCCAGGCCGGTGAATTCGGCTTTGTACTGCTAAATTACTCCCAGCAAAACCATGTGCTGCCACAGGAGCTCAGTCAGATGCTGGCCTTGGTGGTCACCCTGTCGATGTTCCTCACCCCGGCGCTGTTTATCTTTTTTGATCGGGTGATTTTGCCCAGATACCAGTCCCGCGGCCAGCAGCGCCAGGCGGATACCATAGAGGAGCCCGGCAGCGTCATCATCGCCGGTATCGGTCGCTTTGGGCAGATAGTCAATCGCCTGCTGACCGCCAACAATATCAACACGGTTATTCTCGACCACCAGCCCAGCCAGATTGAACTGATGCGGCAAATCCGGGTGAAGAGTTACTTTGGTGATGCCACCCGCCCGGATCTGCTGCACCTTGCCGGTATCGAGCAGGCCAGATTGCTGGTGATCGCCATCGATGACCAAGAACGCGCGGTGGAATTGGTGGACTATGTGCACCGCCACTATCCATCCGTGAAAATTCTCGCCCGCGCCTGGGACAGAGGGCATCTGTACTCGCTGCAGGCTGCCGGGGCCGATATCGTCATCAGCGAAACCTTCCTGTCGGCGGTGCAGATGGGCACTGAGGCACTCAAGGTGATGGGTATGCCAGCGCCCAAGGCGGATTTAATGCGCGATGCCTTTGTGCGCATGGAGCAGCAGAGTAAAGAGCAGCTGTACCAGACCTGGAAAGCCGATGCCGATGACAACAGATTCAATAACATCCATTACCGGGATCTGTTCCTGCAACTGGAAGATGCCATGAAACAGGCAATGGAAGAAGAGCGGGCACATTATCGCGGTAAAGAGGAAATGTCTGCCGTGACGTCTGACTCTGACCATAACGCCCAGGCGTCTGAGTCGCAACCGCACTCAGATGTGCCGCCAGAGCTCAATCGCTGAGCAAACCGGCGCTTAACGCCTTGAGTACCGCCCGGGTGCGGTCTTTGGTATTGAGTTTGGCGAGGATCACCGACACATGGTTTTTTACCGTGCCTTCAGCCAGAAATACGGCGGTGGCGATCTCCCGGTTGGTGTAACCCGCCGCCATCAGTCGCAGAATGGATAGCTCTCTGGCATTGAGCGGGCTGATATGAGGATCGGCAAAAGTCGCCAGCTGCGCTTTGGTCAGTTGCCCCAGCAGCACAGGCTCAGCCAGCGTCTGACCGGCATGAACCTCAATGATCGCCCGCGCCAGCCTGTGACTGTCGATATCCTTGAGCAAAAAACCATTGGCGCCACAGGCCATGGCCTCAACAAACAGTTCAGGCTCATCAAAAGTGGTCAGCATCACGACTTTGGTTGCGACCGTTACATTGCCCGGGGATGGCGTATCACAGGGTTGATTTCCGGCGGATTCAGGGTTACTACCGCGTTGCGCTGAATAACCGCTTTCATTGCTGCGCAGCGCCCGCAGCACGGCAATGCCATCCATACCGGGCATACGCACGTCCAACAGCAGCACATCAATTGGCTGCTGCGCCAGTAAGGCAAGCCCTGAGCCACCATCGCCCGCCTGCCAGCGCAGAACAAAACGGGGCTGCAGCGACAACAGACTGGCAATCCCCTGCCTGACCAGAGCCTGATCATCGATAATGCCAATCCTGATAACTTCCTGACGCAGTGTCATCTACAACCTTCCCTGCGCACACCCTCGCGCGGCTTCAGTTAATTACCCTTTGGGCTCCAGTGGCAACGCGGCGTCCAGTCGCCAGCGCCCCTTTTCACACTGCACCGCAAAGTTACCGCCCAGCGCATGGGCACGTTCTTTCATGGACGCCAGCCCCATACCACTGCCCAGATGATTGCGCCGCAAACAGGTATTCTGAATAGCTATCCGCAGCCAGCCGCTCTCGGTACTGACCGACAGACTGACATTGCCGCGCCCGTGTTTGATGGCATTGGTCACCCCCTCCTGACAGATCCGCAGCGCCGCCTCGGCCACCTTGGGCGGTACCGCTGAGCCATCGAAACTGTGGGTCAGCAGTACCGGACTGTTTTTCAGCCGGCCGACCATCTGGGTCAGCACAGCCGCCAAATCGAGCTGGGCAGCGCTGCGCTCATCCCGCACCACTTTGCGGATTTGTTCGAGCAGATCCCGGGCGACCTGGCGGGTATCCAGCAGTCCGGCCTTCAATGGCTCGGGGGCCTGCTGCGCCAGATAGTCCAGATTCAGGCTCAGGGCGGTCAGCTGGTGACCACAGATATCGTGCAGCTCACGACTGAGCAGACGTCGCTCCGACTGACGCACGGACTGCTCCAGCAGCGCCTGAGTCGCAGCCAATTCAGCATTTTTCAGCTGCAGAGCCTGACGGGCGCGTTTTTCCTGCACCACATTGCGACTGACACTCAGCGAGAACAGCGCAAAGGCCAGATACAACAGATTACCGGCCATCAACTCCAGCGCCGCATAGGGCCAGATCCGCAGCTGCAGCCCCCACACCAACAGATTAACAATCAACAGAATGGCAAGACTGATGGGCAGGCTGAAGATAAAGGGCAGTTGTCCGGCAACAATCACCAGTAAAATACTGCTCATCTGGTTGCCCGACAGCAAAATCACCGTCAGATACACACCCAGCTGACACAGGACAGCCAGTAACCGGGAGCGCGGGGAAGCCTTCAGCCAGTCCGACAGATTAACCCACATAAAGCCCGCCAGAAATACCGCCAGCAGCAATCCCTGCCAGATAAGGGCAATCCCGATATCCACCAGCAAAAAAGTGATCATGGCGCCCAGCACACCGGACACACACAGGGGGAGATTGAAGCTGTCACCAAGGCGTTTCATGCGTTTATTCCATCGCTGCAGATTGCTTCCATCTTAGGCATTGCCCCGGCAAATTTGCAAAGGGCGCCGCACTCCTCATAGCAAATCATGACTTTCGGCACCTGCTGGCACCTCGCCTCCGCGATAGCCTGTCAGGGTCAATCAACTACCGGAAAAACACCATGAACAAACTCTGGCTTCTACCCCTGGCAAGCACCCTGAGCCTGTCTGCCCAGGCGGCCAATCTGACCATTACCATGACCGACCTGCCCCAACCCAAAGGTCAGTTGATGGTGGCGGTATATGACTCGGCTGAGGCGATGAAATCCGGTCAGCAGGCGCTGGCAAGACAGACGATTGCGGTGCACTCAAACCGCCACAGCATGACCCTCAACGACCTGCCCGCCGGGCAGTACGCTGTGATGGTATTTCAGGATCTCAATGCCAACAACCGGCTGGATCGCAACTTTATCGGCATCCCCTCTGAGCCCTATGGCTTCAGCAACAACCCCTCTGTGATGGGTGCGCCAGATTTTGAAGACATCGCCTTCCCCCTGGGAGAAGACGATCTGCAAATCCGCATCAGGGTGGAGTAATCCACCGCAATGCCACCCCCTCACGGAGACCACACTATGGAAAGACGTCACTTTATTAACAGCAGCCTGGCTCTGCTGGGCACTGTCGCACTGGGTTTGCAGACGCAGCAAGGTCTTGCCACAGGCTTCAGTGAGGCAGGCATCCGCCTCAAAGAGCAAGCAGACAACACGGCTGCCAACTATGGTGGCGGCTACGCTGAAGAGTTTGCCGCCCAGTTGCGCCGTCATCCCTTGCTACTGGGCTGGCAGGGACTCAGCGCTGACATTCCGCCCTACACAGTGGCCTGGCAGGGCAAATTGCCACCGGCCCTTGATGGCCGGAATCTGTATCGCAATGGTCCGGGGATGCAGCAAAGGGGCAATGTCCGCTATCAGCACTGGTTTGATGGCGATGGATTTATTCACCGCTTCACCCTGAACAATCAGGGACTGACGCATCAGGGACAGTTTGTGCGCACCGCCAAGTTCAATGCAGAAAGTCAGGCTGGACGCTTTCTCTATGCGGGCACCGGCTCTCCCGTTCCCGCTGCCCTGCCGATCCGCTCCAATGAAACCATCAATATGGCCAACACCGCACTGCTGCCGGTTGCCGGTGAATTGTGGGCACTGTGGGAAGCCGGTGCGCCTTACCGGCTTAATGCCGACACCCTGGATACGCTGGGCAGACACAGTATTGAGCCGCAGCTGGCTGGTCTGCCTTTTTCCGCCCACCCGCACCGCGACAGCGACGGCAACATCTGGAATTTTGGCGATCTCACGCTGCTTGGCTATCCCGGCATGCTGCTGTATCAACTCAGTCCAGGCGGACGCCTGCTCAAACAGCAGGTGCTGCCCGTGGAGCCGGGCTATATACATGATTTTGCAGTCACGGAACGATTCCTGGTGTTTTATCTGCCACCCATCACCCGCACGTCTGCCCCCCTGTTTATCGATACGCTTATCTGGCAACCCGAACGCGAGGGACGATTGCTGGTGCTGGATAAAAATACCCTGAGCATCGCTCTCGAACTGCCCTTTGATGCCGGTTTTGCCTTTCATTTTGGCCAGGCAATTGAACATAGTGGCCGGCTTAGCCTGAGTCTGTGCTGGTATCCTGATGCCACAGTGATGCTAAGCGGTATGCGTCGCATTGCCGATGAAGATAAATTGCTCAGTGGCAGTAAAGCGGTGCTGCACCATATCCATATCGACCTCAATCGCCGTCGCGCAAGACTCGAATCCACCGGCATCGCAATGGAGTTTATTCAGAGTATACCGTCCGCTCCCGGCCAGACACGGCCAAGCCACACAGGTGTGGGACTTGGCAAAAACAGCAGCCAGTTCAACGCGATAGTGCGGGTTGATGACGACGGTCACAGCGACAGCTTTGATTTTGGCACGGGCGTGATTGCTGAAGAGCCTCTATATCTGGCCGGGAACACAATTGACGACAGCTACGTGATCAACACCAGCCTGCACTATCTGGCGGGGGAAACCCGGGTTAATGTGTTTGCCGCCGATAAGCTGAGTGACGGACCTATTGCGCAGGCGCAACTGGCCATGCCTTTGCCGCTGGGCTTTCATGGCACCGTCATTTAACTCCGGGGGACTGGAGTCGGCGGGTAAATCGCTTTATAGTCAATCCATTACTAATGGATGTGCCGACTCCTGTGATCTGTTCACGCTCACCTGTTACTGCCGTTATCCTGCTGGGGCTGCTCAGCGTCAGTGCTCTGGCCGCGGAGCAAACCGGACGCCAGCCTGAAACCGTTCATTACGCCTTTGCCAACTACCTGGGCAGCGGTATCTACGGCTCCACCGGCAATACTGCCGCAGTGGTCAATATTCCCATCAGCATTGATTTGCGCAAGGATGATGACAGCGAACTGATGCTGCGCCTGCCGCTGTCGGTCGGTTTTTTCAACTATCGCTGGGATCAACTGCCGGATTTTGAGTTTCCCGATGCGGTAGGCACCTTCACGCTCACCCCGGGCATTGAGTATCACTGGCAGGCCACGCCAAATCTCAAAATGCAGGCCTATGGTGATTTGGGATTTGGTCGTAACTTCGGGGATAACTCCAATGTGGGTATTATCTCGCTGGGCATCTCCACCCTGTACCAATTTGGCCCGGCCAGCCTCTCGCCGCTTTGGGTTACCCGTTTTTACAGTGCCGGTTACCGGGATCTCGACAGCCAGCGGGGTGACAGCTACTCATCCCTGAGAACCGGCGTGGATAGCGGTTTGGGACTGGGATTTGAAGCCTGGGACAGACATATGGAACCCAGAGTATTTGCCGCCATGCACTGGTTTTTCAACCGCGGCCAGCTGGCCGATGAACTGGTCGGAGCCCTAATGCATGACAGTACGCTGGAAGTCGGGATCAGTCTGGCGTTCGACCGCCCCATAGGCATAGCCCCCGCAACCATAGACAGGCTGGGCATGAGTTACAGTCGTATCGAAGGGGAAAATGTCTGGCGTCTGTTCTTCAGTTTGCCTATCTAGTCTGATGTCAGTTGCAGCCCACCGCAAAGACTCAGACATCAGTCGCACCTTTCAGTCACATCTGTCCAGCCCCAGACCCTTGGTCCAATCCTCCACCAGACGACTGGTATCCAGCCAGGCATCAGACATGCCATAGACATCGACATAGGCGGGACAGCGGTCTGTTGGCCTTATCTCAACCACCAGCTGATAGAACAGATGCCAGTTGGCCCTGGTGGCAGATGCCAGCATGACACTGCCATCCGGATTGTTAAAACGCTCAATATAAGAGTGACTGGTACCTGCGTACATCTCCCGAATCCCCAGACCAAAACAACGCTGCAACTGACTCTCTATCTGGCTAACCGTCTGCGTAAATGAAGCCGCAGCGCAAAAGCTGTGGCCGGCTTTTCCTGCCTGGACCAGACCCTGAGGGGTATCGTGAATGGCGCCCCCCCCCAACAGGAGTCCGGCACTCAATCCAATCGCTGTCTTTTTCATGACCAAATCCTTATGGTGACAGTCAAATCTGATCCAGTGACGGCATCTTCCGCCTATCTGTTCAATCAGGTCTGATTGTTTGCCTGAGGTTATCAGGTATCAGTGGGGAAAATAGGGACAAAGACAACATTTTTGCCAGCGGGAAAACAGTCGTCGGACAAAACAAAAGCCCGGTGTCATGATGAGGGACGACCGGGCTTGCAGGGAGTGAATGATGAGTGGGGATTAAGATGGAGGAGTAATCCACCGGACAGTGCTCAAGTGTCTTTCATCATGGCGACCCTCTCAGGTCGTTGGGGACATTATTAACACTTTGAACAGGCACGTAAAATTGATTAACTCAATCGCTACAATCCAGAAAGTAGATTGCCGTCAGAGCCTTGAGATCACTCTCTTAAGTACAGACTGACGAGCAGCGATGAATATTGACAGGGTTTGAATCCCCCCCGTATTCATTGTCATAACGGGCTCCCGGCTTATCACAGGTACATTTCCAGAATGATTGATCTAGCCCTGGCACTGAAACACTCAAACCTTTGGCTTTCGCCCCTCGCCTGTACCTGAGCTCCAGACAATTTCGCGAACAGCATCACAATTTCGCATACAAAAGTGATATCGCACCCGCACCTTTGCCACAATAGCGCGCAACTATCACGATACCGTCAGTCAACAATGAAAAGACAGGCGAATCATTTTGTATCATGGCGTTTTGCCAACGCCTCAGGAGGTTCATTTGCAACGCACTACCCAATTTCTGGTTCTGATCCCAGCGCTGTGCCTGTGCCTGACGCTGCTGGTTGCGGGCATGCATTATCTGCACTGGATAGCCAACAGTGAGGCAACGCTTTACATTCTCTACAGCGTGCTAACTCTGGATGTGATTGCCAGCGCCCTGCTGCTCATCAGCACCAGTGGCTACGGCGCTTATGTCTTTATGTCCGCACTGATGTTTTTCATTGTTTTTGTGTTTTCGCTGGCAACCGTGACCCATCAGGGACCTGCGCCTCAACGTTCGGCCACGTCGGCTCAGGTACGCACTTTAGCCACCATGGAATAAGCCCGTGTTGGCCGGATAAAAAAAGGCTGCCACAGGGCAGCCAAAGGACACAGGAGAAAAACACGTTTCAGGTGGGTTGAGCGCCCACTACGACTTAGGGTTTAAGGTGCTTGCGTACGAAGTCCAGACTCTTTTGAAAGAGTTCTACTTTATTGTCTTTATTCACAAAACCGTGGCCTTCCGAGGGCTTGTATAACCACTCGTAACTGATGTTGCGCTCATCCAGTGCCGCCTTCAGATGCATGGCATTTTCCGGTGGCACCCGGGTATCGCGCCCCCCCGTGACTATCATCAGCGGCGTGTTGAGCTTATCCAGATAGGTCATGGGCGACTCTTTGCGCCAGTGTTCTTCATTATCGCCATATTTCTTCATGGCACTGACAGACACCGAACTGCCATCCATATAATCTGCGTGTTTCATCTGGTACAGCAGATCATAGGCTCCAAACATGGGAATGGCGCAGCGGTAAAGCTCAGGTTCAATCAGCGGTGACATCAGTGCCGAGTAACCGCCGAAACTGCCACCTGTGATGCACACCTGGGTGTCACTGATCTCCGGTCGCGCCAGCGCCCAGCGGGTTCCGTCGATAATGTCGTGCTGAATTAAGGTACTGCGCCTGAGATAAGCAGTCTCTTCGAATTGATTGCCAAAACCACCGGAGCCGCGAAAGTTGATTTGCAGTACGGCAAAACCATTGTTGGCCCACATCTGGGAACTGGCATCATACTGCCAGCCGTCCTGCACGCCATAAGGGCCACCATGTACATCCACAATCAGAGGAAACGGCTTTTGACCTGAGGTGGGCAATGTCAGATAGCCATGAATTTTCTGGCCATCTCTGGCATTGAAATGCACCAGAGTTCTGTCGGCCATATCTTCCGGATAAATCCAGGGTTTGGTACTCAGCAGATAATCGAGCGTGCCTTTATCCGCACGGTAGAGATAAAAGTCGCCCGGGCTTTTGTCGGTCACCACTTTTACGACCATTTCGTTGTCACTGCTGCTGTTGGCACGAATGCTGATATCGGCACCGGGGAAAGTCACCGACAGTTTCTTGTGGATGCGGCCAAAAGGCGAGTCATCCAGATAGTGGTATTCCATGCCCTGATGCATCACTTCCACCGCCACAATACGGTCGGAATCGGGATCGCGCACATAGCCATTGATATCAAATTCAGGATGCTGGAACAGCGGCGTGATTTTGCGACTGACAAAGTCATACTGGAACAGACCTGTGGTACCGTCATTGACGGACTTGCTCAGGTACAGCAGTCTGCCATCCTGGGACAGGGATAAATAGGAATAGCCATAAAGGGGATCGTCTTTACCGATTTCCTGCCATTGACCATCGGCAAAGGTGAAACGTTTGGTTTTGCCATCCCGGTCTTTGCCCTTGGCGATAACAGGGATGCCGTCACTGTTGGTCACCACGCTGATATTCCCCACCGGCGTCTGGGCAATGCGGGTTTTACGCTGATTATAAATATTGACCCTGTACAGCATATCCGGTGCATCCCGGTCGGTATTCCACTTGGATGCGCGCACCAGAATGTGCTCATCATCGCCGGGTAACATGCTGACAATATAACCGTGCGCTTTGTCTCCACCGCGGGATGAGAATTTATCTTTTTTGCTGTAGCCAAACAGTTGTTCACGCTTGCTGCCATCAATATTTGCAGCGTAAATTTCCCCTTTGTAGGCTTTACGTTCATAACCCTGAGTTTGATAAACCCGGGTGTAAATTAACCGCTCGTTGTTGGCCCAGTAAAAGTCGCCGACATATTCATCCTGGCCAAAACCGTAGGCGATTAACCGCTTATTGTTGCTGCGGTTGATCACCACCAGAACATTGGTGTCATCTTTGGGCACTGTGGCCGCAAAATAATCGCCACCCGGGGATAGTTTGATGCTGGAAAACTGGGCTGGGGTGGCAAAATAGTCAAGAGGCAATACCTGCGCTGCGGCTGGCAACCCCAGCAATAACGCAAGTGACAAAATCAGCTTTTTCATGGTGGCATTTGTTGTAACAAGGATGTTGCCAGACTAACAAAGGCCATAGGTCAGACAAGGGCAGAATAAAGAAACGACAGCAAAAAGAGATTAAATAGAGACAGGCAGCAATCCTCATGCCCGAAGGTGGTGCTCCGCCATAGAGTGGATGGATGCCGGGCGAGACAAAGAAGATACAGAGCTCATCAGATGCGCCCTGGTTAGACTGCTCAACCAATAGAAGTGCAAACATCAACAAATTGATGCCGATGGACCTCAAACCACCGGCAAACTTAGCTGTACACTGCTGCAATACTCCTTATGCTGGCTTATTGCGATTGCGGGCATGGTGTAAGACCTATTGCGGGCATGACAGCAAATTGTCGCAATGCCCGGGCCGGAAACAACCGATATACAGTCAATGCCCGGGTATCACACGCTGATGCTGAATACCGGTTCAATCCCTGGGGCAACAGCGACATACCAGCCATTGCCGTGATTTTGTGTGCCCCAAAGCCGTTAGCTCTCAGTATGTCATCAACCGCCGACGCCACCAAACCATCGTCAGCAGCAGTAAACTGACACCACCCGCGGCGCCGCCACTGTATCCGGCCTTGTGCTCAACCCGTGCCACCTTTTCCTCTTTCACCCGGGTTTTGAATTGATCCAGCTCGTCATTAAGGTTCACTATCATGTCATCTACCGCCAGTGCAAATCCCTCGCTGGACTGACGACTCAGGTTCTCATCAAGCCGCACTGCCGATGAGGTGTCAGCCACTTTGCTCAGGCCCGGCGCGCGAAACATGAGTTTACGGCTGGCGACATCAAACACCGCGGTATCCACGAAGGTCTGCACCTGATTTTCATTGCCCGGGATCAGGTACATGCCAACTATGGTCCAGTACAGCAGCGCCGCATTGTTTTCCGTGGACTGGGAAAGCTGATCGTAAGAAACCAGTGCCATCACTTCGACATCATACAGACGGGCAACCTGTTCAAGATTGGTAAAGCCACCGCCGGGCTGCAAATACGTGGAAGGAATAATCTCGATGCGGCCAATAAAATCGCGTCCGACAAAGGCCTGCTTCACCTTGCTGAGCAACTCCTGTTGCTGATTTTTGGAGAGTGGATTCTGATATTGGTTAGCCGCCGGAACAAACGCCAGCCCCACGGTGACCGGCAACCGCAATAGCGGAATTTGCGGTTGATGCTCAATCCGGGCGTCATTATCCGGATAGAGAAAATTCACCAAACTGCTGGATACCGAATTCTTGCCGGTATTGTGGCTCATCAACTGGGAGCAGGAAGCCAGCAACAGCATCCCCAGAATGACCCCAAGCACTCTTATTGTCATCATCACATTCCTTGTATGCATTTGATATCTGGCACAATGCCAGAGCCAGGGATTACTGGCAATCAATGCCGTTGGTTTTCCCAGGTTCCTGCAATTTGACCCGCCAGATCCAATCAGGTTCCCGCAATCAAACTGCGGCTTATACTTCCGAGACTCTTGCCGCATACAAGCAGGCCTGTGCTAAAATCGGCGCCATTATTTGCATATCCAATTGTCTGACGGGTTAACACCTGGCTGTCATTACTGCGGTATTGGATAAAATTCAGAGGTAGAACAAGGCGATGGCCTTAATCATTGATGACAGTTGCATTAACTGCGACATGTGCGAACCGGAATGCCCCAATCAGGCAATCAGCATGGGTGAAGAGATTTACGAGATTGACCCGAATCTGTGTACCGAATGCGTGGGTCATTACGACAAACCCACCTGTGTGTCGGTCTGTCCGATCGACTGTATCGATCCGGATCCGGCTCATCCAGAATCCCATGATGAATTGCTGATTAAGTACGCCAAACTGACCGGCAAATTATAATCAGCGAGTTACCCCATTAGCCCTGCAATTTGCAGGGCTAATTCTATTAAATCTGCTTCACCTGATCAGCCCTCCTGAGGATTCAGAGTAGACTGAGTGCTCCAACCATCTCTCCCCTGCGCAAACCTTGATATTTCGCACCCTTATGGTGCTCGTTGGGGAGCCAAGGAGGCATTATGCATACAGGCATTAAATTGCTCACCCTGTCCGGTTTGTTGTTGTCGTCGGTAACCTGCCAGGCCCTGACGCTCTCAAGTGACTCAGTCACCAATGATCAAAGCTTCAGAAATCAGCAGATTTTCAATCAGTGGGGCTGTACCGGTGACAATATTTCACCTCAGCTGTCCTGGTCAGATGTTCCCGAAGGCACCAGGAGTTTTGCTCTCACCATGTATGACCCGGACGCCCCAACAGGCAGCGGCTGGTGGCACTGGTTGGTGATCAACCTGCCAGCCGACAGCCGTTCGCTGCCAGCCGGAGCTGGTGATTTAGGTAAGAGCGACCTGCCCAAAGGGGCAAGCATGGTCACCAATGACTTCGGCTTCAAAGGTTATGGCGGTGCGTGTCCACCCCCTGATGCCAAACCTCACCAGTACCACATCACCCTGTATGCACTGGATACCGACAAGATTGAATTGCCGGGCAACGCGACTGCGGCATTGGCGGGTTACAACATTCTGCAGCATGTATTGGCTAAATCGGTGCTGACCGCCCCCACCAACGCCAGATAACCCCATGGTCAGTTTTAGCCGGTGGCAAACACCGGCTGCGTTAAGGAGTTTTCGTGAAATTAATCTATCCCATTATGCTGCTGTCCGGCGCCCTGTCACTGGCGGCCTGCAGCTCCCGGCCTGCTGATGTGCAAACGGATTCAACGCCGCCACAGCAGCATCAAATCAGCTATCAGGACATGCATGACTATGGGTTAAATATGGGATGTAAAGCGGCCATGCAAAATGTCGGTACGCCTGAATCCGACTGGGCCAATGCCCCCAGACTCAGCGGTACCCACGAGCAATATCTGGCAGGCTGGAAAGCCGGCTTCGAGAAATGCCGCATAGGCCTTGGGCCGGTGCAGCTGCCGGTCAAGCAATAAGCTGCCGGGCACTGGTACGTCAAAAGGCGCCACAGGGCGCCTTTTTCATTGATTAACCGAGCCGCGTCAGGATACCCGAAATTCCCCGACCATATTTTCAAGCTCTCTGGCAGTTTGCGCCAGCACCTCTGTGTTGGCATGGATCTGCTGCGCACCGGTAACCGAGCTGGCCATCCCCTGATGCACACTCACCAGATTGCTGTTGATCTCCTCCGCCACCTGGGATTGCTGCTCGGCGGCGGTAGCTATCTGAGTATTCATGTCGTTGATATGCGCCACACTGTGGGTGATGGAACTGAGCGCCTCCCCAGCCTTCGCAGCAGTGGCCACACTGTCATCGGCCTGACGACGGCTCTGACTCATCATGGCGACACCCCGGCCGGCCCCCTGCTGCAACTTATCAATGGTGGCGCGGATCTCCTCGGTGGATGCCTGAGTACGGCTCGCCAGTGTACGCACTTCATCGGCCACCACCGCAAAGCCTCTGCCCTGCTCGCCAGCCCGCGCCGCTTCAATCGCCGCGTTGAGCGCCAGCAAATTGGTCTGCTCGGCAATTGACTGAATAACTTCCAGAATACTGAATACCTGCTGGCTGTGCTGCTCCAGCTCGACCACGGCATCAGACGCATGATTGACCTCCCCGGCCAGCTGGCGGATTTGCCCCACGGTTTGCTCAACCACCTGCTCGCCATGATTGGCACTGCGGTCGGCCTCAACGGCGGCTTCGGCAGCCGCAGCCGCATTGCGGGCGACATCGGTCACAGTGCTGCTCATTTCATTCATGGCCGTGGCCACCAGATCCAGCTCCCGCTTTTGCTGATCGATGGCATCCAGCGCCGATGCCGTTACGGTACGGGTTTCATTGGCCGCCACGGAGAGCTGTGCCGCCGCCGCGGCAACCCGGGTAATGCTGTACTGAAATTTCTCCAGCATACTGTTGAATGAACCGGACAGCGCGGCAATCTCATCTTTGCCCTGCACCGGAATACGTCGGCTGAGATCTGAGTTCTGCTCAATCACTTCGATGGTTTGCTGCAATTGGGTCAACGGGTGGATGATGGATTTGAGGATCAGCACCAAAATGCCACATACCAGTGCAAACAGCAGGCCGACCGTGAGATAGGACTGAAATTTGGTTTGCTGCATTGCGCTATTGGCCTTGACCTGAATCGTCTCCCGGACCACGGCCTCCAGATCGACCAGCTGCTTGAAACTGTCACGGGCAGCGTTGGCCACCGGCGTCGCGCCGACCCGATATTCCTCATAAGCACGGGTCAAATCGAAGGTGCGGCGGGGAGAGTCAGCCAGTGCCTGCATCCGGGCAACACCATCGTCCACAAATGCACGGGTATCCCGCTCAGCCACCTGTGCCAGACTCGCCAGTTGCTGGCGCTGCGCGGTATCGTCTATGTGTTCAATCGCCTGATACAGAGTGGCGAAATGCCCGTAAATCGCGGTGCGATAGCTCTCCAGCCGCGCCATATTTTTATCATAATCATCACCCAGCATAATGGCCCGGGTCAGACGGGAGACATAATTCATGTCCCTGCTGATCGACAGAATTGCCGCCTGGGTTGCCACTCCACCGTACTCGTATTCCTGATACGCCCCGGTCGCCCGCCCCAGATTCCAGGACAGAGACACCAGAATCGCCACACCGGTCATCAACACCAGCGCAATCACACCCCATAACCGACTGCGTATGGAAATGTCAGACATTCGCATTGTAAAGCTCCCTTTTGACCAACTCAGCACAATAGAGCAGCACGCCTTTTTTGGCCGTCCATCGCACGCTGAAAATACTTCGCCCCATATTGCTGAAGCGGCCACCTGCTCTGAAACTTGAGTAATTCATGACGATTTCTTGTTCAATTTCACATGTTTGGAGAAAAGCACCGGGCAATTCGGGGGCCGCTTTGGATTTTGTGATGATTCGCGGTAGAGTTTTGGGTCAGCTCCGGATAAGGAGCCGCGATGATTAGAACGATAAAAACAAAGGAAGGGTATGGCTAATAACAATAACCTCGCGGACAACGATCTGCGGGAAGTCAAACAACTGGGGATGTGGGCCTCCATCGCCAGTCTGGGATACATTTTCTGGCTGGTTGGCGGCATGGAGCTGGTGGAGCGTATCGCTTACTACGGCGTCAAAGCCAGTGCCGGCCTGTATGCCAAAGCGCCGGTTTCTCAAGGTGGTCTGGGGATCACTCTGTCAGATTACGGCATCATCATTTCCACCTGGGCAATTTTGCAAACCTTCATTCCGGTATTCACCGGTGGTATCTCAGACAGGGTTGGCTACAAAGAGACCATTTTCGCCTCGACCATAGTCAAGATCTCCGGCTACCTGTGTATGGCCTTCTTCCCCAGCTTCTGGGGCTTTTTAACAGGCGCCATGTTACTGGCTGCCGGTACCGGGATATTCAAACCCGGGATTCAGGGCACGCTGGTGCTGGCCACCCGCCGCGATAACTCCTCCATGGCCTGGGGTATCTTCTATCAGGTGGTGAATATTGGCGGCTTCCTCGGCCCGCTGGTCGCCGTACATATGCGTCAGTTGTCCTGGGACAATGTGTTTTACGCCTGCGCCGCCATCATCTCGCTTAACTTCCTGTTCCTGCTGGCCTATAAAGAACCGGGTAAAGCAGAACGTCTGGCCCGGGCCGCCAAAATCAAGTCCGGAGAAATCGAGCAGGAAGCCCTGTGGAAAGATGCCTGGCACGAGCTGAAAAAGCCGGTAGTCATCTACTATATGCTGGTATTTTCCGGCTTCTGGTTTTTGTTCAACTCTCTGTTCGACGTGCTGCCCATTCACATTTCCGAGTGGGTGAATACCAGCGTGATTGTCACCAGCCTGTTTGGCCCTGAAGGCACCAGCAACGGTATTCTGCAGTTCTGGCTGGGGTTGAATAACGAAGGCACCAAGGTAATGCCGGAAGGCATGCTCAACCTCAACGCCGGCATGATCATGACCAGCTGCTTTCTGGTCGCCGCCCTGACGGCCAAATACCGCATCACCACCGCCATGCTGGCGGGCTGTCTGCTGAGCATCCTGGCATTTGTGCTGATCGGCTATACCAATGCGGCCTGGATGATAGTGCTGGCGATTGTCATGTTCTCACTGGGTGAAATGATGATCTCGCCAAAGAAGAACGAGTTCATGGGCAACATTGCCCCTGAAGGTAAAAAAGCCATGTATCTGGGCTTTGTAATGCTGCCACAGGGCATAGGCTGGGGACTGGAAGGCTATTTTGGCCCCAAACTGTACGAGCACTTTGCCTCCAAGGAGCGCTTTTCCCGGGAGATGCTGGAGCAGCAAGGCATGAGCCCTGCCGAGGTAGCAACTATCCCCCAGGGTGAAGCCTTTACCACGCTGGTAAGTTATACCGGCCAGAGCGCCGAGCAGCTGACTCAAACCCTGTACAACATGCACGATATCGGCATGGCCTGGTACATCATTGCGGCTATTGGTTCGCTCTCTGCGGTGGGAATTTATATCTACGGAAGATGGCTGCTGACGCTGCAGCGCTCACAGCAAAGCTGATTTCAATCAGTTTCATCGACATGACACAGACCTGAGCCAGCTGGCTCAGGTACCTGTAATCATCAGGTAATCTTCAGCCAGTCGCGCCCTGGCATCCTGCAGCAATGCCACCATGCCGCCGTGATGACCATAATCCAGCTCCACCACCACATGCCTGAAACTCAACTGATGTACCCGTCCCTGTAACTGGTTATATTCCTTCAACACCTGCTGAAAGCGGCCCATGGCCGTTTTGCCACGTCTTTCATCGGCATTGAGCAGGATCACCACAAATTGATCCCCGCCAACTCTGGCTATCATGTCCGATTCCCGAAAACTCTGCCGAAGCAGCATGGCGGTGTCCAGCAGAACCAGATCGCCAAAGTCCTCCCCATAATCCTGATTGAATAAGCCGAACTGATTGATATCCAATAAAATCATCGAAAGACTGATGCCAGTTCGATAACACAGACGGGTACTGTGATCGCCAAGAAACAGCAATCCTCTGGCGTTGATAAGGCCGGTTAAATCATCGTGATGGGCGGTCTGCAGGGTTTCCAGTTCACACTCAAGCAGAGTCACCAGCATTTTCAGCAGCTGCATCTGTGCCGTATCAAACTGCCTTGGGACAGTATCAAACAAACACAGCGTGCCGATGTTGTTGCCATCCTGTGAGCGCACCGGACAGCCAACATAGCAGCGAAAGCCAGTGTCGCCGGTTACCAGCGGATTATCACAGAAACGGGGATCAGCCAGAGTGTCACCAACCTGCAGCACATCATCCCCCAATATAGTGTGACCACAAAAAGATTCACTGCGGGGCAGTTCACTGAGACGGGATCCCTGACGGGACTTGATCCACTGACGCTCATCATCGATCAGCGAAAACCACACCACTGGCATGGCAAACATCTGTTTTGCCAGTGCCGTGATGGTGTCAAAACGTTTCTCCGGCAGCGAATCCAGCAGTCCCAATGCTCTGACTGCCTGCAATCGCTGCGCTTCGTTAATGGGTAAATCAGGCTTTTGCATCAGCGTCCCTGTCGATGGTTCAGATTCAGCAAGGTACCAGTACCGGAAGGTTATGGTTTAAGCATAGCCCAAGGGCGAGGGCTGTTAATCTGTCAGCCACATTTGTCTGAAACGGCGACTGGCCTGACTGGGCTGCGCCGCAGCGCAAATCGCTGAAACCAAAGCGATCCCTGCGACACCGGTTTGCCGCACCCGAACAAAATTAGCCTCCCCAATACCGCCGATTGCCACCAGAGGTTTGCTTGAGCAATTGACGGCCAGACTCAGGCCATCCAGCCCCCATTCAAACCGGGTATCGGTTTTGGTCGCCGTGGCAAACACAGTACTGATCCCCAGATAATCCACGGGTAATGTCTGCGCTTCGTGCAGCTGCGCCATGGATTCGACCGTCAGCCCGAGGATTTTGTCCTGTCCAAGCAGCCGGCGCGCTAGCTGGGCAGGCATATCCGACTGCCCCAGATGCAGCCCGTCGGCATCCACCGCCAGCGCCACATCGAGCCGATCGTTGATGATTAGCGGTACGCCGCTGCCGCAAAGCAGGGTTTTGAGTTTCTGCGCGCGGCGGATAAAGGCGCGGATATCCCCCTGTTTTTCCCGCAGCTGCACCATGGTGACGCCGCCTGCTACCGCCTGGCGAACGACCCGGCACAGTGCATCATCATCCAGGCTGGAATCAGTCACCAGATAGAGTCGATAATCACAATTCATCACAGCTCCACCAACTTGACCTGTGCCGCCAGCTGCTCAGGCGTCAGTTGATACAGGGCATCAAGAAAGCGCCACTGGAAACTGCCGGGACCGGCGCTGTCTTTGCTTGCCTGTAGGCCAGCGACGCCCATCACTGCCGCGGCCGACAGCGCGCAGGGCAATCCCTGTTCATCCCCCAGCGCCGCAAAGGCGCCGGTCAGGGCGGTGAAGGTACAGCCCATGCCGGTCACTCTGACCATCAGCGGGTGGCCATCGGTGAGAGTAAAAATCCGCTGACCGACCACATAATCGGTGGCGCCGGACACCACCACCTGCGCCTGATATTGACGGTGCAAAGACAATGCCGCACCCAGTGCCGCATCGCTGGATGCCAGGCTGTCCACCCCTTTGGTTGAGCGCAGCTCGCCAGCCAGCGCCATCACCTCCGAGGCATTGCCGCGGATAATAAAGCGTCCGGCCAAAGGCGCGGCAATATCACACAGCTGCCGGGCAGTATCTGTGCGCAAGCTCGATGCGCCACATCCCACAGGATCGAGCACCAGCGGCTTATCCAGCGCCACCGCCAGCGCAGCCGCGTGCTTCATGCGGGCAATCCACTGGCGGTCCAGAGTGCCAATATTAATCACCAGCGCACCCGCCAGATTGAGCATATCCTCCATCTCCTCATGGCTGTGGGCCATCACAGGAGACGCGCCAAGCGCCAGCAGCGCGTTGGCGGTATTGTTCATCACCACATAATTGGTGATATTGACCACCAGCGGACTGCTCGCTCTCAACTGGGTCAGGCGCTGGGCAATAAAATGACGGGGATCTGTCATGAAAACTCCTTTTCCTTCGCCGGCAATCGTGTCAAACCTGATTCCAATCAACTACTAACGCAAGGTTTACAGGCTTGATTAAGTCTAGCCGACTGTCATGTGTGTTGAAGTGTGTCACTCATGTAATGCAAAAAAATGATCGACCGGCCCATGGCCCTGACCTATCTGCCAGCGATCAGCGCTTTGCAGGGCCCGGGTCAGATAGGCTTTGGCGTGCCCGCAAGCCTGCCCTATGGGCATCCCCTGGGCCAGACAAGAGGCGATGGCCGCCGACAGGGTGCAGCCTGTGCCATGGGTATTGCGGGTGGCCAGTCTGGGCGCGGACAAACTGAGGGTGGTATCCGTCTGGATCAGCAGATCCCGGCTCTCTGGTTCATGCTGCAAATGGCCGCCCTTGAGCAGCAAGGCCTGGGCTCGGCCAAAGGCATTCTGGTTTGAGATAAGCCCGCGACAGGCATCGACCAAAGGCTGCATTTGCGCCTCACAGGCCGGCATGGGCAAGTTAAGCAGGCAACAGGCTTCGGCAAGATTGGGGGTGATCACATCCGCCAGCGGCAACAATTCTGTGCGCAGGCAGTCAATGGCATCGGTCGCCAACAGCACATCACCACTGGTGGCCACCATCACTGGGTCGAGTACGACCCATTGAGGGCGGTATTGCCGCAGTTTCTTGGCCACCACAGTAATAATCTCGCGCTCGGCCAGCATGCCGATTTTTACCGCCCGCACCGGCAAATCGGCAAACACCACATCCAGTTGGCGGGCGATAAAATCCGCCGGAACGGGATGAATGCCAAATACCCCCAGGGTATTTTGCGCGGTGAGTGCGGTAATCACGCTGCAGGCGTAGCCGCCTGTGGCTGAAATGGCCTTGATATCGGCCTGGATCCCTGCCCCACCGCCGCTGTCGCTGCCGGCAATGGTCAGAGTAATGGGAGTGTTCATGTATTCGCACCTTATATAAGGCGCAGAGAAGGAAGCGGGGAATCTTTCCCGGGGCTTAGTTCCCTACGCCAGTATCGGGAAGCATGGGCTTGCCCTTAGCTGGATCAGGTTCAACGGGTCCCGCTGCTGCGGTCTCAGCCCAGAGGAGAGTGTGAACCACACCATCCCCAAGGCACCCCGACTAAGAAAGACTGGCAATTGACTGAATTTAAAAAACTTGCCAGGCCAGCGACAGATGATAACGACTAATGCTGTGTCAGAAAAGCATGGATTCAGCAAAGCACTGATTCAAGACGAAGCCTGAACGACCTCATCTGCTTCAAGGGCACGCCATTGCCCCGGGCTCAGGCTCTCATCCAGCGCAAGCGTGCCCACCCGGCTGCGGTGTAGCGCCACCACGGGATTGCGAAAGCGACCAAACATGCGTTTGATCTGATGATATTTACCTTCAGTCAACAGCACTCTGGCATTGTGACTGCTGACAATCTCCAGCTGCGCCGGCGCTGTGGTGATATCTTCAAAGCCAAAGTACATGCCTGCGGCAAACGCCGGGGCATACTCTGGCGTCAGCGGATTGGCCAGGGTCACCAGATATTCCTTCTCGACATGGGCGCCGGGTTGCATCAAGGCTGCGGACCAGCGACTGTCATTGGTCAGCAGCACCAGTCCAGAGGTATTGAGATCCAGCCTTCCGACGATATGCAGCCCGGCTCGCAACGATGGTGGCAACAACTCCAGCACAGTGGCATGCTGCTCATCCTGAGTTGCGCTGACCACCCCCACCGGTTTGTGCACCATATAATAGCGGGGCGTTTGCTGCTGCAGCGGCTGCTCATCCAGCGCAATAAGGCTGAACTCATCCACCTGCAGATCCATATCTGTGGCGCAGGCGCCATCCACTGCCACCCGCCGCGCCAGCAGCAACTGGCGCACCTGTTTGCGGGGTATTTGCAGCGTTTTGGCCAGAAACCTGTCCAGCCTGGCCCTTTTACTTTCCAATCCGGTCATCCTGTTTGCCCTAATGAGCCGCTATTATCCTTGCTCGTCACCCCACATGCCACCGCCATGACCGGTATTAATGCCCAATTCACGCTGCAGCGGATATACTGAGCCAAACTTTTTTACCTCTGCTCACTATGTCATCTCCCTTTCACTATCAAACTGAATTCGTGCTGGACAGAAGTCACTATGAAGAGTGCTTCGATGAAACCGCCAAACCCTTACCCGGGCTGCGCCCCTACGCCAAAGCGGCAGGCTTTGTGCTGGTCGGCTTTGCGCTGCTGGCGCTGCCAATGGAGGATGTCATTGGCTACCTGTTTATGGGCCTGGGGGTGATTGAAGGCCTGAGTGTGAAATTCCGCCGCCCCTGGTGGCTGTGGCGTCAGCTGATGAGCAAAGCCGCCAATCATTCGGTGAATTTTGTACTGGATGAGGAAGGCATCAAAATCACCTCAGATTACGTCAATCAGCAGATCAACTGGTCGCAAATCGACAGTATCAAGCTGACCGCCAAGGGGTATCTGCTGAATATCGGTAAAGGCCGCAGCTATATTTCCCGCCGTATCCTCAGCGATGAAGCCAATGCCTTTGTCCGCGGTAAGATGCAAAGCGCATAAAAGAAAAAGGCCGCTGCAGATGCAGCGGCCTTTTCCCAACCCGGATGCAGAACAACCGGGTATTTTCCACTTTGCCCGGATGAAGCGCTAACTGGTCCGGGACTTTTTCGACTTTTGTCAGCTGCTGCGGAGAGACAGCAAACTGGATGCCTGATGACGGGCGCAAAGCGCCGTCAGGGATTAAGCTGCAGCAGGCTCGGCAGCAATTTCTTTGGCCTGAACCGGCTTGGTCACCAGTGCCAGCACCACGGCGACCACCAGCATACCGGCGCAGATGCTGTATGCCATGACATAGTTACCTGTCATGTCCACAGCCGTTGCCGCTACCACAGGGCCGATAAAACCACTCACGCCCCAGGCGGTGTACAGTACGCCATAGTTACCACCATAGTTCTTCAGACCATAGTAGTCAGCAGTAATGGACGGGAATACCGCCAGCAGGGTGCCGTAACCCACACCGGCCATCGCCGCACCGACCATCAGCATGATTTCATTATCATAAGAGGCGAACATCGCCATGTTGATGCCCTGCATGATGAAGGCCAGCAACAGGGTTCTGACACCACCGATTTTGTCAGACAGGATACCGGCAGCCACACGGCCACCCGAGTTAAAGATTGCCAGCACCACCACCAGGAAGGCCGCCTGAGTCAGGTTCGCCTGCTTTACCGCGATAGAAGTGATGTTACCAATTACCATCAGACCGGCAGAAGACGCCAGTGCATACATCAGCCACAGCGAGTAAAACTGCGGGGTTTTCACCATTTCACGCCAGCCCATGCTGACTTGGCCGCTGCCGCTCTTGGCTTTGTAACCGGCAGGGGTTTCAGGCACATAATCAGCAGGCGGGTTATTGATGGTGCAGGCCAGTGGCAGTGCAATGGCCAATACGCCCAGACCCAGGATCAGGAAGCTGGTGTTGATACCGAAGCTGGCGATCAGGGTGGAAGTCAGGGGTGCCAGGTACACAGCTGCCAGACCAAAACCGGCCGCAATCAGGCCATTGACCAGACCTTTCTTGGAGGGGTGGAACCATTTCATCGCCGCAGGCGACAAACAGGCATAACCGATACCGATACCAGAGCCGGTGATCACCCCAAAGCTCAGCAGCAATGTCATGGGAGTAGTGGCGAAGCTGGAGACGATCATCCCCACGGCCACCATGATGGTGCCCAGGATCAGCACCTTACGTGGACCCATACGGTCCTGCAGGTTACCGGCAACCAGCAAAGACAGCGCAAAACAGATAGTGGCTACTGTGTATGGCATGGAAGCATCGGCATTGGACCAACCCTGCTCGACCAGTGACTGTTTAAACACAGACCAGGCATACAGGATACCGATACACATATTGATAAAGAAGCCAGCCGCCAGCACACCTGTGGCTTTGTTCAATTTGCTCATGATTCGACTCAATCAGGTTAATTTAACCGACAGTCGGACACTCCACCCCGGACGACCAACTGCACAGACAAAGGGATTGGCATAAGTTCTCAGTCCATGGAGTGGTGCCAAAGGGCGCGGAGTCTAGCAAGGAAATTGCACAGCGGCAAAAGGTTATTTTCAGCCTGCGCAGATGATCACAGGAATGCAAACTTCGTATCACAAAGAGTGATCTGACGGCGTCCTTCAAAAAACCTGTCCGTGATCAGCATCACCAATTCAGACAACCGTTCAGGCCTGGCGCCCATTCCGGGCATTTACATATACACACCACAGGTATCACTTTGTATCATTTGCATCAGTAACGCTGTGCATGTGTATCCTTTCTGATAGTCTCTGAGCCATCTCTTGAGCTTTCATTAACCTTTGCTGATTTGCCATGATCCGAACAACAACCTTGTCCCTGTTGCTGCTGTGCCTGTTATCCATGGGCCTGAGTGCCACGGCCAGTGCTGAGCAGGACATACCCCGGTGGGATATCGCGACACCAGCTCCCCAATGGCAGCTGGCGCTTGCCGTCGGATGGGGCGAAAAGTCCAATCCGCTGCGGGACTATGACGATATTCCTGTGTATGTGTTGCCCAGTATCGCCTGGTATGGTGAGCGATTCTTCTTTGACAACGGCACCTTCGGTTACACCCTCAGTGACAGCCTGGATTACAGCATCAACCTCATCAGCGCATTCAATGATGACGCGGGTTGGTTTAACCGCTGGGACCCCAGCAATCTGTTTATCGGTGGTCTAAGTGGTGGCAGCCCGGCACCGAGAGTTTCTTTGTCACCATACAGTCGCGATCCCGAGCCTCAGTATCATCTTAACCGCCGCCATCTGACGTATATGGCAGGCGGAGAAATCGTCTGGTACACCTCATTGGGAAACTGGCGGGCTCAGCTCACTCAGGATATGTTTGCCGTGCATCAGGGCCAGCAGGCTACATTTGCCTGGTTTAACCACTGGCAGCTGAAGGGTTTTAATCTGAATTTGGCCCTGACTCTGGATTGGAAAAGCCGAAAACTGGTGGATTACTACTATGGTATCCGGCCAGATGAAGCATCATGGGGCAGTCCGCTCTATTCCGGGCGCAGCAGCGTCAACCCGGGCATAGAGCTGGATTTGAGCTATCCCCTTACCAATAAGCTGGAGTTATTGCTTCTGGGTCGTTACACTCGCTTCGGCGCAGGGATTGCCGATAGTCCGCTTCTCATGGAAGATCATAGCGTTGGTGTATTTATTGGTACTGCCTACAGGTTTTGAAATTCGTGAACACCCACTCAGGAAGGAACCCCTGCTCCACCGGTCCACTCGCTGGCCTGGTGCTGCTGTTGTTTTCCTTTGTGGCCCACGGCAAGGCCGAAACAGACACCCAACCCACACTTGAGGTATGGCCGCAAATCTGTGTGGCCGAGCCAAACACCCCCTGTAAACTTGACCTGCAACTGAAATGGCAGGGTACTCCCCACAATTTGATTTGCATTTTGTCGGATAACGCACAGTTTACACGTTGGTGCAACGACTCAAACGCGGTACATTCACTGACACTAAATATAACAACAGATAAAGATATTCAGTTTGAGATGGTTGACCCGCAAAGCAACCGGATCATAGCCGCCGCAAAGTTCAGAGTGACACAGCTGAGTGATTCTTCCTCGCGCCGGCGTTATCGCAACCCTTGGAGTTTATTCTAATGACAACCCCTCAATCTCCCTACCGTGTGTTGTTGGTGGAAGACGACATTCGCCTGTCGAACCTGATTGTGGACTATCTCAAAGAGCAAGGAATGCACGTAGAGGTTGAGCGCCGTGGTGACACTGTGCTGACTCGCCTGATCAGTTACAAGCCCGATATTATTTTGCTGGACATCATGCTGCCGGGTATGGATGGCCTGTCCCTGTGTGAAAAGTTGCCGGACTACTTCGCCGGTCCCATCCTGCTGATGAGCGCCCTTGGCACCAACGAAGATCAGATCAAGGGGCTGGAGCTGGGTGCCGATGATTATGTAGTGAAACCGGTTGACCCGGCACTGCTGGTTGCCCGTATCAACAATCTGCTGCGCCGTCACGCCAAGCCCAAGCACCACGCCGAATCCCATTGCCTGAGTTTCGGCAAGCTGAGCATCGACCCACACTCGCAGGCAATTCGTCTGGGTGACAAAGAAGTGGATCTCACCAGTCATGAATTTGAACTGCTATGGCTGCTGGCCTCACAGGCCGGTCAGGTACTGAGCCGTCAGTTCATTTACCAGTATCTGCTGAACATCGACTTCGATGGTAAAGACCGCAAAATAGACGTGCGCATCTCCCGTCTGCGCAAGAAACTGGGTGACAACATCGAAACACCGTTCCGTATCAAGACTGTCTGGGGACAGGGTTACCTGTTTGCCCCGGAAGCCTGGAACAACTAAGCCCGGGACACTGGTGTGAGACGACTGTTTATCAGCCTGTATCTGTTGATGAGCCTGACCATCATTGGGCTCGGCTGGAGTCTGGAAACCCTGTGGGAATCCAACATGACGGATCACACCAATGAACAGGCACCGATTATCACTCTGGCCGGTGTACTGGCCCAGCTACCGTCTGACGAACGTCAGGCGGTACTTGAACAGGCGGTTACAAGCCAGAAGATCCCCATGGCACTGCTGCCTGCCAATGCCATCTCGCTCAGCAGCGAGCAAACGCTGGAGCCAGGCAAGGTGCTGACCACTGTCAATGACAGGGCCCAGCAGCGGCAGTTTATCGCCGTGGGTGAGCAGGTTTTGATGATTGGGCCGGTGGAGCTCAACCCCCTGAGCCATTGGCAGGCACTCTATACCCTGTCGTTTTACCTGTTGCTGGCGCTGGTTATCCTGATGTGGATCCGACCACTGTCACGGGATATCAAACGCCTGGAAGTCGCAGCAAATGCCTTTGGCAAGGCGCACTGGGATACCCGCATTCAGCTGCCCAAAAGCTCGCAGGTGCAATCCCTTGGGCGCACGTTCAACCAGATGGCCGGGCAAATCAGCACCCTGATTGAAAACCAGAAGCATCTATCCAACGCCGTATCCCACGAAATCCGCACTCCGCTGGCCAGACTGAAGTTTGCCATTGCCCTGCTGCCCTCCTACTGCCGGCCTGAAAAAAACGCCGATGACAGAGCCAGATTCCTGCAGGATATGCATCAGGATGTGAGGGAAATTGATCTGCTGCTGGAAGAGATGCTGACCTATGCCAGCCTGGAGTCCGCCAAACAGGATATCCACCTGGAGCAGACTGATCTGGTGGTGGTCTGTCGTCAGGTCATTGACCGACTGACTGGGCTCAGCGCCATTCCGCTGCATTTTGCCAGTCCGCTGCCAAGCCTGATGATCCCGGGAGAGCCGGCACTGATGGAGCGGGCATTACAAAACCTGATCACCAATGCCCAGCGCTATGCCCATTCCCGCATTGATGTGCAGCTGCACACAGAGGGAGACTGGGCCAGTGTGACCGTTGCCGATGATGGTGTGGGCATTCCCGTGGATGAGCAGCAAAAAATCTTTGCCCCTTACTATCGCAGCAAACAAAACCGCAATGAAGACAAAGGCTATGGCCTTGGGCTGGCGATTATCTCGCGCATCATGGCCCGGGCATCCGGGAAGGTGAGCCTGCAAAGCTGTCCGGGTGATACCCGCTTTACCCTCAGCTGGCCACTGAACTGATCCCAGTCCTCATGCCATTCATGGCATTCCTACCTGCATAAGTGTACCCCGCCAAAGGATGAGAGCTTTCCATGCTTTTTCGGCATAGGGACGACTGTTGTCAGTCGATAGCATGAGATCCAGCTGTGAAGTTGTGCAGCGCCACGACAGGGAGGCGAATCATCCAAACCAGCTGATAGCCGGTGCGCCCGGCCGCCCCCTTGATCCGTGAACATCATAACTAAACCAGGGGGATATTCAGATGAAAGCCTGCACTAAACTGGCACTGCCACTGGGCCTGACACTGATGGTGTCAACGGCCAACGCGGCGATTACGCTCTATGAAGATCAAAACCAGTCGGTCACCACAGATCTGCTGGTCAATGTGTTCTACTCCTACTCCAGCAATGACAAACTGGCGGATGCAACAGATCCCGACTCGGGCGTTATTAGCCGCGAACAATCCAGGGTCAGGATAGGCTTTCTGCCCAACTATATTGGTTTTAACTACAACACCGAGGTGAATGATCTGAAGATAGGTGCCCGCGCCTCGTTCTGGGTCACCCTCAACGATACCGATCTGTACCGCGGCGCCGAGGGACTGGGCACCCGCTCCGGTATCGATGTCCGCCAGTTCTATGCCACCATTGATGCCAGCTGGGGTCAGCTGTTGCTGGGTAAAGATTTCGGGCTGTTCTCCCGCAGCAATATCCTGTCCGATGAGCTACTGCTCGGCCATGGCCAAACCAGCGATTATTATGGTCTTATCGATGGCGGCAACGTGTCCTTCGGCAATATCGGATCTGGCTACACCTACCCCTTCCCCAAGGCACAAATCACCTACCGCTCCCCCGACTTCAGCGGCTTTCAGCTGGCTGTTGGGGTGATGGACCCCAATAAACGCAGTGCCAACAGCTCAGAAGACAGCCCCAGATTTGAATCAGAGCTGACCTACAACTGGAAAAATGACTCGGTGAATGTCAAAGCCTATGTCAGTGGTGTCACCCAAAGCTCCAAAGACAGTCATGCTGACACCAACTCCAACGGCTATGCAGGCGGTCTGCGTCTGGGACTGGCTGGCTTTGCCCTGAATGCGTCGGGCTTTCACAGCAAAGGACTGGGCACTGTGGCGGGCCTGGATACCATCATAGTCGATGAAACCAACAAGTCGGACGGCTATCTGGTGCAGGGATCTTATACGCTGGACAGCGAACGTTTTGTGGTGTCCTACGGCAAAACCGAGGTGGAATCCATGAAGGTCACTAACCTGACCTACGACAATCTGACCTTTGCCTGGTTTCATACCTTCAATGCCAATCTGACCCTGGTGGCTGAGTACAACCGCACCGAGGTGGAAGGCGCCGCAGCCATCGGCCGGATTGAGAAAAATGATGTGGTCGCGCTGGGCGCCGTAGTGACCTTTTAAGCCACGGTGTCGGGCAACCACTGCGGCTACCCGCCAACCCGCTGAGGGCCGAAGCCAATTCGGCCCGTTTTCCCCCTTTGGACCCAGACAGGCTGGACTAAGTGTGGATTGACATTTCAGCAATCTCTGATGCAAGTTAGCAAAAGAATTAAAAACAATAACATACGCTTTTGCTTACGCTCATGGTCAAATGAGCTGCCAACAAGCGTAAAGGGCGAGGGATAATCATGGTAAATATCCTGGTTGCAGACGACCACCCTCTGTTTCGCGAAGCCGTGTCGCTGGTACTCAACTCCAGCCTTGATGACTGCACCATCCTCGAAGCCGAGGACGTTGAACAGACACTGGCGGTGATCCAACGCCGCGATGATCTTGATCTTATTCTGCTGGATTTGAATATGCCGGGCAGTGGCGGTCTCAATACCCTGCTGGAGATCCGTAATATCGCGCCCACCGTGCCCGTGGTGATTATTTCTGCCGAGACCAATCGCAAAATCATTCTGCAAACCATTACCTATGGTGCGGTCGGCTTTATTGCCAAGTCCTCATCCAAACAGGAAATCGGCAATGCCATCAAACAGATCCTAGATGGCAATGTTTACCTGCCCGCCGATATCATCAGGGCGGCAACTGAGCCGGCGCATCCCAGAAGCAGACAGCAGGACATGCAGATTTCCTCAGAGATGCTCTACACCCTGACCCGCAAACAACTGCTGGTGCTCAAGGCGATGGCCATGGGCTCATCCAACAAACAAATCGCCTATGATCTGAATATCTCGGAAACCACGGTCAAATCCCATGTTTCGGCGATTTTAAAAAAGCTCGGGGTACACAATCGCACCCAGGCGGTGGTGGGCTTGTCCAGTGTGGATTTTGATCAGTATCTGAAGCGTTGAGCCGGGTGAGCACTCAGCCTGACAGACTGACCTTGCCATTGTCGGTTTCCAGCAACTGCACCATGGTCATTTTGAGGCGCACCGGCACCACCGGCTTGTGCAGTATGCTATACCCCAAATCGCGCACCTCGCGCTTGAGGGTATCGCTGCGATTGGCAGTCAGCAGCAAAGTGGGCACTTTCTGCGGACGGGCCTCATTGATAATGCGGGCCAGCTCGGTACCGGTTGCGCCGTCGTCCAGATGATAATCGACAATCAATAACTCCACCGGCGAGCTATTGATATCCCGCTGGATCTGCAGTGCCTGCAGCGACACAGCAGTGACCACTTCACAGCCCCACTTCTCCAGCAGGGTTTTCATCGCTTCGCAGATATTGAGATCGTTATCCACCACCCACACTCTGGCGCCCTGCAAGGCCACACTCTGAATGGTTGGCACAGGCTCCCCCTCACGCGGCAGCTGAGTTACGCCACTGCGGGGCACCCGCACCGAAAATACCGAACCTTTACCCGGCCAGGAGCGAACCATCACAGGGTGCCCCAGCACATTGCAGATCTTATCGACTATCGCCAGCCCCAATCCCAGGCCGGTGCGGGTCTTGCTGTGGGTCGGATCAAGCCGTTTGAACTCCTGGAAAATCTCGGTGAGTTTCTCTTTCGGAATGCCAACCCCGGTATCCCATACCTCCAGCAGCACCGCATTGTCCTGCTGACGGCACCCCAGCAATATCCGGCCACTCTGGGTGTAACGCACGGCATTGGACATCAGATTGCGCACCACCCGCGCCAGCAACTGGGAGTCAGAGTAGATCACCGCCTTGCTGCGCACATAGCGCACCTCAAGGTGCTTGTCTTCGGTGGCATAGGCAAATTCGTTGGCAATATTATCCAGCAGCTCGTGCACCCGGAATGCCTGCTTGTCGGCTTTGACTATGCCGGCATCCAGCTTGGAAATATCCACCAGCATGCCGATCAGCGACTCCACATCTGACAATGAACTCGCCACTGACTGCACCAAAGCGCGCAGCGCCGGTGCCATTCTGTGCTCCTGCAGCGAACCTGTGTAGAGCTGCGCCGCATTCAGGGGCTGCAGCAGATCGTGGCTGATGGCCGCCAGAAACTTGGTCTTGGACAGGTTCGCCTGCTCGGCTTCTGACTTGGCTTCCAGCAGGCGTTTTTCAATCTCCCGCCGCTCGCGGATCTCCTCCAGCAACTGACGGTTCAGCTCCTCCAGCTGATAAGTGCGCTCACGCACCCGCACCTCCAGATGCTGGTAGGACAACTCCAGCTCCTCGGCCGCCCGTTTGCTTTCGGTGATATCCCAGTTAAGCACAAACAACCCGGTCACCTGCCCGGCGGCGTCCGTGTTGGGCACATAGCTTTTCATCATAAAGCAGTCCTGCAACTGGGCATTGCGTTCGCGCAATTCGAAGGTGACCGGCTCCCCGGCCAGCGCCCGCTGGACATAGGGCATCATCAACTGCAATTCCTGCTCGCTGCGGCTGACACTGATGTGCTGCCCAAGCAAAGCGCCTTTATCGAAGCCATACCAGTTTTCATAGGCGCGATTGGTAAAGCGAAAACACAAGTCCTCACCCACATAGGCGATAAGCGCCGGCACATTGTCGGTGATCAATCTCAGCCAACGTTCGCTCTCCAGCAGACTCTCTGCGTATCTGTGACTCTGGGTAATGTCTGTGTAAGTGTTGACATAGCCGCCTATGCTCAACGCATGACTGCGAAGCTCAATCACATGCTCCTGATCCGGCATCAGAGTGGTGACCTCTTTACGCGGATCAACCGGATTGAGAGACAGCGGCAACGGTGGCAGATCCGCCAGCTTACGCCCCAGCAGCAAACCGGACTCGGCAACACCGGACATGGCGCAGAAGCGGTGGTTGACCACCTGCACCAGTCCCTGGGCATTGACCATCACCACCCCCTGTGACAGGTGATCCACCATCATCTGCAGCAGCCGGGATTTCTCCGCCAGCGCGGCTTCAAACCGCGCCTCTTCAGCCTGTTTGAGTAGGGTAATATCCTTGTGCAGCAATACCTTGCCGCCTTCCATGGTGCGCCGCTCCAGCAATTGCAGCCAGCGTCCCCGGGAGTCCTGATACACCCGCGTACCCGGCTCCTGGGACGCGGATAGAGGTTCGCGCACCATGCCACTGCGCTCTATCTGCTGTCTGAGGGTTGCCAGACTGTCGTCCCGGGACAAACTCAAATCAAATTCAGCCAGATAACTCTGCAGCCTGCGATTGGCATAGATCAGCCGCTCATGGGGGTCGAACAGGGCAAATCCGTCACTGATGGACTCGATGGCATCAACAAACCTTTGCTGCGCCGCGCCTATCATCTGATTGGCCTGAAACAGTTGTACATTTTGCTCTTCCAGTGCCTGCAGGGCGGAGTTCAGCTCTTCGGTTTTTTCCCGCACCTGCTCGGCCAGCACCACCGAGTACTGAAAGGCATGATAAGGATCGACATTGTTGACACCCCGCAGCTCAACCCGGGCGATCAGCGCCTGGATCATTTTCTTCTGCCGGGCATTTTCCAGTCTCAGGTGCGCGGCTTCCTGCCGCAGTGCCAGCAGCTCCTGCTGCAGTCCAGTATCATCAGCCCGCGCTTCATTCATGCTGTCCTCCTTTGAAGCGGGGACGCCCTATCATCACCCCGGTCAGCGTCTGATTCATATGCACGCCGTTGAGCTGCTCACCATAGGTATTAAAACCCACCAGCCGGAAGCGTTTAAACAGTGCATTCAGGCTGGCTTTAAGATCACGTTTATCTGACTCCAGCTCCCGCAGGAAGCAATCACAACCCAGCACCAGCTCAGGCTCTCCCAACCGCGTTTTCAGGGACTCCAGCTTGGCTTCGACGCTGGCCAGCAGATCGCCGGGCTCCATGGCGGTGAGCACTATGCCGCAATCCACCGCGCAGTAAAAATCCAGGCTGAGATCCTCATTCACCTTCTGAATCGAGCGCACATAGTAATCAGCGCCAATCAGCACGGCCAGCGGATGCAGCGCGTACACTTCAGGTTGCAGCTGCTCCAGCGGCAATCCCGCCTCTCGGGCATACACCAGCGCCGCCGGTTCGGCATTGAGTTCATAGACCCGGCGTTTGTCGCTGTCGGCAAGAGTGACTACCAGCTTCTGCTCCAGACTCTGAATATGGTGGGTGGTAAAGACTTCAAAGGGACACAGGGTGTTAATCATCACCACCACAGCTGAATCCGAGTGGAAACTGCCATCGCAGTACACATGAGTAAACCCCAGATTGACATCATCCCCGGCGCTGCCGCCAAAATGCGGAATTTTGCCCAGCGCCGCATTGAGAATCGCCAGAAACAACTCCTCCTTGGGAGACAGGCCATCAATCAATGTCAGCACAAAACTGTTACCGGCCACAGGGGCAATCGCCCTTTGGTTGCAGCGGCTGACCAATCCGGAGACCAGTGACTGCGCCTGATTAAGGGAGAAGTTATCCAGCGCCACCCGCTGACTTTCCAGGGTAAAGGCGTGTTTGCTGAAGCCCAGCGCCAGAATGCTGTTTCTGCTGTAACCATGCTCGGTGATTTCGCCGCAGGTGGTACAGCCCACCACCTTGCGACCGACAAACTGACGCTCCATCTGCGCCGCCAGTGCTGGCAGCTCATAGGACGCCGAGCAGAAAAAAAGCACACATTCCAAATCGGCCCGGGCCAGCGCGGCGGCCAACTCAGCCACCGCCAGCGCGGCATCGGCCTGGGTGCTGGAGGCCACTTCCACCAGCGGATACTGTAATGCAGGCAAGCGGCCTGCGCCTTCAAACATATTCATATCATCACACCTGCCTGATAATGCATCCTGCAATATGGCGCGTCGCGCCAACGGCTCCTTGTGTCAACTTACGCTGCTGGCCAGCCACTGCAACAATTGCGTGAAATCCGCCAGTTGCCGCTCCGCATCCGGCACCTGGCTATGCGGCGCTGAAGTGCTCGCCAGCAGGCTTTGAGCCTGAGCCAGCCGCAAGCGCGCCAGCGCATCAGATACAGGAGTCACCAGCCATTGAGTCATCTCGGCCAGACTGGCCTGACAGTCACTGTCCTGGGCGGTAAAGATCATCACAGCGCGCCTGTTGGCGCGGCGAGTCTCGGGGCGAATCCTGGCCCCCGAGTTACCCAGCAGCCGATAACCCACCCCATAAATCCTGCCCTTCCCCCTGGCATCCACCAAGCCCGCCTGAATATGCAGTGCCAGCATCAGCAAAGGCACTGGTCCCATCCTTATGCCGGGACGCACGGCGAGCAGCGCCATGCCACAGTCATGCTCTGCGCGACGGATAAGCATCCAGTCCGGCCCAGCCTCTGCCGGTATGGCACAGACCTGCTCAGCAACAGAGGCCTTTGCTCCGGCATCCCCATCACCTGTCAGCCAAATCTCCACCTCAGCGCCCCGCTCAACACTGACTGACCAGCCTGGCCTTGATGCCAGTGCCGACAGGCACAAACTGGAATCGCCCATATCCTGCTGCCACTGATGAATATTGCGCGCCTGAGCAATGTCAGCCAGTACAGCGCTCTCAGGGGTAACTGTGATGCCCACTGTCTCAGTCTTGGTTTCAGAATCGACGGCCTCAGAATCGACTGCCGTCGCCATCAACCGGGCGGTCACCTGCTCAAGCACTGCGGCCATTGAGGCCGCGCCCCGGCGGGAAAGGCTTGCTTTGCCCGCCTCATTGGCAGCGGCATGAGATTGTGACAGGCCCGCATTCTGATTCTGGTGCTGGTTCTGGTGCTGGTTCTGGTGCTGGTCCAGTGCCAGCGGCAAACGCACCAGCGCCCGCAGACAACTGAGCAGCGCCGCGATATGGCGGGCAGGGGCCCTAATCTGAAGCTTGCCAGCGTGCGGCTCTTGCTGAGTCTGAAACGCTGCCGGGATCCTGGCCGCCAGACAATAGGCCTGCAGTTGCACTCTGGCGGCTGTCAGCCAGCCACCGGCAGTCTGCCCTGGGCGCAGCCCAACGCCCGGGGGATGCTCCAGCGTCAGAGTGACAGATCCAATCGGCGCAGGATAAGCAAAAGGCTGCGGCCCGGGCCGGATACCCTTCCCGGTTAGCTCAAAGCAGCCATGCACACAGGCGTATAACGTCGCCAGCGCCGGCCCTTGTTTCCGGGATTGTTGTAGCCAGTGCTGCAGCTTGCCCTGCTGTGTCCAGAACACCAGTTGCTGTGGTTTTTCAAGCAGCACCAGCAGTTTCTCCAGCCAGCGCCTGAGCTCTACAGTCTGCACGTCCTGCACGTCACTCAGCCCCTTACGCCCCCGGGTCAGCGGCTTGGGCACAAACACATACTCGCGACTGCGCCCGGCGCCAACTGAGCCCCCATGCTCACCAGAGACTGATGCCTGCCATTGAACAACATTCGAGCAGGACTCAAACAGGCACAGATCCACAGGAGTGGGCACCCAGCACCAACCCATTTCCGCCAGCATCTGTCGATAGGTGTCGTGCCCCAGAATGCTGGCCAGTGCCAGCCAGAATTGCTGCGGCTCGGCGCAGCAGCCCGGCGGTAAAGACAGTGAGATGCCCAGATACTCAGGCGCCGCCAGATGCACCCGCTTTGCCGGTGGCAAGCACGGCTTTACCGCATCGCCATCCGCTGATGCCAACATATTTTGATATCTGGCCAGAGCCGCGCTGAGCCGGGCCGCGACATCGGCCTCAGGCCAGGGCCCGGCAGTCAGCAGGGTCATGGCCTCAGGCCGGTACCACACCCGCCAGCACTGGCGCAGGCGCTCAGGCGTCAAGCTGGCAATCGCATCGGGCACGCCGCCATAACAGGGATAACCAATTTCACTGTGAAGTGCGGTTTGCCGGGCGTTATCAGCATCTGCCATATAGGCCTGCATCTCTCTGGCCATCACCCCGGGCGATACGCCGTCGAGGCCGCCAATCTCAATGGCAAAGTCCTCATCCCGCAGACAGGGGGCAAGCACGGCATTGAGCAGATAATCGAGCAATAACAGCCCGGTATCCGCATCACTGACCGCCAGATGAAAACGGGTACAGGATAGGCCGGTACTGGCATTGAACTCCTGATACACCTGCTCGGCTCGCAGGCGAAAAAACGACTCAGACGAGGAGAACTGCTGATTGCCCCGCAGCAGCCAGTGTTCCAGTGCATGCGCCGCGCCGCTGTCATCAAAGGCGGGAGTGGGGATGATGATGCTGGCGACCAGGCTGTCGTGCGAGGCCCAGGTCGAACTATCAACCGTACTGCTGGGCAATACAGGCAAATGCCAGTGATTAAGCCCGGCCACACAGGGCATCTTTTGCCATGCGCTTAGATTTTGCCCTGCACTCATTTTTTGCCGTGTGCTTGGATTTTGCTGTTCACTCGGCGGCTGGGTTGCCGATGTCTTAACACTCCCCGGCGCATTCATGCTACACCCGCGATTTCACGATAATCCGGCTGTTGGCGGCCGTGCGCGCCAGCATCTCGCCCAGGGGGCAACCGGAGGCCCGGGCAATCGCCTCGGCAATTTTATGGTGCGCCGGCGACTTGTCACACACAGGGTCGATGTTGGCCGCATCGCCGGTCAGCAGCAATGCCTGACAGCGGCAACCGCCAAAATCCTGGTGCTTCTCATCACAGCTGCGACAGGGCTCTGGCATCCAGTCAAAGCCCCGGTATTGATTGAACAGCGTAGAGTCATACCAGATCTCCCGCAACGACGCTTGCTGCACATTGGGAAAGCTCAGCGGCAAAAGGCCGGCACTGTGGCAGGGCATGGCGCGGCCATCGGGGGCGATGCTCATAAAAATATTGCCCCAGCCACTCATGCAGGCCTTGGGACGGGTTTCATAGTAATCAGGCGTCACGAAAATAAATTTTGGCCCCTGTCCCTGCTGCGCCTCCCGCACCGCATTGACCTGAGCCTCAGCGAGGCGGATTTGCTCACGCGAAGGCAACAGCAGATCCCGGTTGGCCAGCGCCCAGCCGTAATACTGGGCCGTTGCCAGCTCCACATAGTCAGCCTCCAGTGCCTGACTCAGGGCAAGAATCGCCGGGATCTGGGCGATATTCTGACGGCTGATGACAAAGTTCAGCACCATGGGGAAATCGTGGGCCTTCACCGCCTGCGCCAGTTGCTTTTTCTGCGCAAAGGCCTGCTTCTTGCCGGCAATGGCATCATTGGTGTCGGCATCGGCCGATTGAAAACTGATCTGGATATGATCCAGCCCAGCCCGCTTGAGCGCTTCGAGCCGTTTCTCCGTCAGGCCGATGCCGGAAGTGATGAGATTACTGTAAAACCCCAGCTCCCGCGCCCGCGCCACTATCTGCTCAAGATCCTTGCGCAGCAGCGGCTCACCGCCGGACAGGCCAAGTTGTACCGCGCCCATAGCCCTGGCCTGCTCCAGCACCCTGAGCCAGTCATCGGTACTGAGTTCATCAGCCGGGTTGCCCAAATCCAGCGGATTGGCGCAGTAGGGACAGCTGAGCGGACAGCGGTAGGTCAGCTCCAGCAGCAGCCACAGAGGCGGTTTGACGGCAGCCTCAACAGATCCACTTTTTGCCATAGGCCTCTCCCAGAAACTCAGTGACATCATCGGCCAGGGTATCCGCCTCAGGAAACTGTGCCTGCAGTTCGGCAATCAGCTCAGCCACGGTGCGCTCACCGTTGAGCATCCGCAGGATCGCCGAAGCGCTGTCACTGAGTTTAATCATGCCTTCGGGATACAAAAGTACCCAAGCCTGCTGCGCCGGTTCATATTGCAGCCGGAACAATTTGTGTATCCGGTATGCCTGATTGGCCTGGATCATAAAGTCAGCCCCCTGTGGTACACCTGCTCATCGGTGACACTGTGAAATGGCGGTCTGTGGTATTCATAGGCCATGGTCATGGCATCCAGCATGGTCCACAGAATATCCAGCTTGAATTGCAAAATCGCCAGCGCCTGCTGCTGTTTCTCATAGGTATCAAAGTAATCCAGGGTGAGCCGCAGACCATGGTCCACATCGCGCCTGGCCTGACTCAGCCGCTGGCGGAAATAGGTCAGCCCCTGCTGATCGATCCACTGATAATGCTGCGGCCAGGTATCGAGGCGCGACTGATGAATGTGTGGTGCAAACAGCTCGGTCAGTGAGGAGCAGGCGGCCTGCTGCCAACTGGCACGGCGGGCAAAATTGACATAGGCATCCACGGCAAAGCGTACCCCGGGCAGCACATGGCGCTGATCCAGCACCTCCTCGCGACTCAGCCCCACCGCCTCGGCCAGAGCCAGCCAGGCTTCGATGCCCCCCAGAGTATCCCCCAGACTCTCATGACCATCATGATCCAGGATCCGCTGCACCCACTGGCGACGGGTGTCGATATCCGGGCAATTGGCCATGATGGCGGCATCTTTCAGCGGAATATTGATTTGATAGTAGAAGCGATTGGCCACCCAGCCGCGAATTTGCTCAGGCGTGCAGCGCCCCTGATACATGGCCTGATGAAAAGGGTGATGAATATGGTACAGCCGCCCTTTGTCCCTCAGTGTGGCCTCAAAGGCCTCCCGGCTCATTGCTGCCTGGGCTGCTTGTTGCATCTGTCGCTCCTTACAACTGGATCAACATGCCGTCAAAGGCCACTTCCACACCGGCGGCACACACCTGGGCATACTCGGGCGAATCAGGATCCAGAATAGGGTTGGTATTATTGATATGAATCAGGATTTTTCTGAGCCGTTGAAATGGCGACAGCAGCGCCAGCATGCCCTGCTCGCCGGACACTGACAGATGGCCCATCTGCGAGCCCAGACTGGAGCCCAGCCCCAAACGGAGCATCTCGTCATCCTGCCACAGGGTGCCATCGACCATGGCGCAATCGGCCTGGGCCAGCGCCGCCAGCACATCGCCACTCAGCTCCCCCAGCCCGGGGGCATAAAACAGCACTTTGCCACTGGTTTTGTCGGTGATTTTCAGCCCTATGCTGTCACCCACATGGTAGTCATTGCGGTGCGGCGAATAGGGCGGCGCATTGGATTTGAGCGGCACCGGCTCAAAGCGCAGCCCCGGCACCTGAGGGATGGTAAATTCAGCATCCGGCGCCACGGAGATCGGCTGCTGGCGGTAACCGCCATGCCAGTGCGTCATCATCTTAAGCAGCGGAAAAGACTCACTCAAATCCGCCCGCACCATTTCGGTACAGTAAAGATCCAGCGGCAGACCTTCACGCAAGATCAGCAGACCAGTGGTATGGTCTATCTGGCTGTCGGTCACCACCACCGCGCGAATGCCCGAACCCCGGGCGCCATCGGCACTGGCTATCTGAGAATTGGCATTGATCTGCTGGCGAATATCCGGGGAGGCGTTGATCAGCACCCAATCCTCACCATTATCGCTGACCGCGATGGATGACTGAGTTCTGGGCTGAGCGCGGGAGGAACCCTGACGACAGGCACTGCACTGGGGACAATGGCAATTCCATTGGGGGAATCCGCCCCCGGCCGCTGAACCCAACACCAATACCTGCATAACATCTCCTGCCGTGATTATCTGAATCAGCCTCCGAAGCCGAACCCCGGAGGCCGATAAAATCAGCGATTACTGATATACAGCGTAACTTCAAAACCCAGGCGCAGTTCCTGGTAGCTTGGCTTAACCCACATTGTCAGTCTCCTTGCGCAGTTAATCTTGAGTAAAAAGTTGAGCAAAATTGAACATGGAAATAGAAGCCCGGTTATTGGCCTTCATCTCCAGCATATTGAGCGGCCCGGCTGCGTAAAATGCTACTTTGTGATGAATTCGGTCGTCTTTATTTCTATGGCAATGGTGCCATTTCCCTGATTTTGTGCACGTTTGCGCCGTTTATCGCCATAGCGGTCCACCACGCAGCGACGGCTGTCATCTATGATGGTCAAACAGTCCAGGCACTGAATACACTCGTTATAGTCGATCCGGCCATCGGCGCTGATAGCATCAATATGACAGGCTTTCCGGCATAGCTGGCAGGGATTGCCACACTCAGGGCGGCGCCTGAGCCAGGAGAACAGCCGCAAGCGTCCCAGCAGCGCCAGTCCGGCCCCCAATGGACACAGGTAGCGGCAATAGAACTTGTGCACAAACAGCCCCAGCAGCAGTAGAGCAGTGGCATACAGGACAAACGGCCAGTGGCGGACGAAATTCATGGTCACCGCGGTTTTAAAAGGCTCCACTTCGGCCAGCGTCTCCGCCAGCGACAGGCTGTAAAACCCACAGATCAGTAACAGCAACAACAGCGGATACTTGATGAGCTGCAGGCGTCTGTGCAGCGTCTCCGCAGGCCGCCACTGGGGCAATCTGAAATGCTGCGCCAGCCATCCCAGCAACTCCTGCATGGCGCCAAAGGGGCACAGCCAGCCGCAAAACAGTCCCCGCCCCCACAGAAACAGACTGACAAACACAAAACTCCAGAGCACAAAGATGATGGGATCGAGCAGGAAGACCTGAATATCAAACCCCTTCCACAGCGACAGCGCCAGGGTGTAGATGTTCACCACAGACAACTGCCCCTGGGCATAGAAGCCGATAAAACCGATGACAAACAGCAGCGCCGCCAGCCTGACTCGGGGCAGATACCGGCCATAACGCGGTGACAGAGCGCGCTGGCAGGCAAACAGCGCTGTGAGCAGCAGCAAATATGCCAGCAGCAGTGCAATTTCCCCCATGCGGGCGCGCCAGAGCGTCCGCCACAGCGGCTCAGGCTTGACGGCCGCGGGCGGCGGCACTGTCATGGCAGCAGGCAATTCAAAGCGCTGACTCAGCACCTCAGGACGAGGCAGCAAAGGATTGTTTGATAAGTTGAGGGTTATCTGCCAAGTCATGGGCGCGCCCGGGTTAAAGCCGCTGCGGCCCTGAATTTTCAGCACCCGGATATCCCGGTAGGCAGGCACATCCGCGGCCAGCGAGGGGGAATAAAAACTGTAAAAATCGATATCCCGCAGATCCACCGCAACATCATGTTGCAGCAGTCCAAGACGACTGGGTGAGGTGCCGGCAACAAAATCCTCGCCCACAAAACTGACCGCCCCGCGCGACAGCATCATCACCGCCAGTTCTCCCTCCGCCAGCTCGCCGGCAAGGCGCTGGTACTCAGCCTCACCCAGCAGATTGCGGCCAATCAGGGGGCTGGAAACAAACAACCCGGTTATGTCGATAAAGGCATCCGCTGGCAGCCCTTCAGAGGTTTTTGCATCCTCAACTGCCTTGGCATCCACATTGAGCTCAGCGCTGTTTTGCGCCTGCAGATAGGCACCAAGCCGCTCACCGGGCACATTCAGCTGCCTGGCGGCCTCATCCAGACTCAACTGCCAGTGAAATACCGCGCCCTGCTTTACCAGCTGCTCAAAACTTGCCGGGGAGTAGTTGTCCTGATTGAGCGTGGCAACCTGACCATCACCAAAGCCATCCAGGCGGGCGCGGGCCACCTTGGCTGCGGCGGTGAGCAGGGTGTCATTAATCACCATCACAGACACAGTTGCCTTGGTGATGCCATCCAGATAGACAGTGCGGCCATCGGCCATCTTTTCCCCATGGCTGCCGATGATAAATCGCTGTTTGATCTCCTGCCCCAGATACTGGGCGACAAAGGCCAGCATGGGCTCTTCCCCCAGGCCATGCAGGAAAATCGGTTCATGGTGGCGCACCACTTCAACCCCACGGATCACCCCCTGCATATCCAGGCCGATACGCAGATTGATGGTTTCACCGGAAAAGCCGGGAAAATTCACCAGCTCATCAGACTCAAACACGAAGCCGAGCAATTCATTGAGCTGATAAACCGGGGTCAGCCCCATCTCATCGACGGACTGAATGCGAGTCGCAGTGGGGAAAAATGGCAGCACCTCAGGTCCCGCTTCCAGCCACTGGGCCAGCAGCGGCAGGGGCAGCAAACTGCACAGCAGCAGTAAGATGGCGTTGAGGATGAGGCGCATGGTGTGAAGCTCAGCCAACAGGCCGGCACCGGCCGACCTGTGACTGGCGTGTGACCGCTTAGAAGAAGCCCAGTGGTGATGGGTTGTAGCTCACCAGCAGGTTCTTGGTTTGTTGATAGTGATTGAGCATCATGCGGTGGTTTTCACGGCCGATACCTGACTTCTTGTAGCCACCGAATGCCGCATGGGCCGGATACAGGTGATAACAGTTGGTCCACACCCGCCCCGCTTCAATGCCACGACCGACGCGATAGGCACGGTTCATATCACGGGTCCACAGACCGGCGCCCAGACCATAGATGCTGTCGTTGGCAATCGCCAGCGCTTCAGCTTCCGTCTTGAAAGTGGTGATCCCCACCACAGGGCCGAAAATCTCCTCCTGAAACACCCGCATATTGTTCTCGCCCTTAAGCAGGGTCGGCTGGATATAAAAACCTTCCTCCAGTCCGTTGCCGGCACTGCCTTTGGCGCCACCAATCAATACCTCGGCCCCCTCTTTGCGGCCAATATCGATGTAAGACAGGATCTTGTCATACTGCTCACGACTGACCTGAGCCCCCACCTGACTGTCGGTATCCAGCGGGTTGCCCTGCTTGACGGTTTGCACCCGGGCGATCAGCTTCTGCACAAACTTTTCATAAATTGACTCGTGCACCAGAATGCGCGATGGACAGGTACAGACTTCGCCCTGGTTGAGAAACGCCAGCGCCGCCCCTTCCAGACACTTGTCCAGATACTCATCCTCATAGTTGAAGATATCCTCAAAGAAGATATTGGGGGACTTGCCACCCAGCTCCACGGTAGCCGGGATCATGTTGGCCGCCGCCTCTTTCAGCACTATGCCGCCCACTTCACTGGAACCGGTAAAGGCCAGCTTGGCGATCCGCCTGGAGCTGGCCAGCGGCGCCCCCACCTCGGCGCCCATGCCGTGCACTACGTTGAGCACTCCAGGAGGCAGCAGATCGCCCACCAGCTCAAGGAACAGGCAAATAGACAGGGGCGTCTGCTCGGCTGGCTTGAGCACAATACAGTTACCTGTGGCCAGCGCCGGCGGTATTTTCCAGGCCGACATCAGCAGCGGGAAGTTCCAGGGAATGATCTGCCCCACTACGCCCAGCGGCTCGTTAAAGTGATAGGCCACAGTGTCATTGTCAATCTGGCTGTGGGCGTTTTCCTGGGCGCGGATACAACCGGCGAAATAGCGGTAATGATCAATGGCCAGAGGCAGATCGGCCGCCAGGGTTTCGCGGATACACTTACCGTTATCCCAGGTTTCGGCCAGCGCAAAACGCTCCAGATTGGCTTCCAGCCGATCGGCAATTTTCAGCAGAATATTGGAGCGTTCAGTCACTGAAGTGGCTGCCCAGGCAGTCTTGGCGGCGTGCGCGGCATCCAGCGCCTTGTCGATATCGGCGGCGGTGGAGCGGGGCACTTCACAAATAAAATCGCCGTTGACCGGAGAGTGATTTTTAAAATAGCGGCCTTCGGCAGGCGGCGTCCACTGGCCGTTAATATAGTTCTCATAACGGGTTTTGAAACAGACGTTGGACTCTGGGGTCCCGGGTTGCGCGTAGATCATGATTCCACCTCTTTGTGTTTATCCAAATGGCCACCCTCCGGGGGGAAAGCGACGCTGATTGCATGCACTCAGGGTCGCTGCCGTTTCAGGTACCTTCCCAAGGCCATGACTCATTCTAGACAGAGCCCCGAAGCCGACTCTATTGGCCGTTGGGTGAGAAAATTTCATACTTTTGGAGGGAATGACGCCGGTCTGACACAAGTCAGCCTTCAAGACAAAAATCGCCTATTTGATGAGTATTTGAAGTAAAAAACCCGCCTAGGGCGGGCTTATGGTGATACCTGTCCAAGGTTGGCTACTGTTTTGGCAGTTTAAAGGTCCAGACTGTGCCGCCCTGGTTGAAATCTTTCACCCGCTTGGCCACATCACCGCCCCACAGGGGAACTGCCCCACCCCAGCCGGACAATACGCTGACGTACTGCTCGCCATCCATGGTCCAGGTGATGGGACTGCCGACTATGCCGGAGCCGGTATTGAACTTGTACACCAGCTCGCCGGTTTTATCGTCAAATGCCAGCAGGTAGCCCTCAGGGTTGCCGGTAAACACCAGACCGCCAGCCGTAGTCAGCACACCGCCCCACAGCGGCGCATAGTTTTTGTATTCCCAGACGATATTGCCAGTTTTGGGATCGATAGCCCGCAGCACACCGACATAGTCATCATTGATGGTTTTGATGGTAAAGCCAGCCCCCAGATAAGCCGCGCCACGCTTGTAGGCGGTTGGCTCGTTCCAGATATCCATCTCCCACTCGTTGGACGGCACATAGAAGAGGCCGGTTTTCTGGCTGTACGCCATGGGCATCCAGTTTTTTCCGCCAAGGAAAGAGGGCGCCGCTACCACGGTATTGCCCTGCTTGCCATCTTTGGAGTCGGTCGGACTGCCGGGGCGATTTTCAGGGACATACACAGGACGGCCATTTTCATCCAGGCCGCTGGCCCAGGAGATCTTATCCACAAAGGGGAAACCACGGATGAACTTGCCATTGGTTCGGTCCAGCACATAGAAGAAACCATTGCGGTCGGCAGTAGCGGCGGCTTTCACCGGCTTGCCCTTATCCTGATAGTCAAAGGCAATCAGTTCATTCACGCCATCGAAATCCCAGCCATCGTGTGGCGTGGTCTGGAAATGCCAGACAATCTCGCCGGTATCCGGGTCCAGCGCCAGGCGTGAGGAGGAGAACAGGTTGTCGCCGGGACGCATATGGGAGTTCCAGGGCGCCGGGTTACCTGTGCCGAAGAACAGCAGATCGGTATCCGCATCATAGGTGCCACCCAGCCAGGGCGCGGCGCCGCCGGACTGCCACAGATCCGCCGGCCAGGTCTTACCCGGTGCGCCACCTGAGATGCCGGTTTCCACCTGTTTGCCATCCTTCCACATGTAGCCCATGTGGCCTTCAACAGTAGGCCGCTCCCATACCAGCTCGCCGGTTTTGGCATCATAGGCCCGCACTTTACCGACAATCCCGAATTCGCCACCCGACACCCCGGTGATCACCTTGCCCTTCACCACTATGGGCGCAGCGGTAATCGAGTAACCGCCTTTGTAATCTTCAACTTTTTTCTTCCAGCGCACATTGCCGGTTTTGGCGTCCAGCGCCACCAGCTTGGCATCCAGAGTGCCGAAGATCACCAGATCGTCATACAAGGCCACGCCACGGTTAATCACGTCACAGCAGGGCATGATGCCATCGGGCAGGCGGGCGTCGTACTGCCAGATCTCATCACCGGTGCGGGCATCAACGGCGTATACCCGGGAATAGGAACCGGTCAGATACATAACGCCGTCTTTCACCAGTGGCTGGGATTCCTGGCCGCGCTGCTTCTCACCGCCCAGCGAGAAAGCCCACACCGGGCGCAGCTCTTTGACGTTGTCCCGGTTCAGCGTATCGATATTGCTGTAGCGCTGGGCCTGTAATCCCAGGCCATAGGTCAGCACATCCTCAGGGGTGTTCTGGTCGTTGAGCAGATCTTTGTCCGTGACACCAGCGGCCATCGTACCGGCTGTGGCCAGCGACAACAGCAGCCAGATCGCCTTGTTATATGACTTCATAATCGAACCTCATATTGTTATCGTTTCTCAATGTCGACGCCTGATGCTGCTCAACTCCGGCCTGTCTGATAATCCATGCTAAGAACCCGGTTGCTGAATGGGTATTGCCCGGTCGGCAGGGAAAGCTCATTCATTGGCACTCATCCTAAAGCATGAATTCAGCCACCCGAAGCCACTGCGCTCGCTGTGGCTTCGGGTGGCAGATAGCGCGGCGGCATCTGATAGCTGAAGCCGTTGGCACTGGCCCAGGCCGCCATCCGGCCATCGCGGATGCACTCGAGCATGATGTCCTCCAGCGCATAGGCCAGTTGCCGATAGTCGTCCTTGACTGCCATCCCCAACTCCCAGGTTTGTTTGCCAAACAGCGGATAGTGGCGCTGGGCCAGTACCGCCTTGCCACCCTGACGCTGGTTCAGCCACTGGATCTGGCTGTACATGCCCATCACGGCATCCACTTCGCCCTGGGTCATGGCGGCATAAGCCTGGCTGATATCGTGATAGCTGCGGGTATGGTCGCGCAGGCGACCGCCAAACGCTGAGGTGAGAAAAAACTGCGGCGCGGAGTCTATCTCCACGCCGATATTGTGGTACTGAAACACCGCCATGGTTGGCACATCCTCGATTTTGTCGGGGTTGTAGGCCAACTGCCAGCGCTCCTCATGATAGGGACCGAACATGTGTACCAGCTCATGGGCCAGATGCCCTGTGTCATCCCGCTGCTGGGCATAGGCTCTGTCATAGGGAATGCGCAGCATCACATCGGCCTTGATGCGACTGCCGTCAGTGGTATTGAGATTGCTGCCCTTCCACAGGTATTGGCGCAGGTCATCACCGGTATTTTCCCCGGCCGTGGCCCAGAGGATCTCAAGCTTCACCCCAAGCCCGGTGGCCAGCGCGCCGGCCAGTTCCACATCCATGCCTTTGGCTTGGCCCTTTTCCAGCCAGGAATAGGGAGGAAAGTCCCGGTACAGGGCGACCTTGAGTACGCCACTGTCGATGACCTCGTCATAATTGCGCGCCTGCACCCAAGCGGGAGATAACAGCAGACACAGCAGCCCGGCTGCCAGCCAAAGCCCGTGTTTCATGGCAACCCCGCTTATTCCGCCTGAGGTTGCGGGGCAACCGACTCCAGCCAGGTGCGGATGGCCCACAGGGCTTCCTGATTCAGATGCTCAGTCATTTTTGGCATATACACAGCGCCATTGCGCACCGCGCCATTCTGCACCCGGTAGACATACCATTCATCGCCATCAATATCGGCTGCCAGCAGGCGCAAGTCCGGGGCAATACCGCCGGAAATGCCCTCCAGTCCATGACAGCGGGCGCAGTTCTGGTTATAGGCTGAGGCGCCGATCCGCAGGATCTCCAGCCGCACATCCCCACCCTGCTCGCGGTAAGGGTTGGTCTCGTTCCACTCTTCCCCCAGGGCAGGCAGGCTGCTGGTGTCTATGGACTGTGGCGTGACATTGCCATGGGCCAGGGCATATCCCCCCAGCAGCAAACCGGTTAAGGCCAGCGGGGTGATAATAAGGCGGGTAAGGGCTGCTTTCATCGTTGTATTTCTCTGCACTGTGAACTTGTTGCCAGTGTAGAAAACCCGAGCAGCCGACCCAATGATACCAAAGCGGGTGAGCGTCTCATCCTTTAGGCGGAAAAGCCTCATTCCCGACCGGGCGGCGTTTGAACTCCACCAATCCAATCAATAGAGTAGAACCACACCTATGACCTAAGGAGCCGCCCCTGCCATGCCGTTTGCAAGCCGACCCATCGCTATGTTGTCCTGCCGCATTGGGGTGTTTGCCTGCCGCATTGGGGTGTTGCTCTGGGCCTGCTGGCCACTGGTTGCCAGCCATGCCGAGGCACAGGCCAGCGCCGGTGAGCTGCCAACGGAGACCGGCATCGAGCTGCAACTGGGGATATTGCAGCAGCCGGCAGAAATTGTCTCTGCCGTGCCTGATTACCTCAGACCCGCCGGGGATGAAGGACTGGCCGGCGCGCTGCAGGCTGTGGCTGACAGCAATCGCACCGGCAAATTTCTGCGCCAGCACATCACACTGCATACGGCTCAGCTGAGCGTTCCAGCACTGCAAAGCGACCCGGCGCAGCTCATCAGTCAGGCGCAAGCCTGGGTTGCCGCCGGCAGCCACATTCTGCTGGTCGATCTATCCACCGCCAATCTGCAGGCGCTGCGAAAGCAACTGCCAGAGTATGTACTGCTGATCAATATCGGCAATCGTGACGATAGCCTGCGACGGCAACTGTGCCTGCCCAACACCCTACATACCCGCGCCAGCTACAGTATGCAAACCGATGCCCTGGCCCAGTGGATGCGCAGCCGGCGCCTGAGCAAAGTGCTGCTTGTCAGCGGCAGCAGCCCACAGGATGCGGCCTATGCCGATGCCGTGAAACACAGCATCAGCAAGTTTGGCCATAAACTGGTTGAACAAAAAGTGTGGCAATTTGAGACGGATCTGCGCCGGGTGGCGGGCACTGAGCTGCAGGCTTTTACCCGCACGGATGACTATGATCTGGTGTGGGTGGCCGACACTGCCAATCTGTTCGGGCAACTGCTGCCCTACAACACTCATCTGCCGCGCCCGGTTATTGGCACCCATGGCATGCTGGCCGCCGAATGGAGCGGCGTGATTGAAGCCTGGGGCGCAGTGCAGCTGCAAAACCGCTTCCGCGCTCAGTTCAACCGGGCCATGACAGATAAAGACTTTGCCGCCTGGATTGCAGTGCGCGCCCTGAGTGAAGCCCTGATCCAAAGCCGCAGCGCTGAGGTAACGACCTTGCGCACGCGTATGCTGGCACCGGACTTCTCCGTTGCCGGATACATGGGACGCAAACTGAGTTTTCGCCCCTGGAATGGCCAGCTGCGCCAGCCCATCCCTTTGTTTCACCAGCAGGCGCTGGTTGCCTCCGCGCCGCTGGACGGATTTCTGCACCCCAGCAATGAGATGGACACCCTGGGCGCCGATCGGCGGGAAAGCCGCTGCCAACTGAGTTCAACGGAGTAATGCCATGCACCGTCTTTCTATGGTTAAGCTGTTGTCTTGTCTGTGTTTGTTCTGCAGCTCTTTGCAGGCGCAGCATGCCTATGTCAGCAATGAAAAGGATGACACCATCAGCGTCATCGACATGGGCACGCTGGAGGTGGTGGAGACCTGGCAGGTGGGCTCGCGGCCAAGGGGCATCATACTGAGCAAAGATGGCAAACAGCTGTACCTGTGTGCCAGCGAGTCCGACACCATACAAATTCTCGATCGGGCCAGCGGCAGGATAGTCGGCGAGTTACCCTCAGGCGAAGATCCTGAGCAGTTTATTCTGCATCCCAATGGTGACTGGTTATACGCCGCCAACGAGGATGATGCGCTGCTGACGGTGATCGACATTCCCGGCAGAAAGGTAGTCACCCAGATTGATGTCGGCCTTGAGCCGGAAGGGGTGGGGATCAGTCCGGATGGCCATACCCTGATTGTCACCTCAGAAACCTCCAACATGGCCCACTGGATTGATACCCTCAGCAATGACAACATCCACAACACCCTGGTGGATGCCCGTCCCAGAGACGCCAAGTTCACCACGGACGGCAAGCAGCTGTGGGTCAGCTCTGAGATTGGCGGCACTGTGTCTGTCATCGATACCGCCAGTCAGCAAATCATCAAAACCATCGCCTTTGCCCCCAAAGGGGTGCATGCCGATAAAGTGCAGCCTGTAGGCGTCCGCCTTACCGATGATGGCAAATATGCCTTTGTGGCACTGGGCCCGGCCAACCATGTAGCAGTAGTGGATCAGCAAACTCTGGAGGTATTGGACTATCTGCTGGTAGGCAGGCGGGTGTGGCAGCTGTCGCTGAGTCCGGATCAGCAAAAGCTGATCACCACCAACGGTGTCAGCGGTGATGTGTCGGTGATCGACGTGCCCTCACTCAAGGTGATCAAATCTATCCGGGTCGGTCGCTATCCCTGGGGCGTGGTCATTGCCGATGACTGATGCCGCTTTGGTTGAAGTCAGCAAGCTGACTTTTTGCTATCACACCCGCGCGGCGCTGACTGACGTCAGCTTTCGCCTGCAACCGGGCATCACTATGCTGCTGGGGCCCAACGGTGCCGGCAAATCCACCCTGTTTGCGCTGCTGACCCAGATGTACCGCCTGCAGCAGGGGCATATCCTGTTTGCAGGAAGGCCACTCAATGAGCTTGGGTATCGCGCCAATGCCCGCCTGGGCGTGGTGTTTCAGCAGCAGACGCTGGATATGGATCTGAGTATCCGGCAAAACCTGTGTTACTTCGGCGCACTGCACGGCCTCAACCACCGCCAAAGTCTGGAGCAGGCCGCGCCGCTGCTGGCCACCTTTGCCCTGACTGAGCGGCTGGATGACAAAGTACGCACGCTCAATACCGGCCACCGACGCCGGCTGGAGATCGTCCGGGCACTGATGCACCGGCCCGCCATTTTACTGCTGGACGAACCCAGTGTCGGCCTGGATCCCGGCAGTCGCCGGGAGCTGATTGCCACAGTACGCCAATACTGCGCCGCGCATCAGGTGTGTGTGCTGTGGGCTACCCATCTGCTGGATGAGCCGCAAACCGGCGATCAGCTGCTGTTGCTGCATCAGGGCCGGTTGCTGGCGCAGGGACAGTGCGCTGAACTCCTGAGCCGCTATGGCGCAGACACTGTGGCGCAGCTGTTCAGCCAGCTGATGGAGCGAGCGCAATGAACTACTGGCAGGGATTTGTCGGCATATGTCAGCGTGAACTGCTCAAGCTGTGGAGTCAGAAATCCCGCTTTCTCAGTGCGCTGGTGCGCCCTTTGCTGTGGCTGGTGGTGTTTGCCGCCGGTTTCCGGGCGGCGCTGGGCATCGCCATCATTGAGCCTTACGAGACTTACATCAATTACGAGGAGTACATATTGCCGGGACTGTGTGCCATGGTGCTGCTGTTCAATGGCATGCAAAGCTCGCTGTCCATCGTTTACGATCGGGAAATGGGCAGCATGAAAGTGCTGCTGACCAGTCCTTTGCCCCGCAGTTTTGTGTTACTGGCCAAAGTGCTGGCGGTGGCGCTCATTTCCCTGCTGCAGGCGCTGGCCTTGCTGGGATTTGCCTGGTGCTATGGCATTGAGCTGACGTTGACCGGCTATCTGTACGCCCTGCCCGCCATGCTGCTCACGGCGTTGATGCTGGGGATGCTTGGGCTGATTATCGGCGCCTGGGTGAAACAGCTGGAGAACTTCGCCGGGGTGATGAATTTTGTCATCTTCCCCATGTTTTTCCTGTCCTCCGCCCTGTATCCCCTGTGGAAAATGCAGGAAGCCAACGACTGGCTGTATCTTATCTGCCGCTATAACCCCTTCACCTACGGCACTGAGCTTATTCGCTTTGCCCTGTATAACGAGCTCAATCTGCCCGCGCTGCTGGTGGTGCTGGGGTGCACGCTGTCCTTCAGTCTGGTGGCCGTGGTCAGTTTTCGTCCCGAGCGTCGTTTCCACTGAACTATCAGCTTCAAATCTATCTCAATATATTGAGCTCAATGATATTTTTAATATTGGATCTGACTAATATCCATTGAATATAAAAATCAGGCAGCTTTTTCGGAATATTTTGTTTACAGGCGGATATATTTCACATAAATGTACTTTGGCATTCCGGATAAGTCATTGAGAATAATAAGACTCAAAACAAATAACATAAATTGATGGATCTCGACTAATTACCCGTAGATAATTTGCGTATAAAATATATAAATAACCCGAGCCAGGAATGGCTGATTGTTTTGAGGTTTTATGCTGCATATTAAAGACAAGAGTTTGTTCAGTCTTAAAATTTTGAGTTTTGAATATATCAAATTAAAGCTCGAAAACCCGGGACAACAGGAAATCACCCAGTCCCCGAGATACCGTAACGAAGCGTATTCCTATCAGGTACTCTCCCGGGTCGCTGACATCGACGATTGCTTCGAGCAAATCAAGTCACCTTCATCATCACCGGACACGCCAGCGGCGGACTCAGGCTATCTGCAGCTGATAGACCGCTGCTACCTTATGGTCGGCGCGGCTATTGGTCTGGAAGATGACAAGCTGCAGCCGGGGCTATCACGGGACCATATCAAAACGGCACTGCAGCAATATCCTCAGGCGATCATTTCCAGGCTGCAAAAAATTGAAAGTGTGGCAACCAACTGTGGTCATCTGAATCCAACAAAAGACTTTATTGTACAGCCAGTTAAACCGATTAATAAACGTGGTAAACAAGAGCATTCACCCGGCTGCTGCATTAATGAATTACACCGTTCAGTCGCTGATTTACAATTCAGCTTACAGGATGTATTTTCAATGAAATTACAACGACTTCATTAATATCACTGACAATATATTCAGGCGACTTATTATTAAGTAAAAACTGAAGCAATAGAATTACTGTAATTCTATTTACGGAATCCACATAATATTTATTTAAATATCCTTGGTGATTAAAAACTTAGCTTAAATCCAACAAATATACGGCGGGGCGCTCCCGGCCCGACAAAACGGACATCATCAAAACCGGGATAGAGGTTGCCCAACACCTCATCAGACTCACCATAGACACCAAAGGTCTCAAAACGGCGATTAAACAGATTATCGATACCGGCATACAGGCCGATGTTGTCATTGAGCTGATAAGCGGCACGCAGATCAACCAGACCAAACCCGGGCAGACGGTCGTTTTCATTGGCTTCATCACCACGGTAAAACTGACTGCTTTGCATGCGCATATCCAGCCCGAGCAACCAATCGTCCAGCTGCCACTCCAACCCCAACCTGGCACTGTGCCTGGGCAATCCGGGAATGCGGTCACCTTTGGCGACCAGGCGATGACCGCCCTGCGGATTGTTGGGACTGAAAGATACAAAAGGACTCTGGAAAGTGGCGTCCAGATAGCTGTATGTCAGACTCAGCCGCCATTGCCCCCACGACTGACTGAAAACCGTCTCCAGTCCCTGACGCAGGGTATTCCCGACATTGGCAAAGTAGCCTTCTGACGCCAAAGCACCGGCTTGCTGAAAAATAATGTCATCCCGGTTCATGGCGTGAAACCACACCAGCTCTGCCCCGAAGGCAGTGTCATTGTATGCCAGAGCCAACTCCCAGGTGTCAGTGACGACCTGCCTGAGCGGAGGATCGGACACAAAGCCATTGGGCAATTTACAGGGCGCATCCGGGTCTGCGCAGCTGAGTTCTACCGGTGTAGGCGCTCTGCTGGATTGCGCCCAGGAAGCACTGAGTGAGGCTTGCTCCATAAATTGCCAGATCAGGCCTGCCGATGGGCTCAAGTGGTTAAAATCATGGTCCCCGTCCAATGTGGTGCCATCTTCCCCGGGCGCCAAATCTATCATCTCGATATTGGTAAAGTCGTACCTTGCCGCTGTCGTCAGTTGCAGGTTATCCCTCAGCGCCAGGCTACCGGCAATAAAGCCATAGTATTGGGTTCGATTACTATCCAGACGCACAATTGAACCTTCGTCATACAGTCCCACCCCGGAGGTGGATCTTGGTGACCCCACTTCCTCATTCATCAACTCTGCGAACTCAGTATCTGAGCTAAAATCGATATCCGCCCAACTTGCACCGGCACCCAATACCCACTGACCGGGGAAGCTGCCACGCTCCAGATCGAGTACCAGCTGAGCCGATATCCCGCCGGATTTTTGCGCGGTTCGAGAGGTATTGTTCAGGCCATCCAGAGCGTCAGCTTCCAGCCCCAACTTATCCAGGTCGACCTCCAACTCTTTGCCATTGCGATCGACAAACTCCACCGGCTCATCGTCTTCATCGCACAGGGTCTCTTCACCATCGACTTCACACTCCTCAAAATCACTGTCGTCACCATTAAGTGTATTGGTCTCTGAGTCCCGGTAGTACAGATTCAAATCCAATGACAGGTTGGACGCCAGTTGAATATCCCCGGCCAGAGAGGCAAACCAGTGGTCGTTTTCGGTTTGGTCAGGGTGGGTATACACGGCGGAGCGACCTTCAAGCGCCATTAAATCGTATGGCACGGCACCATTACCTATCAAATCACTGCGACTGGTTGCCGCCAGCAGATCCCACCTACTGCTTTCACCCGCTTTCCAGGTCAGATTGGTCAACAACTGAGTCACTTCGGTAGGGGAGAAATCCCGCCAGCCATCTTCTTCATAGCGACTGATCACGGCATAGTAACCAAGTTCTCCTGAGTTACCGCCGCTCTCAACCGTACCTTGCCACATGCCATGACTGCCGCCGCGAATATCCAGCACATTATCCTGGAAGCTGAAGCCGTCTTTGATATCAAGCACCAAAGCTCCGCCCAGAGTGTTCTGGCCGAATATCGGATTGGAGCCTGAATATAAACTCAATGTCTGCACGGCTTCCAGCGGAATAAGGTCCCAATTGAGAGTGTCACCGAAAGGTTCGTTAAAACGCACGCCATTAACATACACAGACATTCCCTGAGGCAACCCCAGCAAGGGCGACAGGGTAAATCCCCGATACTGCAGATCCAGCTGAAACGGATTGTTCTGCACGTCATTGACGGTTACCCCGGCAACATGGCTGTTCAAAAACTGCCCGGCATGGGATTTCAGGCTGCGCGCTATCTCCGTCGCAGCGGCGCGCTGAACAGTACCTGCGTAATGCTTGTCGCTCGACTCATCCCCGTGACCAATGACGGTGATAACCTCAATGCCACCGTCGCTGCCCAGACTCTCCGCCGGGCAGAGCAGGCAAACTCCGGCCAGCAACAGGCAGAAGCTCGATGGAATGCGAATAAAGGGTTGAGTCACCTGGCCTCCGAAGTACAGTCGCCATATCCGGCCACATGGCCAACTGTTTCTCAGGCTAGGTAAAACATCCAGAGGATTGAATTGGGAAAAAGATGGGAAAAAATCCTACTTTGTAACGAAAACAGCGAGGTAGCTGCCGTTTCAGTCGTCGGCGCTGCCGAAATCCAGACTGCCATTAAGTTCGTTTCTTTGCTGTTGCAATTGATCTTTCTGCGCCTTGAGAATAGCCAACTGCCGACTGCGACGGCGGCGCTTGCACAGACGAATGACTTCCAGTTTCTTGGCATCAGACAACTGCTGCCAATGAAACCGTTCGTCACGACTGCGCATACAACCCAGGCAATAACCCCGGTTGTCCGTGGTACAGATCCCCAGACAGGGACTGGGAATATCAAAAAAGCCCAACTGCTCCATGATGATTCTTCAACGGAAGGTGAATTACTCCCTATGTATAACACCTGACAGCAGTTTTAAACAGGCAACACTCTGATTTCACTTGTCAGCAACAGCGCAATAAACCTATTCTGGGGCTTATCCCATGCCACGCCTCAGTTTTGGAGAAGCATATGAATCCCAGCCGTATTATTGCCCTGCTGTTTGGTACTTTGCTGTTAGCTGCATGCGCAGGTACGCCACCGCGAACTGACTACAATGTCGACTTTAATTTCAGCAAGCTGGAAAACTTCACCATGCTGCCCGCCCCCATTACCGATGATCCCATCAGTGCCGAGCGGATCAGCAATCAGATCAGCCGGGATCTGACATCCAAAGGCTTTAAAGATTACCCCAGAGCACCTGACTTTCTGGTGGGTTTTGATCTCGCCACCCAGGACAAACCCAAGGACTCCAACGTCTCGATAGGACTTGGCACCGGTACCTGGGGCAGCAATGGCGGCATCAGTCTGGGCACGGCAGTGGATCTGCCCACAGGCAAAGATACCAAGGAGCAGATTATTGATATCCGTATTTATGATCCCAGCCGCCGCCTGATCTGGCGTGGTACCGACAGCTACGACTTCAGCAGTGGCGGCGATAAAAAAGCGCAGGCGGCACAAAAAGCCGTGGCGAATATCCTCGCGCAGTTCCCTCCCCAGCCAGCCAAGCAATAGCTGGCGCAGCGTGCGCTCAGCGAAGCAGCTACAGGTCACTTATCAGCCCGCCAGTGCGGGCTGATTTTTTGCGCTGAAAATCTCTCAATTCTGATCAAAATACAATCCGGTGATCGGTTGCACAAAAGCCATTTATTCCCACGTTTGGCCTCTGGGCTGCTGCGGCTGACAGGGTACACTCGCGCCAATCTCACCAATAATAACAAGGTACCCTCACCATGACAGGCACACCTCATACTCCCGGCGCAACCCGCGCCATGTTGCTCGGCTGCGGCGAGCTGGGCAAAGAAGTCGCCATTGAACTGCAGCGCCTGGGCGTTGAAGTGATAGGCGTGGATCGCTATCCCAACGCGCCTGCCATGCAGGTGGCTCACCGCAATCATGTGATCAATATGCTCGATGGGGCCGCGCTCAAAGCACTTATTCAGGCTGAGCAGCCCCACTATGTGATCCCGGAAATTGAAGCCATCGCCACTGCCACTTTGGTAGAACTGGAAGCCGACGGCCTTAAGGTGGTGCCCACTGCCCGCGCCACCGCGCTGACCATGGACAGAGAAGGCATCCGCCGCCTGGCCGCCGAAACCCTGCAGCTACCCACCTCGCCCTACCGCTTCTGTGATACCCATGAGGAATTTGTCGCTGCCGTGGCGCAGATTGGCCTGCCCTGCGTGATCAAACCTGTCATGAGTTCATCCGGTAAGGGCCAGAGCGTGATCCGCGAGCAAAGTCAGCTTGATGCCGCCTGGGATTACGCCCAGCAGGGCGGCCGCGCCGGTGAAGGCAGAGTGATTGTTGAGGGCTTTGTGGCCTTTGATTATGAAATCACCCTGCTGACCATCAGTGCGGTGGACGGCATTCACTTCTGCGCCCCTATAGGTCATCGTCAGGAAGATGGTGACTACCGCGAGTCCTGGCAGCCACAGGCGATGTCAGCTTCGGTGCTGGCCAGGGCGCAACAGGTCGGTAAAGCCGTGGTCGAAGCCCTGGGTGGCTATGGTCTGTTCGGGGTTGAGCTGTTTATTCAGGGCGAAGAGGTATACTTCTCTGAGGTTTCTCCGCGCCCCCACGATACCGGCATGGTAACCCTGATCAGTCAGGATCTGTCTGAATTTGCCCTGCACGTGCGGGCGATTCTGGGACTGCCAATCAACCACATAGTGCAGCACGGACCATCGGCCTCGGCCGTGGTATTGGCCGAAGGCAAGTCCAGCAACATCCGCTATCAGGGATTGGCGCAGGCACTGGCTCAGCCGGACACCCAACTGCGCCTGTTTGGCAAACCGGACATTGACGGTCGCCGCCGCTTAGGCGTGGCTCTGGCCCGCGCGGCAACCACAGAAGCCGCCATCGACAAAGCCGTCACAGCCGCCGCCTGCATCAGCGTGCAATACTAATTCGATAGCGCACCTGTAAATCCGCTAACGCACCTGCAAATCGGGTAACCGCACAACAAAAAAGGCTGCCTTCCAACGAAGTGCAGCCTTTTTTGTTACTTATCCAGCTAAAACTCAGCCCGCGAACTTTAGCCAGTGAATTCTAACCTGTGAAATTATTTAAACAGGTGGCGGATATTGGCCAGATCACTCTTGCCTTCATCCAGCTCCTGCTCACTGAGACCCGCCACTTCGTGGGGGAATACCAGCCACTCGTCTGAGTTATGGATGTAATAATCCGGTTTCAGCGGCACCTGAGTATTGGCAGGCTTGTAGTATGGGCAGGCAATGCGGATGTCCCTGGGCAGGTTCAGACGCATCTGCTCTTTGAGTACGTCCATCAGGGCGTGCACGCTGCGGCCAGAGTCAAATACGTCATCAACAATCAGCAGGCCATCGTCGGCGTTGGCATTTTCAATGATGTAGTGCAGACCGTGCACCTTAATCTCTTTGCTCTGCTTGTCAGTGCCGATGCCATAGTAGGAAGAGGTGCGCACCGCGATATGGTCAGTGTCGACCTTTTTGAAATCGAAGTATTCCTGCACGGCGATACCGATGGGAGCACCACCACGCCAGATCCCCACGATAAACTGAGGGCGGAAACCACTCTCGTAAACCTGCGCAGCCAGGCGGAAGGAGTCTTCGAGGAGTTCCTGTGCGGTAATATAGCGTTTTTCTGTCATGGTGCGATTCTCTTCATTCTTGTCAATAGTCTCCGCCAGACAGCCCCAATTCAGATCAGGGCACAGGGAACTGCGCCTGCCGGATATTGGGAGCGCATTTTACTGCACCTTGGGCGATTTTGCTTGGGTAAATCACCGGCAAAAGCTGATCAAAATCCAATAAAAAAGCCAACCCGCCCGGGTTGGCTTTGATTCAGGACCGGCAGATCAGTTTATGCCTGGTACTTGTCCGCCAGACGGGCACGGGCCTGATGCAGTTTTTGGTAGCTGTCGATCAGGCGCTGGTGTCTGTCCAGCCCCTCCAGTTTCATACTGGTTGGGGTCAAACCGGCGAAGCGCACTGAGCCGTTTACCGAGCCAATGACCGCCTCCATACGCTCTTTGCCGAACATACGGGTCAGGTTGTAGCTGAAATCTTCCAGTGCCAGCTCATCGTCCAGCTCGATTTCCAGCACGGCCTGCATCGCCTGATAGAAGAGGTTACGGTCAATTGTGTTGTCGTTGTACTGCAGGAAGGTTTCCACCAGCTCAATGGCCGCTTCCAGCTCACCCAGCGCCAGATAACCCAGCAGCTTAAGCTCCAGAATGGTCAGCTGGCCCCACACGGTATTTTCATCAAATTCGATGCCAATCAGGGTCTTGATGTCGGTGTAGTTGTCCAGCTCGCTGTCTTCCAGACGCTCAATCAGATCCGCCAACTGACTGTCAGACAGACGGTGCAGATTGAGAATGTCTTCGCGGTAATCCAGCGCCTTGTTGGTGTTGTCCCACACCAGGTCAGTCACCGGATACACCTCAGAGAACCCCGGTACCAGAATCCGGCAGGCATTGCCAATGGCTGTAAACTCAGCTACATAGGCTTCCAGTCCCAGCTCCTCCAGAATGCCGAACAGGGCGGCAGATTCTTCTTCGTTGGTGCCGGAGAAATCCCACTCGACAAACTCATAGTCAGCTTTGTCGCTGAAGAAGCGCCAGGAGATCACTCCGGTGGAGTCGATAAAGTGCTCCACAAAGTTTTCCGGTTCCTGCACTGCCATGGAGTTGAAGGTCGGCTTCTGTACATCGTTCAGACCTTCAAAGCTGCGGCCCTGCAGCAGTTCAGTCAGGCTGCGCTCCAGCGCCACTTCAAAGCTTGGATGGGCGCCGAAAGAGGCAAACACACCGCCGGTACGTGGGTTCATCAAAGTCACACACATCACGGGGAACTGACCGCCCAGCGAGGCGTCTTTAATCACCAGCGGGAAGCCCTGTGCTTCCAGTGCCTCAATTCCGGCCACAATGGAGGGATACTTGGCCAACACCTCTTTGGGTACTTCCGGCAGCGCAATTTCTTCTTCAATAATCTGGCGCTTCACCGCACGCTCGAAGATTTCCGACAGACACTGCACCTTGGCTTCCGCCAGATTGTTGCCCGCACTCATGCCGTTGGACAGGAACAGGTTCTCAATCAGGTTGGACGGGATATAAACCGTCTGGCCATCACTGTGGCGCTTATAGGGGATGGCACAGATACCGCGCTCAACATTACCTGAGTTGGTATCAATCAGGTTAGAACCTGCCAGTTCACCGTCCGAGTTGTAAATCGCCAGCGTGTAGTCATCCAGAATGCCTTCTGGCAGCTCATCATTGGGGCCGGGCTTGAACCACTTTTCATGCGGGTAATGCACGAACTCAGCATTGGCAATCTCCTGCCCAAAGAACTGATCGTTATAGAAGAAGTTGCAGTTCAGACGCTCGATAAACTCGCCCAGCGCCGAGCACAGCGCGCTCTCCTTGGTCGAGCCTTTGCCGTTGGTAAAGCACATTGGCGATGCGGCGTCGCGGATATGCAGTGACCACACATTCGGCACCAGATTGCGCCAGGAGGAGATCTCAATCTTCATGCCGAGATCTTCGAGCAGCGCTGTCATATTGGCGATAGTCTGCTCCAGCGGCAGATCTTTGCCCAGAATAAAGGTGCTGTCGCCGCCTGCCGGTTTCACCATCAGCATGGCCTGAGCGTCTTCATCCAGACTCTCGACAGTCTCGATTTTAAACTCAGGGCCGGTCTGTACCACCTTCTTCACTGTGCAGCGTTCGATGGAGCGCAAAATACCCTGACGGTCTTTGTCAGAGATGCTGTCCGGCAGCTCCACATGGATTTGGAAAATCTGGTTGTATCTGTCTTCCGGGTCCACAATATTGTTTTGCGACAGGCGGATACCTTCGGTCGGAATATCCCGGGAGACGCAGTACACCTTAGCGAAATAGGCGGCGCACAGGGCCGACGATGCCAGAAAGTAATCGAACGGGCTTGGCGCGCTGCCATCGCCTTTATAGCGGATAGGCTGATCCGCCACGACGGTAAAGTCGTCGAACTTGGCTTCGAGTCTCAGGTTGTCGAGAAAATTAACTTTGATTTCCATGGGTTTATTCCGAAAGAATGGTCCGGTAACGGATGTGGTTGCGTGGCAACTGTCCTGCTGTTGGCGCCCGAGGAGCGGCGGCAAAGGACAATCACATCTGCGGATAACGTGAATTGCCTCGCATTATCCCTGTTTTTAGCAACGCTTGAAAGGAACAATCCCGAAAGTTGGCCGGCGCGGCTATGTGGTAGCAGTGATCGACTTTGGTCAACGAACCGTAATGACGTCAAACCCATCCGGAGTGCATCATGTCATCACTTGTCAAGTTACTGAGTTTACTCACCATTATTGTGAGTCTGGGCGCCTGCTCCACACGCTACCCCAATCAAACCCCGCTGGATCAGCCGTTTCCGGCAGTTGCCGGCACCACGCTGAGCAAACAGCAGGTCAACCTGCCGGGCCATTTTGCCGGTCGCCCCGTGGTGCTGCTGATTGGCTATGTGCAGGACGCTCAGTTTGATATCGACCGCTGGCTCATCGGGCTGGATATGACCCAAACCCGGGTGGAGGTGTTTGAGCTGCCCACCATAGCCGGTATGCTGCCGCGTATGTTTGAAACCCAGATCAACGACGGGATGCGCGCCGGTATCCCCAAAGCCCTGTGGGGCGGGGTGATCACTGTATTTGAGGATGGCGATAAAGTGGTTGGTTTCACCGGCAACACCAATCCCAACAATGCCAGAGTGCTCCTGCTCGATGCTCAGGGACAGGTGAAATTCTTTTATGATGAAGGCTTTGCGGTCGCACCGCTCAATGCCCTACGGCAGGCGCTGGCTCAGCAGAGCAGCTCTGGCAATTAAGCCTGTGGCCACTAAACCTGAAGTCACTAAGCCAGAGACAGCCAAGCCGGACCAGAACGACAAACCATTCATCCAAACGTAAAAAGGCGTCCTGCAACAGGACGCCTTTCATGATTTAAATGCAGCAGGCGCTCACCATGCCTGAGCAGCAAGTGGCATTACTCAGCCCAGTTGAACCCCTGGGTTTCCGGCCATTGAGGTAGCCGTCATGCCCCTGTCGGTCAGCTCGCTGTACTCCTGAGACTTGATGGTGCTGACATAGCGCCACTGACTGGTCACCGCCTCGGGGGTAAAGGTCACAGTCATATAACCGCGATCACCGATATTGGCATACTTAAGGTCACTGACCAGGCTGACGATGGCCGCTTCGGTAGGTGCGATTTCCTGTGGGCTCAGGCCCAGATAAAGCTCCAGCCCAGGGGATGACACCGAGGCCGTGGCAAACTCCACACCAACCACATCACCATTTACATCCCGCAGATCATTGGCCCAGGCATTGTGGGTATCACCGGCCAGCACCACCAGATTCTGCTGACGGGATTTGGCCGTGCCCAGTACCACTTCGCGCTCATAGGCGTAACCATCCCAGGCATCCAGGTTGTAAGGGATGGCAGGCAGCTGCAGCAGCGCCAGAGCCTGGGGCGTTAACAGATGCTGATTGGCCTGCAGATAGGCCAGCTCCTGCGCCGTCAGGGTCGGATCACCGGCCTGAGCCCTGGCAGCCAGCTGCGCCAGCGCGCCGAGCTGGGCGTACTGAGCCACAGACAGCTGCTGGGTGGCGATGGCCGCGGGCAGGAACATTTTGCCCATCAGCACCTGCTGGCCCAGCACCTGCCATTTGCCATTGGCACTGAGCAACTGCCCCTGCAGCCAAATCAACTGCAGCTGGCCGAGCATAGTGCGCTGATCAGAAGCGACATCAGCCTGGAATTGGGCACCATCAAATGCGCCGGTGGCCGGATCGATGTAAGTGTTGAAATCCAGCTGCTGATCCCGGCCGATAATGCGGGTATCGAGCATGTGCAAATCCACCAGATCACCATAACTGAAGCTGCGGAATATCTCTTCGTTGTCATCTTCGCGATAGGGACGGATCGGCAGCCATTCAAAATAGGCCTGCAGCGCGGCGAGCTTGCGCGCATCATAATCGCCTTCATCCTGTTGATGATTCTCGGCGCCGCCCTTCCAGGCATCATTGGCCACTTCATGATCATCCCACACCACAATGAAAGGCACGGCCTGATGTAGTTTCTGCAAGGAGGAATCTGTTTTGTACTGGGCGTAACGAGTGCGATAGTCACTCAGCGCCAGCAGTTCACCCTGGGGCAACACTTCGCGCCCCAGCGCCGCGGCATCCTCACTGGCATAGCCGCCACGGCCATACTCGTACAGGTAATCTCCCAGATGCAGCACAGCGTCAAGCTCGGACTCCCCCGCCGCCATGTCGTACACATTGAAGTATCCGGCCGGGAAGTTGGCGCAGGACATCACCGCAAATTTCACCTGGCTGACCGCCCCTTCGGGCAGGGTTTTGGTCATGCCCACAGGAGAGGTCTCACCACCTGTCATAAAGCGATAATAGTAACTCTGTCCGGACTCCAGTCCTCTGGCATCCACCTTCACTGTGTAGTCGCGGTCGGCATCGGTGCGCATGTCACCGGCATTCACCAGCTGTTTGAACTCTTTATCCAGGGCCACCTGCCAACTGACCAGCACAGAGCCGCTCTGCTGCGGCGTTGCCCGGGTCCAGAGGATCACCGCATCATGCAGTGGGTCGCCACTGGCTACGCCATGCAGAAAACTGGCCGCAACCGATGCTTCCTTTTCTGAGCTGCCACAGCCCCATAAACCGTAAGACACCACAGCAGCGCCTATGCCTCTGGCCGACATCGCCAGGAAATCCCGACGGGAAACAGTCCCTTTCATCATTATTATCCTTTTTTGCTCTGAACTTTTGTGCCCGGTACGCCTGGCTCTGTGAACAGGCTTTTCAGCTCTGCCTCAGTGTCAGGTCCAAGTGGTACGAGGAGTTTGCATTCATCAAGTTACACATTTGTGGCTTATTGTTAAATGTTTTTCCGGGCGACTGGGGAACCGATGATTTTTTGATAGAATGAAAAAGACGCTATAGGGCACAAGGAGGCGCCATGCCAGACCACAATATTCAAATCCATGAAATCATGACCTGTAATCCTGTTTGCCTGCATCAGAATGCCACTGTGCATGATGCCCATGCTCTGATGAAACAGGTCAAACACCTGCCCATCATCGATGACAACGGACGACTGGTTGGAGTGCTGAGTCACAAGAAGATCGTGTCCACCGTTATCCATCTGCTCAACAGTTATGGTCCCGGCGTACTGGAGCGCAAAGAAAAGTTTATTCCGGTGCATCAGGTGATGGATCCGCCCATCACCCGCAAGCCAGAGGATCTGGCGGCCGAAGTGATCCATTTCTTTCTGGAAAATCGACTCTCCTGTATGCCTGTGGTGGATGAGCAGATGCAGGTGAAAGGCATATTGACGGCATCGGACTTTCTCAAGCTGTGCCATGAACTGATGCAGCAGATCACTCCCAAAGCCTGACCGCACAGGCGCGTCGAATTTACCGGCCGACGCGCTTGCCTAACCTCTGATGACTGCGCCAGAATGGTCACGGGTCAGCTGACCCACATCATCAGTAAGGCGCCAGCCGGGGACTCAGGCCGGCACCTGCAGTCAGAGGATTAAAGATGGATATTGCAGCACTGGCCACACGCCGGTATACCACCAAAGCATTCGATGCCACCAAACGCATTCCTGCGGATAAGCTGGAGCAGATTAAGACCCTGCTCAGATACAGTCCGTCATCGGTGAACTCCCAGCCCTGGCACTTTATTCTGGCAGGCTCAGATGAAGCCAGGCAGCAGCTGACCGAAGCCACTGCCCAGTTCGCCTTCAACACCCAGAAACTGCTTAATGCATCTCACGTATTGGTGCTGTGCCGCCGTACCTCGATTGACGATGCCTATCTCAATACACTGCTGGCACAGGAAGAAGCGGATGGACGTATTGCCAATGAAGAAGTAAAAAACACCATTTTGGGTGCCCGTAAGTTTTTTGTTGGCCTGCATACCGACACCCTCAAGGATGCCAATGACTGGATGGAAAAGCAGGTGTATCTGGCCCTTGGAACCCTGCTGCTGGGCGCTGCCGCACTGGAGATTGATGCCTGTCCTATCGAAGGCTTCGATGCTGCAGTAATGGATAGAGTTCTGGGATTGGAAGAAAAAGGCCTGCATGCCTGCGTGATGGTGGCGCTGGGCTATCGCGCAGCCGATGATTTCAATGCTGAGCTGCCGAAATCCCGCCTGCCACAGGATCAGGTGCTGACCGAGCTCTGATCAACTGCACTGCGGGACCGTCATGGTCCCGCTCACTCATACTCAAATATCAAACTTTGGGTAAATTGACGCTGCTTTGAACTGGCTCCATATTAAGGAAAGCAGCAGTCAGTCCACCATATTCCCCGCTCAGGCAAGCGACCGCCGGGAAGCCTCACCGACCAACTGCAGCCATAGCCAAGCCTGCCGGTACATTACCGATACTGACGGAGAGTTAAGATGCCCACATTGTCCCAGAGTCTCACGGCGCCCAGGACCACAGGTTGTCGTAACAGTCAGGAAAATCCCCTGATCTGGCCGCTGCTCAGCCTGCTGCAGGCCTCAAGCGACAGCTGGAAAGTGCATCATCTTGCGACCGCACTGCGTCAGCAGGGACTACTGCATGATCTCGATGACAATCCGGATAAGGATCTGTTCAAACGTAACTTTCTGCTGATGAATGCCCTGTATGAACTGCAGGAGATGCTGCTGCCCGGGCAATGGCTGCAGGTACAGGCGATGGAGATCCGGCTGATGTCGGGCCCGACAGGCAATATGGAACTGGAGCTGGCAAGGGACATCGCCCTGCGGGAGTATTACTTCAACTGGGACAACTATGACACCTGTGCCAATGTGGTGCGTGAGATGCTGCAATCCTTCTGGAACAAATATCAGGACTACATGGGCATGCAGCCCATCAGCAGCATGCACAAGATCAAAGCCCTGCAACTGCTGGGATTGGACGTGGGAGCCAGCAGCCGGGATATCCGTCGTCAATGGAAGAGACTGGCGCTGAAATGGCATCCGGACAGGCCCAACGGTGATGCCGCCAGATTCCGGCTGGTGTGTGAGGCCTGGCAGGTATTGAGAGAACAGACCGAGCGCGCCGCGCAGGCAACCCCACAACCCTGAACTGAGCGGGAGTGAGTTATCTGCCAAGTCAGTATACCGAGCGAAGATCGGCGGCCGACAGGCACCCGTCAACGCTTGTGACAGGGGGCGATATCCCCCTCGCCTTCGTCCTTTCAGCAACCGCAAACCGCCCGGTTTACGACGGCCACCCGGGCCGATACATGCCATCTTTAAGAGATATTGCCGAAACTCCGGACAAGGTCACATTTCCGGGGGCGAACCCGCAGCGCCTTTCAGACATAATTAAGCCAGTCAACCTACTCTGAAACCATTGGGTGAACGCCCGGCGTATACCCGCTGTTTCCGACCGATTTCTGAGGATACTATGTTTAAGAAAGCCGCACTGGCCCTGACCCTGGCTGTTGCCTCCATGAGCAGCTATGCCGCTACCTTCTACGAAGGCAAGCATTACACTGAGATCTCTGATAAGGCGCCCAGTGCCCAGCCTACCCTGACAGAGTTTTTCTCATTCTACTGCCACAACTGTTTCGCCTTTGAATCCCAGTACATGCCGGCCATCAAGCCGCACCTGAACAAAGACATCAAATTCGAAACCAAGCACGTTGAATTTCAGCGCAGCGACATGATGACCGAAGTGATGCGTGCCCTGGCCGTTATCCATCAGGTTGCCGGTGACGACACCAAGAAACTGGGTGATATGTCTGTGGCCATGTTCACCGCCGTCCAGGGTGAAGATGCCGCTGCCGGTCACGACCACGGCGCGCCAGGCGACAACCATGAGCCAAAGATCAACAGCCGTGATGACATCAAGAAGCTGTTTATGGGCTTTGGTGTATCCGCCGCCAAATATGATGAACTGGCAGACAACAAAGTCACCGATGAGAAGCTGGCGCTGTGGCGCAAGCAGGCCCGCGAATTCCGTATTCAGAGCGTGCCTTCGTTCATCGTCAACGAAAAATACATGATCAATCTGGGCCAGATCCGCAACCTGGGCGAAATGATTGACCTGATCAACTATCTGTCTACCAAGAAAGACTGATAACAGACAGTAGTCAACTTCCTGTCCCTACCCGAAAAAGCCCCTCAATTGAGGGGCTTTTGCTTTGGACCAGAACGATAACTCAGTTGCAGTAACAACAAGCCCGGGTCTGATGACCCGGGCCGGTATAAATGGCAACCTCAGTGCCAACCAGACTTCACCTACCAGACTTTGGCCACCAGTCCTTTGAGATAGAAACCTTCGGGGAAGGCTGCGCCAATAGGGTGATCCGACGCCTGTGACAAACGCTCGATAAACTGCGCATCACGGCCGGCATCCAGCGCCGCATCGGCAACGATTTTCTGGAACAGATCTGCGGGCATCAGACCGGAGCAGGAGAAGGTCAGCAATACACCGCCGGGCTTGAGCAGCTGCATGGCGATCATATTGATGTCCTTGTAGCCACGGCAGGCGCCGCTGAGCTGCGCCTTATTGTCGGCAAACTTGGGAGGATCCAGCACAATCACATCGAAGGTTTTGCCTTCATCCCGGTATTGACGCAGCAGTTTGAACACGTCGGCTTCGCTGTAGGTTACATGGCTGTCGTCCAGCTCATTGATGGCCATGTTGTGCCGCGCCGTGTCCAGTGCCAGCGCAGACACATCCACGTTTTCAATGCTGGCCGCGCCACCTTTGGCGGCATACAGGCCGAAGGTGCCGGTATAGCAGAAGCAATTGAGCACTGACTTACCCTCGACAAAGCGGGCTGCCATGGCGCGGTTGTCACGCTGATCCAGATAAAATCCGGTCTTGTGGCCTTTCTCCACATCCACAGAAATCCTGACGCCATTCTCTTCGATAATCACTGGCATGGCAGGCAACTGCCCATGCAGCAGGCCGGTCACCAGTGGCAGACCTTCCTTCTTGCGTGAGTCCACATCGGAGCGCTCGTAAATGGCGCAGTCCGGATAGTGCTGGGCCAGCACGGACACCAAAGTGTCGCGCCACACATCGGCTCCGGCCGACAGCAACTGACACACCAGCACATTGGCATATTTGTCGATTGTGATGCCCGGCAGTCCGTCAGATTCCGCAGCAATCAGACGATAGCCGGTCAGTCCTTTTTCCCGGATCAGTTCATCACGTCCGGCCTGGGCTCGCTGGATACGGCGCTCGAAGAAGGCTCGATCGATCTCTTCCTGGCGGTCAAAGGTCCAGATACGCACCTGAATCTGTGACTCGGGTGACCAGGCGCCCCGGCCCAGCCAGCGGCCATCGTGGGCAACCACATCGACCGTATCGCCAAGCTGCGGTTTGCCTTTGATATTGTGAATGCCACTGGCAAACACCCAGGGGTGATGACGGTCGAGGGACTTCTCCCGTCCCGGTTTCAGTTTGATGCGGATACTCATGGAATTTTCCCGATGGGGTCAGTAACAAGGCGCCAGAGCGGCAGCCGAATTGCGCTATTTTACCCTGTTTATTGATGCCGGGTTGAGTTAATTCGCCGCACTCAGGCCAGTACACCAGCGACCTGGCGCACTTATACCAACTTCATTAATTGTTTGATTAATTCAGCGACGGATGCTGCCGCCCCCATCATCATGCACTTGCGATGGCACTGCTCGCTCGGGGGCCGTACAACCGCTGCCGGTCTCAACGCACTGAGTCAATCGGCGCCAACCCCGTCAACATGTCTAAAAATCCCCCACATGAAGCAAGATTCACCGGGGAAAGCTCGGTTTTTGGTCAATCCCGTTATCACCAGCGGCGGCGCAAAGGTGCGAATAATGTCACAGAATTTCGCCATCAAAAATCGCCAAGCTATGGAATTTATTTAATAAAAATCTAATTGAAGCGCTCTGAATGGCCCTCCAGAATCGGCTCAGGAGCCATATATTGACGGCTACCCAAAATAAAATCCTGACCACCATCAGTCGTACCGACGATTCACCCAAACTATCCCGGTATCACTAGCCAAAATTAAGCTGGAGACACTATGAAACCCTTCCATCTTGTTGTTCCTTCGATGGCTTCCCTGATCATCAGTGTTGGCGCCATCGCGGCCTCGCAAACCTTATATCCCACTGAGGACATCCACATCGCCGATGTCGGCATCATTCCTGTCGGCACGCCAATGCAGGAACTGGAAAACCATCAGGGCAAGCTGGAAGTGGAAATTTCCGGTGTACAGCCGGTCGCCGATACCAGAGCCATATTTATGAGCGACAGCCAAAGGATCCTGCTGGCAGCATTGTTACCCCAGGCCAGCGACCAACTTCAGGTGGGGTCCAGCTATACCGATGCCTATGGCAATCAATGGCGTCATGTCAGCCTGACAACCACAGTGCCGGATCAGGTGGTCGACTCTCAGCAGCCACTCTGGCAACAGGCCAGCCAATTGAGAGATAAGGCCTGCGCCGTGTGCCACGCGGCTCCGGAACCCTCGCAACTGACGGTCAATGCCTGGCCTGCCACCATCCGCAGTATGGGAAGCCGCACCGCCTTATCTCAGCAGCAATTGCATCTGCTGACTGCGTTTTTCCAATACCACGCCATTCATCAATAGCAGGAACCCATCACCATGAATCAAGTATCTCGCCGTGATTTTATCAAAGGGCTTGGATTGACCGCCTGTGGAATGACCCTCGCCAGCCTCCTGCCAGTTTCTTCTTTCGCAGAGGGCATTCAGGGACGTTTTATCATTAATGCGGCGCACTGGGGGCCGTTAATCATTAAGGTCAACGAACAGGGAGGACTCTCTTCCAATGGTGCGCTGCCTGCGAACATGCCCAATGCACTGCAGCTGGTGGTCGGTGATCAGCTGTATACCAAAGCCCGGATTCAATACCCTATGGTGCGCAAGGGCTTTCTGACCAACCCGCTGCACCCTGATGGCAAGCGGGGCAGTGATGAATTTGTCCGGGTCAGCTGGCAGCAGGCCTTGTCTCTTATTCATCAGCACCATATGCGGATCCGCCAGAAATACGGTAACGAATCCATTTATGCCGGTTCCTATGGATGGCGCTCCAGCGGGGTGCTGCATCAGCCGCAGACGCTGCTGAGCCGTTACATGGGCATGGCTGGCGGGTACTCCAGCCACTTCGGTGACTACTCTACCGGCGCCGCACAGGTCATCATGCCCTATGTGGTTGGTTCAATTGCGGTTTATGAGCAGCAAACCGCCTTCCCCGTGGTAATGGAGTCCACCGATGTGGTGGTGATTTGGGGTGCCAATCCCATCAATACCCTGAGAATTGCCTGGACCAGTTCCGATGGCAGCGGGCTGGAGTTTTTCCGCCGGCTCAGGGACAGTGGCAAAACTATTCTGGTGATAGATCCGCTGCGGAATGAAACAGCCGAGTTTATGGGGGAACACGCACAGTGGATCGCCCCTGTGCCCAACACAGATGTCGCCATGATGCTGGGGATTGCGTTTCATATGGTCAAGCAGGGCTGGCACGACAAGGCGTTCCTGAAACAATATACGGTGGGCTTTGAGCAGTTCAACGACTACCTCCAGGGCAAGACAGATGGCATCGCCAAAACACCTGAGTGGGCCGAAAATATCTGCAGGGTGCCCGCTGCTCAGTTAAAGCAACTGGCCGAGCTGTTTTGCCACCACCGTACCATGCTGATGGCGGGCTGGGGCATGCAGCGCCAGCAATATGGAGAACAAAGACACTGGATGCTGGTGACGCTTGCCGCCATGATTGGTCAAATTGGTTTACCCGGCGGCGGTTTCGGGCTTTCGTACCATTATGCCAACGGCGGTAACCCAACCCGCATAGGGGGTGTGCTGCCAACCATCTCCCCATCCATTAATGTCAGCCATGCCTCAGCCAATAACTGGGATATGGGTGGCGCCCTGAATACCATTCCTGTCGGGTCATTGATCCGCGCACTGGAGCATCCCGGCAGTCAATATCAGAACAACGGCAAAACCAAGACTTTCCCCAATATCAAAATGATCTGGTGGGCGGGTGGTTCGCCCTTTACCCACAATCAGGATATTAACCGGCTGATCCGCGCCTGGCAGAAACCTGAACTCGTCGTGGTATCAGATCCTTACTGGGCATCTTCTACCCGCTTTGCCGATATCGTGCTGCCCATCACCACCAGTTTCGAGCGCAATGATATGACCATGACAGGGGACTACAGTAATCAGAATATTGTTCCCATGAAGCAGGTGGTGGAACCCAGATTTGAAGCCAGAAATGATTTCGATGTGTTTGCTGAGCTGGCCGGTTTGCTGATGCCGGAAGGCAAAGATATCTTCACAGAGAAGCGCACCGAAATGCAGTGGCTCAGTCACCTGTACCAGCAGGCGAAACGTATGTCAGATGCCCAGGGAGTAACGATGCCTGACTTTGAGCACTTCTGGGTACAAAACCAAATTCTCACCATGAAGCCCAATCCGGCCAGCGAGAAATACGTAACCTATGAGTCGTTCAGACAGGACCCATTGATGAACGCGCTGGGTACCGAAAGCGGTTTGATAGAGATCTACTCCAGAGCCATCGCCAGCTATCACTATAAAGATTGCCCGGCGCACCCAACCTGGCTGGAACCTTCAGAATGGCAGCAAAATAGCGACCCACGTATGCTGCACTTAATCACCTCCCACGCTGCCGACCGGCTGCACAGTCAACTCAACTACAGCAACCTGAGAGACAGTTACGCCATCGCCAATCGCGAACCTGTGATTATTCACCCCAACGATGCGAAGGCCAATGGCATTGCCGCTGGCGATCTTGTCTATATCCACAACGGTCGCGGGAAAATACTGGCAGGCGCCCTGGTCACCGATGGCATCAAACAGGGAACCGTCTGCGTGCACGAAGGGGCGTGGTTAAATCTGGATATTCGCCTGGATATCTGTAAAAACGGCAATTGCAATATGTTGACCAGCGATATCCCCACCTCACCGCTGGCCAATGGCTGTGCCCCCAACTCTTCACTGGTCAGAATTGAGAAATATCAGGGGCCGGACCTCGTGATGGATGCCTTTACGCCGCCCACAGGCGCCTGTGAAATGACCCTTTGCTAACCCGGAGGGGATTTCGCGGGAATATTGAAGCTCAAAATACTCATTAGCTCAGACCGCTTGAGCCGTAAAAATCCAGCATCATCATCGATGCTGGATTTTTTATTCCCCGGGATATCCATCTCAGGCGGTGACTTCTGCCACCAGATTGATGGACATAATGGCAACCTCTGCGCCCTCATAGACATCCTGTTTCAACAGCCTCCATCCCAGACGCCGGTAAAAGGCCTGCTGATCTTCGGTGAACAGGTACAAACGCTCAATTCCACGCTTGTATGCCCTTTGCATTACGCCTGTAATCAACTGATTTCCGAGGCCTCGACCGCGATACTCAGGGCAGATATAAACATTGGCAAGCCAGGGCGACAGCTGCTGATTGGTGGTCATATCATGGCGCAGTATTGAGGCCGACCCCACCGCCCTGTCGCCATCAAGCAGCACCCAGGTTACCGGTACTGATGCATCGGTCAGACAAGCCTGCAGATCGGCCTGAAAGTCATCCAGCGTGCGCCCCGGATAGAGCAGGTGCCATTCGTTGAAATGCCAGCGCGCCAGGGTAGGAATATGCTGAGGAGCATGAGAAAGTTCTGCCAGTATCATCTTTATATCCGCAGCCTCCCACCAACCCAGGACAACATCATGTCAGCAGGAATTGAATGGAGTGACAGGCATTTATATTGGGACAAACAAATCGGGCGCCAACAGGGCGCCCGACGGGAACAGGGATGATGCAGTTACTGGCGTAAAAAATCCAGCAGATGCGATAACGCGCACACCATATGGATGATCAGCAGGCCGATAAACCACTGGGCACAATCGATATGCCAGGCGCGCCAGCTGAGCGCATCTGCGCTGCCCTGAGTGACATACCAGGCCACGCCGGTAATGCCTGTGGCAACCAGCCCCAACATCGTAAAACCTTCAATCACACTGAACAGCCCGCGGCCACCGGCGACCGGCAGTCTGAGTTTTGCAAGACCGGTAATGTCTTTCAGCAGCGGCTTGATATCGGCAACTACCCAGGGGAAATACTGCCGCCAGGTACCGCCCATCAGATTGGTCAGCAAAAACACCATGCCCAATAAGCAGGTCAGCAGACCAAGATAAACATGAGACAAATTCCAGAAGGAGGCATTGGCCGGCAACTGACGGGCCATGAAAATCCATGGACTGGTCAACAGCAAAAACACTGTTGGCAGCATCACCAGCAGATGCAGTCGGTCACTCAGCTTTTGCCACCACTTCATGCAGCCTGCCCCTGAAGTTTGTCAGCCAGATGGAACCGCTCGGCCAGATCGGCAACCTTGTCCCAATCGGTAAAGTCGATATCCACCTTGGGATCAGTCGGCCCCTTGGTGATCCACATGATGAAACGAATAATGTTTCTGTCCATCACCCCGTAACCGCCGTAGTTAAGACGACCACCAAACACCTCCAGCATCCTGGGCTGCCAGCTGACCTGATTGAGGAAAGCCTGCATATAGGGATTGGTTTCAGGGGTGTTCTTCATCGGCTTGCGGGCCACCAGACTAACGGAGAAGAAGCCGTTGACCTTGCTGTCCAGCGCCTCTTTATTGGCATTAACATAAGCCAGCACTGCCGGGTTGTGTTTGCCATGGCGGATGCTGGCACCGATCAGCACCTTATCGAACCCGGCCAGATCGGGGGCCTGATCAAGGCTGCAGAGTGTGGCGCGCTCACCCAACTCACTCAGGTGCTGTTTCAGTCGCTCACAGATTTTGTAAGTGTGTCCATGCACACTGGAAAAAAGGATCAGGGTTTTACTCATCTTGTGGATCTGCCGGTTTGCAATCTTGCTGCGGCCAGTGTAGGGGATCCGTTCAGCGATTTTTATGAGCCGGATCACTCTCTGCAGCCAACGGTTAGGGTAATGGCCGAAACTTGTACTCAATTCACAAAAAACTTTTCTACTAACGTCTTTAAAAACATTAACTTAGAATTGCAAATTGCATATTTGTTTAATTTAATTTACTGATTCTGAAATAAAAACCAGCCGTATCCCGGGTTAATCAGATTCAGACTGACCGCATCACCGGCTCCCGGCCGGTTCGGGGCATATACCAGTCAGGCTGACTGATCTTTTGCCAAAACACGCTGGCAAGCCATTGCCGGGTAATGGTAAGTTGTCGCCAGCCAACGGAATTACCAACAGGCGCAGGGATCAGCATGTCAGAAGAAGCAACCAGCCAACCGCCATTAACCTCAGCCACCATGGAAAATGAAGTGTCTGCCCGCAAAAAAGCCCTGCTGCTCGGGCGTTTTCTGGGTATGGCCAGCACCACGGATTTTCAGGCCCACGGCAGCAGTGTCAACGAGCGGGCCGAGCAGCGCCTGAAATTGCAGGCTAATGAATATCAGCAGAATCTGGAAACCATTTACAAGCTGGCGCTGTCCTATACCCCCTCTGACGTGACCGGCACAGATCTCGACCCGGACTGGCGCCATCAGTTTTTTCAGATGGCGGAGCAAATTTTCAGCCGCCGCATGCAGGAGCTCTGGGCCCGTATTCTGGCGTCGGAAATCGTCAAACCCGGTCACTTCAGCCTGCGCACCCTGCATACCCTCAAACAGCTGACCCAGCGTGAAGCCCTGCTGCTGGAACGGGCCCTGGGCGTAGCCTGCCAGATTAACCAGGATGGTCGGTTAAAGATCATCACCGGCTGCCGGGTGACCGGAGGCATTGCCGGTGTATTTCGAAAATCACCGCAAGTAAGTATCAACCTGTCGGCCTGTGGCGTACCCTACTCTGGCATTCTGACTCTGGTGGATGCCGGCATTCTGCACCGGGGTGAGTTTGAAACCGGGCTGCTGAGCGCCAAAGTGCCGCTGACCCTGAGCCTGCCCGGCGAGCAGCTGCAGCTGACCCCCAAACACCCGCACCTGCTGCTGAGTTACTACAGCTTTACCGCGCTGGGCGAGGAGTTGGCACAACTGGTGATGGCCAGCAGTAACAGCCGCTACAGCACACTGCTGCGCAGTCAGCTGGGGCGGGATTTCAGTTTTTAAAGCGGCTTTAAGCGCACTCAAACCGTCTTGCTGTTAGCGGGCAAACCGCCGCAAGCCAGGGTTTACACTGCCCTCAGCGGGTTTTCAAAATCCCCAGCGCCGTCAGATAGTGCAGCAGCGCCTGCACCTGCGAGCTCAAATCGCCACGGCTGGTGTCTATGGTCAGCTCGGCATTCAGCGGCTCCTCATAAGGCGCTGAAATCCCGGTGAAATGCGCAATTTCGCCGGCCCTGGCCTTCTGGTACAGGCCTTTGGGATCACGCTGCTCACACACGCTCAGCGGAGTGGCGACATGCACTTCAATAAACTGTCCGGCCGGAAACAGCGCCCGGATACGATCGCGCTCTTCCCGCGTCGGCGAAATAAAGGCGGACAATACCACCAGCCCCGCATCCACCATCAGGCGGGCCACTTCCCCCACCCGCCGCAGATTTTCATCCCTGTCACTCTGGGAAAAGCCCAAATCCCTGCACAGACCATGACGCACATTGTCACCATCCAGCAGATAGGTATGAAAGCCCTGCTCATACAGGGCGCGCTCCAGCGCACCGGCCAGGGTGGATTTGCCGGCACCGGACAGGCCGGTAAACCACAGCAATACCGGCTGCTGACGTTTTTGCTCAGCGCGGGCGGCCTGATCCACTGTATGTTGATGCCAGACGATGTCGGGTTGGGTTTGTAGACTCATATCAGCTCATCCATCAAAAAGGGAACCACACAGGCACCAAAAACAGCACTATGGCGGAATACAGCACCGACAGGGGCAGCCCGAGACGCAGGTAATCGGCAAACCGATAGTTTCCGGCGCTGAGCACCATCAGATTGGTCTGATAGCCATAGGGCGAAATAAAACTGGCACTGGCGCCAAACAGCACTGCCAGAATAAACGGGCGGGTATCCACCCCGTAACTCAGGGCCACCGCATAGGCGATGGGAAACGCCAGTGCCGCAGCGGCATTGTTGGTGACAAGCTCAGTCAGCAGCAAAGTCAGCAAATACACAGCCACAAAGGCGCCCATCACCCCAAAGCCGTTGAACGCGCCCAGCACGCTATCGGCCATGCTGGATGCCAGCCCGGACGACAGCATCAGACTGGCCAGATTGAGGGCGCAGCCCACCACTATCACCAGCTCCAGCGGAAAGCGGCGGCGCATTTCCCGCACGGTCACCGCACCACAGGCCAGATACACCAGCAGCAAGAGCACCAGACCTTTGACCAGGGGTAATACTCCGAGCAGACTGGCGACAATCACAGCAGCAAAGCCTGCCAGCACCAGATAGCTGCGCTGGCTGTCCAGCCGCACGCTCAAATCCAGCCCGCTGATCGCCGCAAACTCAGCCGCCAAATGGGTCTGACAGGCCTTGCCCTTGTCCGGGCAGAATCCCGGCCCCGGTGCCAGCAGCAGCACATCACCGGCTTTCAGCTCAATGTCGCCCAGTCCGCCTTTGAGCGGCGTGTCGCCGCGGCGAATGGCCATCACAGCCGCATCAAATTTTTCGCGAAAGCGGGCGGATTTCAGCGACTGGCCCACCAGAGCAGAGGAAGGTGCCAGCACGGCCTCCACCAGATTCTGGCCCCGCGCCTGCTGCTTGCCGAACCACTCAAGGCCGTCAAACTGATGCAGCAACTCCACCGCCTCAGGATTGCCGGAAAATCGCAGCACATCGCCGCCGGTGAGCACCAGCTGCGGCGGCACCGGGCAGATGCGGATGCCGTGCCGCTCCAGCTCTACCAGATACAGCTGCTTGAGCGAGCGCATATGGTTGTCCTGCACGCTTTTCCCCGCCAGCGGCGAGCCATCCGCCACCCGGGCCTCCAGCAGATAGGGCAAATTGCTGCTCTGGCTCTGATCGCCCCTGTCCGGCAAAAAGCGGCTGAGCAGCACCAGCAAACCTATCCCCGCGATAACGATGACAGCGCCAACCGAGGTGAACTCAAAAAAGCCCAGGGGTTTGAGCCCGGCTTCCTGCACAAAGGAGTTCACAATCAGATTGGTGGAGGTGCCAATCAGTGTCAGGGTGCCGCCCAGGATGGCGGCATAGGATAGCGGCAGCAGCAACTTGGCCGGGGCGTGGGACGGATTGCGCCGCACCGCACCGATGAGCGATGCCACCACGGCCGTGTTGTTGGTAAAGGAGGACAAGAGCGCGGTGGAAAACCCCAGCCGCGCCATGGTCACCGGCAGCGAGCCGCGGCCAATCAGTCGGCTCATGCGGCCAAGCAATGGGGTCTTTTCCAGCGCCAGGGTTGCCAGCAGCAAAAGTACCAGAGTCACCAGCCCGGTGTTGCCAAAACCGGACAACAGCGATTCAAGGCTCACCAGCCCAAGCAGGTAAGTGAGCACTGACACCAGTAAAAACAGCGCGGCTGGGCTGGCCACGCCACTGATAAGACCGGCGATCAGCGCCGTCAGGATCAGCGCCAGCTGCAGGCTTTCCGACATGATGCATCTCCTTTGGGCGGATTGAGGGCGCCAGGCGCCCTGAATAGTGAGGTCCAACTACAGCTTGCTGATATCCAGCGCCTGCCAGTGCGGGTAATGACGACGGATAAAGGCGTTCAGTTCCATTTCCTGCTCGCTGAAGCGCGCCTGCTCGCCGCCGCGGCGGTATGTTTCGATTACCATGGCCGCCCCCAGCGTGGCATTGCTCAAGCGGTCAATCAGGATGATTGCCCCGGTTTCCCGGCACACCTCATAAGGCTCCACCGCGATGGTTTCGGTGAGCTCCAGCTCGACCCGGGCAATGCCATTGAGCCCCAGCGTATCAACCTGATGCTGCTGGTAAGTGTTCACATCCACCTGATAATGCACCTGAGTCACTCTGGCCTGGGTCTTCTTGCCCGCCAGTTTGATGTCGTACAGCTGCCCGGGCACCATGTCGATATCACTCATCCACACCAGATCCACCAGCAACCGATTGGCTACACTGGCGGGCGAGTCCGGCGCGCACAGCAGATCGCCACGGGAGATATCAATTTCATCAGTCAGCGTCAGGGTGACCGCCTCGCCTGTGATGGCAAACGGCTTGTCACCGTCGAAGGTCACTATCCGCTCCACCCTGCTGCGCTTGCCTGAAGGCAATGCCAGCAGCTCATCGCCGACCCGCACGGTACCGGCAGCCACTGTGCCGGCAAAGCCGCGAAAATCCAGGTTGGGACGGCTGACATACTGCACCGGAAAGCGCAGCGGCAGCGCATTGAGCTCACGGCTGATATTGACCTGCTCCAGATGCTCCAGCAGGGTGGCGCCGGTAAACCAGGGGCTGCGCTCACTGCGGCGCACCACATTGTCGCCATCCAGCGCCGAAATCGGCACATAGTGCACATCACTGACCCCCAGCTCAGTCGCGATGGGACTGAAGGTTGCAGCAATTTGGCTGAAAATCTGCGCATCAAAATCCAGCAAGTCCATCTTGTTGATGGCCACCACAAAGTGGCGTATGCCCAGCTTGGCAGCGATAAAAGCATGGCGCCGGGTCTGGGTCTGCACGCCGTAGCGGGCATCGATCAGCAGCACCGCCAGATCACAGGTCGAGGCGCCGGTGGCCATGTTGCGGGTGTACTGCTCATGACCCGGGGTATCAGCAATGATGAACTTGCGCTTGTCGCTGGAGAAATAGCGATAGGCCACATCGATAGTGATGCCCTGCTCCCGCTCAGCCTGCAAACCATCCACCAGCAGCGCCAGATCGATTTTCTCGCCTGTGGTGCCCATTCTGGCACTGTCGCTTTTCAGGCTGGCCAGCTGATCTTCATAGATCTGTGCGCTGTCGTGCAGCAGTCTGCCGATAAGGGTGCTCTTGCCATCATCCACGCTGCCGCAGGTGAGTAACCGCAGCAGACCTTTCTGCTGCTGATTGGCCAGATACTGAGTGATGCCCTGCTGTGCCAGTTCCTGCGCCAGCCGGGTTTGTTGATTGACTGCCTGTTGCATAATTCTGTCCTGTTAGAAGTAACCCTGGCGCTTTTTCAGCTCCATCGATGCGGCCTGATCTGAGTCGATAAGCCGTCCCTGCCGCTCACTGGAGCGGGTGAGCAACATCTCTTCGATGATCTGCTCCAGCGTGTCTGCCTGTGAGTGCATGGCTGCGGTCAGCGGATAGCAGCCCAGAGTACGGAAGCGCACGACTTCATGGCGGACTTCATCATCTGCGCTCAGCGGCATGCGCTCATCATCGACCATGATCAGCTGGCCGCCGCGCTCCACCACTGGGCGTTTAGCAGCGAAATACAAAGGCACCAGTTCGATGTTTTCCTGATAGATGTATTGCCAGATATCCAGCTCGGTCCAGTTGGACAGCGGAAACACCCGGATGCTTTCCCCCTTGTTCACCGCGCCGTTGTAGTTGTGCCACAGCTCAGGCCGCTGGTTTTTGGGGTCCCATCTGTGGTGACTGTCGCGAAACGAGTACACCCGCTCCTTGGCGCGGGATTTTTCTTCGTCCCGGCGGGCACCGCCAAAAGCGGCATCAAAACCGTATTTATCCAGCGCCTGCTTGAGCGCCTGGGTTTTCATGATGTCGGTGTGCTTGGCACTGCCGTGATCAAAAGGATTGATGTTCTGCGCCAGCCCCTCAGGGTTGGTGTGCACCAGCAGCTCCAGCCCGAATTTCTGCGCCTGGGCATCGCGAAAAGCAATCATCTCGCGAAACTTCCAGGTGGTATCCACATGCAAAAGCGGAAACGGAATTTTGCCGGGATAGAAAGCCTTGCGCGCCAGATGCAGCATCACAGATGAATCCTTGCCGATGGAGTAAAGCATCACAGGATTGTCGAACTCTGCTGCCACCTCACGGATGATGCGGATACTTTCCGCCTCCAGCTGAGCCAGATGGCTTAAGGTCTGCGCCAAAGGCGTGGCAGACGGGGATAATTGCGATGTCATTGCTTGACTCCATTTCACGCTGACGGGCATCTGCCCCTGATTTCCGGTTTGGGACACAGGCGTGTCCAGATTTACTGTGGGACTCGTCCCGATTGACTAAAGGTATTGCTGCTGTGGCTACTTATACTGGCGCTTATCCGCTGATGACTGTCCGGCTTGTTGCTGGTGCGCGGCGTGATCTTGCTGCGCAGCGATAAGCTGTTGCTGAGTTGCGGCAAACCAGTTCATCTGGCTGCTGTAGCGCACCACCTCACCGACTATGATCAGAGCCGGCATCGACAGCGCCGGGTTTTGGGTCATCTGCTGCAGCTGCGCCAGCGTGCCGGTAAACACCTGCTGATTGGCACAACTGGCGTTACTGACCAGCGCTACTGGGGTGTCTGCACTGCGTCCGGCGCCTATCAGGCCATCACGGATCAGCGATGCATTGAGAATGCCCATGTAGATCACCAGAGTCTGGTTGGCATCGGCATACTGACGCCACGCCAGCGGCTCGGATTTGAGTTTGCAATGACCGGTAATAAAGCTGACGCTCTGGGCGCAATCCCTGTGGGTCAGTGGAATACCGGCATAAGCCGCGGCGCCACTGGCGGCGGTGATGCCGGGGATAACCTCAAAAGGCACACCGGCTTCAATCAGGCTTTGCAGCTCTTCGCCGCCACGACCGAAAATAAACGGGTCACCGCCTTTGAGCCGCACTACCCGCGACCGGGTAAACGCCTTGGTTACCAGTAATTGGTTGATGTCGCCCTGGGCGGCACTGTGGGCACCGGCCCGTTTGCCCACGGCGATTCGCTCGGCATGAGGCGGCAGCAGGGCCAGAATGTCCTCACTCACCAGCGCATCAAACAGCACCACATCGGCAGTTTGCAGGCAGCGCCAGGCCTTCATGGTCAACAGCTCGGGATCGCCCGGCCCTGCGCCCACCAAAAATACCTTTCCCTTTGGGCCCTGCCCGGGTATTGCCACTATTTCCATGCCGATCGCCCATCTGAATGCCTGTAATGCAGAGGACTATAGCCCGGCTTTTATTCCCTAAAAAATAGATAAAAATTAGTTTCTATAACCAAAAGTTATTAAATGGCAGCAACAGTCTGTTTACCTGAATGTGATAAAGTGCGGTTCAACAGGTTAATCCCGGGGTTTCAAGCAGATCCCACAAAGGGGCGCCAACCTGGCTGGTGCGCAGATCATCGGGCGGGTTGAAGACATCCACAAATGCAAAGGAATGAGGAAAAGCCATGACACTGAAATTCACGCCTCTGGCCGTATTGGCACTGCTGGCGGCATTCCAGTCCCATGCCACAGCCACAGATTCAGGTACTCAATCAGACTCTGCTGCAGTCAATGCTGAATCATCACTGGTACAGGAAAGAGTCAAGGATGAGCTGGCCACGGCCGACCTGCCATTTGTGATTATTCCCCATAAGGTCAACTACATACTGCCGGTAACCTATAATCCCCATCCCAATATGCGGCCTTTTGCCAGTGAGACGGAGCCTTCAGAAGCCTCGCTCGACAAGTTCGAGGCCAAATTCCAGATAAGCTTCAAACTGCCGCTCTGGTACAACATCTTTGGTGACAATGGGCATCTGTTTTTCGCCTATACCAATCAATCCTGGTGGCAGGTGTACAACAAGGACATCTCCTCGCCATTTCGGGAAACCAATCACGAACCTGAGCTGTTCATGCTGTTCAATAACGACTGGCAGGTGTTGGGTATGACCAACTCCTTCTGGGGTTTTGGCGCAGTACATCAGTCCAACGGCAAATCAGGCATGTTGTCACGCAGCTGGAATCGCCTGTACGGCACCATGATTTTCGATGCCGGCAATCTGGCGCTGGGCGCCAAGGTCTGGTGGCGATTGCCGGAAGATGCCAAGGAGTATCCGGGCGATCCCCGTGGCGATGACAACCCGGATATCAACAAATATCTGGGTAATTTTGAACTGACCGGCGTCTATGGCGTGGGCAAACAACGTTACAGTCTGATGCTGCGCAACAACTTAAGACGGGATAACAAAGGCGCTATTGAGCTCACCTGGAGTTATCCGATATTGGGCAATCTGCGCTTCTATGCACAATACTTTAATGGCTACGGCGAGAGCCTTATCGACTACAACGCCCATACCCAGAGGATTGGAATAGGCTTGGCTCTCAACGACTTACTATAAGAAAGGCGGTCACTGGTTCAACACTCCGGCAGCCTTTCCAAGGCCGTTGCCACTGTTGCCTCAAAGCCTGTCCGCTGACGGATAAACTGCAGCACATCATCCAACGCACGACATGCCAGTGCCCCGGTTTCCGCGCCGGGGTTGGTGTGGTTTGCTGCAGCGCATACAGGCTTTCACCTGCTCATCGGCTTTGCCGGTGAATCAACGGAAAGGGAGAGCCATGAAACCCGGATACAAAGGCATTTTTGTCCTGTTCATACTGTTTATACTGCTGTGCAGTGCCAAACTGAGCCTGTTTTTACTGCCGCATAAGCCGCCGGTACTCATCAGCAAACAGGCCGCCGCCTGAGAGTTATATCAACTGCAAACCTGGCTTGCGCAGGAGTCAGCCAGCTATCATCAGCTATCCCCCCACCAACAAATCCAGCTGCAGCAATCGCTGCAACTGATACTGCAGCCGCAGCGACTTTCCCGCCAGCGCTATGCCCAGAAGTTGTCCCGCATCATGGCACAGCTGAATGATCCGGGGGCCACAATAACCGACCCGAGCGCCCATCTGCTGACTGCACACCCGGTGAATTTTGTGGCCGAATCCGGGCAATGGCTGGCGTTAACACCGACAGGGACATTGCTTGTCCCCGGCCATCCCTTTGTAACCTACATTGATGGCATCCCCATCAGCCGCTGGTTGACGGAAGCGGATAAGTCACTGCCAGTTTCGCTGCGCGGTAACACCGACGCGCGCGCCAGTCAATTGAATCGACTGGACAGTCTCAGACTGCAACTGGGTGCAGATCCCCGAAAGCCACCGCGGCTGACCCTCACCAATGAACTGGCAGACCGCCATTATCAGTTCTGGTTACCACTGACTGCGCCCGGTGAGCAACATACTGCTGACAACAAAGCTAATCGGCTGAGTTACTTATCTGCACAGGCAGCGCTGCTGAAAGTGGGCGATCTGGACGGGCTGCATGGCGATATGCTTGAGCATGCCATGTCGTTACCCGCACTGATTGTGGATATCCGCAGCGCCAGCGGCAACGCGGATGTCCTGATTAGCGCGCTGCTCAAACGTCTGCCGGAAAAGGCAATGGTACCCGCCCTTCAGGCCAGATACCGGGCATGGGGACAGCAAAAAGCGGCACAGTTACAGGCGCAGGGATTCACTCCCCGGCCTCTTGCAAGCCAATCCCCTGCTCGGCATGCTGACGGAATGAGTGTCCTGTTTCAGCGGGAGTTTATTCCCGTGGGTAAAAACAGCTCATCAGCGGCGCCGACATCCCTTATTTTGCTGCTTGGGGCGCAGTGCCGCGCCGATTGCGCCCAACTGGCTTATGTTGCGCGGTCATTACCCGGTGTGATGGTGGCGGGCAGTACCCTGAGCGGGGATTTCAGCCCCAGAACCCATCTGCATCTGCCTTATTCAGGGCTGACTCTCAGCGTCAGTACCAGCCTGGTTTACTCAGCTTCCGGACACTTGCTGACTGGCCAGCCGATACATCCCGATATTCTGCTGTCGTCCTCTCAGCCGCTGGATTGGGCGCAGCTGACGGCGTTGCTCAGACGTTCGCAGGATGGTGGACTGACCGCCTACGCACACTGACCAAAAAGCCGGGATAAACCCGGCTTTTAGTTACTTTAAAAGGATGAAAACGTCAGACGTTATTGGGGCACACTGCCAGCCATTCTGACATCCATTTCCAGCCCGGTTGGTTTCACATCCATACTGAACTTCACTTTCATATCCGCATTCTGCATGCCCTGCAGCTCAGGCGGTACAGCTTCCCCCATGGCTTCAGCCATATTAAATACCGGCGTCAGCAACTGTTTGTAATCGGCGGTCATCACTGCCACACCGTTGGCAGCCAGACTCTTTTGCACCGCCAGTTCATTGGCAAGCTCTGCCGAGCGCTTACCCGTATAGAGCACCAGATGCTCGCCTTTCGCCGCCAGCATCACCGGCCCGAGAGGCGGCAGTCCCAGCAGCTCAGTAACATCAATGCCGGAGCCATCTTCGGGCAATTGTACACCGGCCAGTTGCGGCAAAAAGCCAGCGCTCATGGCAAACAGATTGCCCGGATTACTGACCGCCAGACTCACCATGGCATCGAGACTTTTCAGCTGACCTGCATCATCCATTTCATAGCCTGACACAACCATTGAGATGCCCTGTGCCCCCTGTGCCATACCGGTAAACATCCCCAGCATGGCCGGGTTGGTCTGAGCCAATTCGTACTGCAACTGGGACAGCAGCGGACACTGGAACTCAGGCTGAGTCAACTCCTGCCAGACCTTATTCAATCCGGCGGCGAGGTTATCTGTGTTCAACCCCAGCCCCAAAGAGAAAATACTTTGGCCAAAGCGACTGGCGTCCGGATTAATATGTCCGCGGATACTTTGCAAAGCATTCAGAATAGCGGTGCTGTTGGACTCCACCACAGTACGCACTTCGATGTCGCTGTGGCGCTCATTAATGCTCATATGGGTAAAGCCGGACACTGTCATGGGCCAGTTGGCAGCAATTCCGGTCAACTCCTGCTGACACTCTTTGGTGCGCAGAACGTCAAGCGAATCATCCTGCGCCATCTGAAAAATTCTGGTCAGCTGCTGTCCCATCAAACCGGTTCCCTGCGTCAATGCGGCAACCAGACTCTGGTGATTGATGAAACTGATGCTTTCGGCCTGTAAACCATGGCGACGCACTATATCCTGCAGCAGCGTGGTCTGGGTCATGTTCATGTCGACCGGCTTAAGCCCCAGAGATTGTTCCACCACCAGCGGATCCTGCCCCTCAAAAGCCAGGGTCAGCGTCATCCAGCCATCGCGATCAGCCACCAGCATTTCCATGGCCCCCTCCAGATTGTCAAAGCGATAAACCCTGACGTTCAAATCGCCAATCTGCCGCAGCGAATGACTCCATTCACTCTCCTCCTCGGCCAGATCCAGACGCTGATAAAAGGCACTGGCATCTTTAACCTGCATCTTGATGACAGGGATCAGCCCCAGGGTGTAGAAATACCCTTCCACGCTGTTTGCCAGACCAAATCCGGTAAGCAGCTCATCAGGCTTGGACATGAGCGTCATATACTGCCCGTAGAGGGAAACAAAAAAGCGCTCCTGCGGCGTTTCAAACCATTCGGGAGACAAGAACATGGCCTGCTGATAGTTGCCGGACATGGACACCAGATAGTCCCTCAGCGGGAAAGGTCTCAGTTGTCCGGAAAACACCGCGGTGTCGGCGGGAACATACTCCAGCGCCCCATTGGCCTGAAAGCCCTGATCACTGCTTTGCTGTGACAGGTAATACAGCGAGCCCCCGGCCAGTATCAACACCAGCACTATCAATAGATTTTTCATGCACCATCTCCGTATGTGTTACCGCATAGAAACAAATGTTACCTACAATGTACCACACTCGGCCAATTTGACTATGGCAGCAAGCCCTCGGCAACATAAAAAACCTTATTGAATCATGGCGTTTTCCAGAGCAGTCAGAAAGCCACTCAACGTCAGCTCCCGCGGCAATGTGACGCCGGCCGGCATCGCCGGACCATAAATCCGGTTAAATGGCACGCCAAACGCACGCTCACGGGCCAGATAAGCCTCCGCCTGCGGATGAGGAGCCGACATCTCTGCCCGCATCAGCACGATATTGTCATCGCTGAGCGCTCTGACCACCGCCTCACGGTGCAGCACCTCGGCTTTGTTGCGCTGACACACAGCGCACCAGTCCGCCGTGATATCCACCACCACGGTTTTGCCCTGAGCCACCAGCAGCGGGATCTGCTCAGTCGCCAGCGGCTGCCAGTGTAATTGCTCCCATGCGCGGTAATCCTCGCCACGGGTGACAAAATTGGCGATTCCGGCGCTGACAAACGTCATCAGGCCAAGCAGCATAAACACACTCCAGGGGATCAGCCTGCCCCGGTATTTTTGCCAGCCAAGCCACACCAACAGCAGCAACAAGACCAATACCATGGCCCAGATCATTATTGTCATGGGTTTCACTTCCTATATATTTGCCGCAATCGGCCGCCTTAGGTATGCTGCCTCACAGCGCACAATTACCGGTTTTTACCGGAAAAACAAGCCAATGCGTTACCAACAATAATACGGATAACCACCCAATACGGAAAATTCAATGAGACTTCCCCTGCAATGTCTATTGCTCGGCAGCCTGCTGTTGAGCCTTAATGCCGTGGCGGCTAAACCAGCCGACAACGCCGCAACCGCCGATGCCAGCGTCATCACTGAACATCAGGTAAAGATCAACGGTGATACAGTCCGCTACCGGGCAGTGGCGGGAGAAACCCAGCTGTCAGACGACAAAGAGCAGCCCTGGGCAGGCATCTATTCGGTCAGCTATTTCAGAACCGACATCCGCCCCAGCGAGTACCGGCCAGTAACCTTCGTATTCAACGGTGGTCCGGGCAGCGCCTCGGTATGGCTGCATCTGGGCCTGTACGGCCCCAAACGGATCGAGGTTCCCGGCGATGCCAAAGATGATGGTGCCGCCCCATTCCGGCTTATCGACAACACGCACTCCATGCTGGATGTATCCGATCTGGTGTTTATCGATCCGGTCGGCACAGGTTACAGTCGCGCCATGGGTGAATATCAGGGCAAGGATTTCTGGGGCGTCAAAGAGGATGCCAGGGTGCTGGCTGAATTTGTCAGGGTCTGGCTCAACGAGCATGATCGCTGGAATAGCCCCAAATATCTGGCCGGTGAAAGCTATGGCACTGCCAGAGCCGCCGCGCTGGTCAACCAACTGCAGGGCGGCTGGACCGATATCGCCGTCAATGGCGTCATGCTGATCTCTTCCATTCTGGATTTCAGCCATGCCCGTTATCAACCAGGCAATCACCAGCCCTATATCGGCTATCTGCCGACCATGGCGGCAACCGCTTTCTACCACGGCAAAGTCAGCGCCGCCGACAACGCCATGGGACTGGAAGCGTTCGTCGAGGCGTCCAGGCAATTTGCCCTGAATGACTATGCGCTGGCACTGCTGGCAGGCTCCCGTCTTGACCCTAAGCAATATCAGGCGGTCAGAAAACAACTGGCCCGCTTTACCGGTCTGGATGAGGCCTATCTGGATCGAGTCAATCTCAGGGTCAGCGGCCCGCGTTTTTCCAAACAGCTGCTGCGGGCTCAGGATCTGACTGTCGGCCGTCTTGATTCCCGCTACACAGGTAAGGACTATGATGCCGGCGGTGAATATGCCGACAACGACCCATCAGGTTATGGCATTGATGCCGCATACACCGCCGCCATTAATCACTATCTGCGGGGTGAACTGGGTGTCACCACCAGCCGCCGCTTCAATGTGCTCTCTGGTGATGTTTACAGCAACTGGAACTGGGAGATGGACAACGGCCAGCCCAAATATGTCAATGTGGCACCCTATCTTGGTAAAGCACAAAGGGAAAACAGCGATTTTCGGATATTCGTAGCCAACGGCTACTTCGATTTGGCAACGCCCTTTTTCGCCACTGAGAACACCATCGCAGACAATGGTATCGATGCCAAACGGGTGGAAATGCAGTACTACCCTTCAGGCCATATGATGTATGTGGAGCCGCAGTCACTGGCTAAACTGGCTGATGATTTACGCCGTTTTTACCAATCCGCCGAGGAGTAACTTTTGGAACTGACCGCCTGGCTTAGCCTGCTGTCCATCTGTCTGCTGGGGGCCATGTCTCCTGGCCCGAGCCTGGCGATGGTGATCCGTCATACGCTGGGGGGCGGCCCGCTGAAAGGCATAGTGTGTGCCTGGGCCCATGCCTTTGGCATAGGAATATACGCGCTCATCACCTTGCTGGGGCTGGCCGTGCTGCTCAGGCAGGCACCGCTATTGTTCAACACCATTGCACTGGCCGGCGCGGCTTATCTGGCCTGGCTTGGCTGGCAGGCACTCAACGCCCGTGGCGGCGTGCAGGACAAACTGGCTGGCGGCAAGCAAGCCGGTTGGCTCACTGCCGCCCGGGATGGACTGGCAATATCCCTGTTTAATCCGAAGATCCTGTTGTTTTTCCTGGCGCTGTTCAGCCAGTTTGTCAAAGCCGCAGACAGTCTTGCTGGTCAAACCCTTATCGTCCTGACACCACTGTTGATGGATGGCCTGTGGTACACCCTGGTGGCCCTGATGCTATCGCATCCCAGAGTGTTGCCCCGGCTCAGGGCCAATGCCCTGTGGATTGACCGGCTGTCAGGCGTGGTGCTGATATTGCTGGCTATCAGAGTGGTCTACTCGACGCTCTGGGGCTGAGGATATCCCGCTCATTCACCCTGCTGCCAACATAAAAAACGCCATCATCGATGGCGTTTTTGCTGTGCATTCCAAAGAATTAACCTTTGAATATTTTGACTGAATCGTCTGCTTCTGACTCAGGCACAGCTGACACAGGTGGATTGGCAATATGGTCATCCAGATTGTCGCTCAGCATGTCTTTGTATTCAGCAGAGAACCATTCCAGCGCATTGTCTTTTTCACTGGCCAAATCCGCGGACTTGATAGCCGCCTCAAAGGCATTGAAACGGGCAGCGGCAAAACGCAAGGCGGTACCGACCTTACCCACGTCCTGCTCTTCCTGGGACAGTTCGTTGGCCAGGGCGATAAATTGGTCCGCCAGTTGATACAGGCTCTTGCCGTTGGTTTGCTCAGACATCTGCAAAACTCCTTCGTATTTCAGTTGCCCGCATCATACCCTAAATGTGCCCTGAATTAACCAGCAATCAGGGACGGGCGTGATATTATCCCGCTCATCTTCAAATCAATGCCGTTGAAAATGAAAGCCAATATTTCCGAAGAAACCCGTCAGGACGCCATGAAGATTGCCCGTGCGACGCAAAAACCGGGGCAAACCAAAGAGCAGACCCGACTGATCGCCCAAGGGATTGAGAAAGGCATCGCCGAGTATAAAAAACAGCAGAAAGCCAAAAGCCGTGAGCGGGACAAAGTCCGCAAACAGCAGCTCAGGGCCAGGACTCAGATAAACGCCACAGTTGAAGATGAGCCCACGCAGGATATCAGTACCAACCCATCACGCCTACCCTGGATACTGCTGGCATTAAGCTGGGCGGGGTTTATCACGCTGTACCTGCTTCAACATTGAGTATCAGGGGGTTGCCAGCAGGCTGCTCATGTAACTGAGTCTGGATGCAATCCAGTCGTTGTTGATCGGCCCCCAGTCATCGATATGATAGTAACCCGCATTGTTGCGCACACCGCTTTGCACAAAACTCACCACGATGCCAATGTCACCAAATGCGGCAATGGCATCCTGCAGGGTGCGCCTTGGCATGCCGGTTACCTGTTGCAGCGACAGTAAATTATGCTGCTCACTGCCAATTAAATAGGCCAGGTACAATTTGCGCAAAAACGCCTTGTGCTGTTTGCTGACATTTTCCATTCCAGAATGCCTTTTGTTCGTCCCGATAAGTCTGTCCATTTAGTGCAACGCTCTGCGGCATCGCACCTTTGTTGGCCTCAATCCGCCTGTTCCGTCCGGCCACAGTCATTGCCGGCGGAATCTCAGTTCGCCACGAATTGAGTACTCCCTGTGATCGCCAATCCCTTCTTCCCAAAGGAGATGACAGCCCGATACCAGCGGCATACGGTGATGACATTCAGATACACAGATATCCCCGGTATCCCCACCTCAGCCCTTAAAGCGATTAATCATCCTGATTAGCTTGATGTTTTTATTGGGAGCCTGTTAATCATAGTGATACATAGGCACGCAAAACAACTCAAATCTGATGGTTTTTCATACGAATTGATGATAATCAAAGGAGGACACGACATTCCGATGCCAATAACGGCGACCTGTGACACAGGTTTTTCCGGCAGCGAAGCCCATTTCAGACCGGTATAACTCGATGCCTGCGGCGTATTCCCGGGCAGGGTTATTCAGGAAAAATCATCGGAAGTGATCACCATTTTGACCTGAAGTCTGTTGAGGATTCAGTTATGTCTGTGAGCCCGGAACATATATTGGCGTTTTGGTTCGAGGAAATAGACCCCGGATACTGGTGGGTAAAAGATCCGGTTTTTGATCAAACCGTAGCCGAACGCTTTGGCACCTTGCTGGAGCAGGCCAAACGCGGCGAGCTGTACCACTGGCGCAGTACCCCAAAAGGACGGCTGGCCGAAATCATCGTGCTGGATCAATTCTCCCGGAATATCTACCGGGACTCTCCCATGGCATTTGAGGCCGACCCGATGGCGCTAATACTGGCGCAGGAGGCGGTGGTGCATCACGCCGAAGAGGAGCTGAGCGCATCGCAGATTCAATTTCTGTATATGCCCTTTATGCACTCGGAATCCAGGGTTATCCACGAGGTGGCACTCATGCTGTTCAGCCGTGAGAGTGTAAGGGACAACCTGGATTTTGAACTCAGGCACAAGGCGATAGTGGATCGATTTGGTCGCTACCCCCACAGAAACAAGATCCTGGGACGAAAGTCCACCGCCGAGGAAATCGAATTCCTCAAACAACCGGGCTCAGCATTCTGAGCTCAGATGGCTGTAGCACAGGCGCTGCAGCCATTGCATCACGGTTGACTGACAGCGTCTCAGCGCGCGGCCAGATACGCCTGCACCCGCGCAGTCATCTCAGCTTTGCTGGTTGCATCCACAAAGGATGCCTCAATGGCATTGAGGGTGAATTGCGCCAGCTCAGCCTCAGACAATGGCAGAGCATTGGCCACGGCGCTGAAATTGTCTGTCATGTAACCTCCGAAATAGGCAGGATCATCTGAGTTGATGGTGACACACAGGCCGCGGCGCAGCAGCATGGCGATGTTGTGATCTTCCATCCGCTCAAACACCTTAAGCTTGGTGTTGGACAGTGGACATACGGTCAGCGGCATCCGGTTTTGCGCCAGCTCATCCATCAGCGCTTCGTCGCCGGCGCAGGCCACGCCGTGGTCAACCCGGCTGATGCTGAGCAGTGACAAGGCATCGCGGATATTCTGCGGCGTCCCTTCTTCACCGGCATGGGCAACCGTCAGAAAGCCATACTCCAGCGCCCGGGCAAACACCCGCGCAAACTTCTGTGGCGGGTTGCCCTGCTCAGAGGAATCCAGCCCTACAGCGACGATTTTGTCTTTAAACGGCAGCGCCATCTCCAGCGTGTGGAAGGCCGCTTCCTCATCCAGATGCCGCAGGAAACACATGATCAACTGACTGGAGATGCCCAGCTCAGTCCGACCCTGCTCGAGGGCGCGACAGATACCGTTAACCACAGTGGCAAACTCAATCCCTCTGTCGGTATGAGTCTGAGGATCAAAGAAAATCTCGGTATGGATGACGTTGTCCTGCGCGCAGCGCAGCAGATACGCCCAGGTCAAATCGAAAAAGTCCTGCTCATGAATGAGCACATTGGCACCCTGATAATAAATATCCAGAAATGACTGCAGGTTATGGAAATCATAGGCGGCGCGCACCGCTTCGGTGGAGTCGAAAGGAATAGCAACCTGATTGCGCTGAGCCAGCTCAAACATCAATTCAGGCTCAAGACTGCCTTCGATGTGCAGATGGAGTTCTACCTTGGGCAAACCGGCAATAAAGTCTGTCATACGTTCTCTCAATATCATTATGTGTTGGAAGATAAGATATGAGATGAAGCTGCGCCACTTGCATTGAGACATACAAAGAGCAAAGCGGACACGGTTGGTCTTCACCTCACTCTTCGTAATCTGGAGTTTACGGTTCCAGGTAGAGACCCCCGTACCGGATTAACGGGGTTATACGAAGTATCCTGCCAGTGACCCAATAGCCATGGCAAGCATTCCGCGGCATTCTTCCATAATGACCTTATATTGACAATACTTAAGCATGAGCGTCACTTATAAAAGGAGCTCTCTATGCCCGCTCAGATGGATGCCAATCAGATTGGATTTGCCATCAATGCCTGGTTGCACAAGGTTCCAGCCAGGCAGTTAACCAGCATCATGCAGCTCAGGGAGCAGATCCTGGCGCTGGGCGATGATATACGTGAAGAGTTCAAATGGCAGCGCCCCTGTTACCGCAATAGCAAAGGCCTGATGTGTTATTTGGGCACGACGGCAAATCATGCCATGGTGGGCTTTCACCTGGGAGCAATGTTTGAAGACCCCGCTGGCCTGCTTACAGGAAAGGGGAAGCAAATGCGCCATCTGAAACTTACCGGCAACCTCAGTTATGATTCACCGGAGGTTGCCGCCCTGCTGGCTCAGGCCTATAACCGCTGAGCCAACAAGTCAGCCTGAAGATGACTTATTTCACAATCAAAACCGGACACTGAGCCCGGGCAACGACCTTTTCAGACACATTGTCGTGCCAGAAGTGAGCCAGACCGGTACGACCATGATTGGCCATCACTATCATACCGATATCGCCCTTATCCGCTTCCTTGACGATTTGCTCGGCAATATTGTTCTCTTCACAGCGACGCACCACGGTTTCAACTTTAAGATCCGTATTCAGGCCCGCCAGCAACTTCTTCATCTCGGCCACTGCGTTGGCTTCCATGCTTTGCATCAACTCCTCGGGGGTGATCACCAACACCTGAAAATTTTCATCACCGGACAGCTGATCCACCACATGCAAAATCCGCAATCCCACCTTGTAGAGATTGGCCATTTCTACTGCGTAAGACAGCGCATGCGATGCGGTTTCTGAAAAGTCCGTTGGCCACAAAATGTTACGGGTACGCATAATGGTCACTCCTGCTTGGGGTCTGGTTCGGTATCCATTGTCGGCGAAGCTGGCTGACAGCATCGCCGATACTCGAGTCTAACACTGAGGTGCTGACCTCAAGATGACACTAATCTTTCAACCAGACAATGGCATCGAACTGGGTAACGAAAAACTTCACATCCGCCGGAGTAAACCAGTCAGCCAGTCTGGTGAGCCACTCCTGCTTGGTAGAATTTCCCACAATGGCAATCTTTTCAAAGTGTTTGCCATGTTTAAGACCAAGTTTGAGATCGTCCCACATCGCCCGGGCTTCCCAGCCTTCCAGCTCGGTAACATCACACAGTGCATAAATGTCCGGATCATCGACACCGGCTATCGCCGCTTCCAGCATGGGCACCATTTTCTGATAGTCATCGTGGGTCAGCTTCCCCACGGCCTTTAAGGTCAGAAAAAAGTCATCATCACCAATGCGCTCAATGCCGATTGAAATACCATGACGGGTAATATTCATAAGTCCTCCGTTAAACCATCAGCCCAGGCCTGTTCTCCACCGGATAGACCAGCCTCTGGCCCGCCCGGCAATGTTGAATTCAGTGTAAGATTGCCACCGTTAAACAAGAGTGACAAAGATCACACAAGAACAAATATTGAACTTGGCAACAGACTGGCGTAGCATCAGACCGACTAATCAGTCGGTTTTTAAGTTCAGGAGAGTAAGGATGAACATGGCCATTCACCAACAGGCGGACACGGATCTGCACAAGATACTCAAACGCCAGCGTATCGCCTTCCAGCAACAGCCTTTTGCCGATGCCGCAATCCGGATAGACTGGCTTAAACGACTGAAACAGTCGCTGCTCGATCATCAACAGGCACTGCTGGATGCCCTGAGCCGGGACTATGGTCACCGCAGTGTCGATGACAGCATGCTGTCGGACATCATGCCGGTGATCAACAACATCAACTACAGCATCAAACATCTTAAAGGCTGGATGAAGCCCAGTCGTCGTCACGCCGGGTTAATGCTGGCTCCCGCCAGCGTTAAGGTACACTACCAGCCGCTGGGCGTCGTCGGCATCATAGTGCCGTGGAATTTCCCGGTGATGCTGTCACTTGGCCCGCTGACCACAGCGCTGGCCGCAGGCAACCGGGCCATGCTCAAACTGTCTGAGTTCACGCCGGCCACCAATGCGGTGATCCGCCAGCTGCTGGATGCGGCCTTTGCCCCAGAGCAGGTTGCCGTTATTGAAGGCGAAGCCGATGTGGCAGCTGCTTTCTCGGCCCTGCCCTTCGATCATCTGCTGTTTACCGGATCGACTCTGGTCGGACGCCATGTAATGCGCGCCGCCGCTGACAATCTGACGCCGGTGACTCTGGAGCTTGGCGGTAAATCGCCGGTGATTATCGCGCCGGATATTCCTCTGGCAGATGCGGTAGAGCGATTGATTTACGGCAAGTGCCTTAACGCCGGACAAATCTGTGTAGCCCCTGATTATGTGCTCTGCCCGGAGCACAAGGTTGACGAGTTTGTTGCCACTTATCAGCAAAAATTCCGCGCCATGTATGGCGAAGTCGCCCGCAATCCTGACTATGGCAACATCATCAATGAGCGCCAGCATCAGCGCCTGCTGTCACTGCTGGATGATGCGCTGACCAAGGGTGCCACCGTTTACAGTGCATCGGACGAGCCACTGAACACCGCTAGCCGCAAACTGGCGACCCAGCTGCTGACAGGTGTTACCCCTCAGATGACGTTGATGCAGGAGGAGATTTTCGGACCACTGCTGCCCATAGTGGCTTATCAAACGCTGGATGAGGCCATCGACTTTGTTAACGCCCGCCCAAGACCGCTGGCGCTGTATCTGATGAGCTTCGACAAAGCCACTCAGCAGCAGGTGCTGGACAATACCCTCTCCGGTGGCGTGTGTATCAACGAAACCGTATTCCATGTGGCCGCAGATGATGCGCCTTTCGGCGGCATTGGCCCCTCCGGCATGGGGCACTATCACGGCAGGGAAGGCTTCCTGCAGTTCAGCCATGCCCGCACTGTGCTGGCACGGGGCCGCATCAACACCGGCAAACTGGTGCACCCACCTTATGGCAACTGGTTGCAGCGTCTGCTGGTGAAATTCTTTGTCCGATAGGAAAACCTGTATGAGTAAAGACAAGAAGCAGGCCATTCTGGATGCCGCGCTGATGCTGTTTACCGGGCAGGGTTACCATGCCACGTCCACCGCCTCGGTGGCTAAAACCGCCGGGGTGGCGACCGGCACCCTGTTCCACCATTTTGCCAGCAAAGAGGAGTTGCTGGCGCAGCTGTTCCTGAGCGTCAAGCAGGAGCTGGCCGATGCCATGCGCAGCGCCCTGAAGGAAACTGACAGCTTCGCGCAAAGGGCGCATCATATCTGGCAGGTTGGCCTCGAATGGGCCATGGCAAATCCAGAAAAACAGCTGTTCTTTCAGCAATTCTGTATGTCGCCTGCGCTCAGCCAGGAGATCCGCAAAATGGCGATGGAAGAAGTACTTGGCTTTCTGGGCACGTTGTTACAGCAAGGGCAGCAGGCCGGCGTGCTCGCCCGGTTTCCACTGGATCTGATGCTGGAGAACTGCCACGGCCAGTTTCTGGCGACAACCCGTTTCTTCCTCGATAATCCCGCACGCTGGCAACAGCAGCAATATCGTCAGGCTGCCTTTGACCAGTTCTGGCAATCCATCGCCAGCCACTGACATTACAGATGGCCGGGCTTTAAGCCCGGCAGTGTTGCCCGGGTAAAAAAGCTCAGCCCTGAGACTGGCTGCGATTGTCAGCCAAATCACCGCCTGGACGCCAGAAGCCCTTGTCGATACCCTGTTTTATCAACTCAGATACCGCCAGCTCGATGGCTGACAGTACACAAAACTGCACCGGTTCATTGGTGGTGTAGCCAAACTCCGCCTCGGCCAGCTCTTTGAAACTGATATAACGAAACAAGCCAGCGCGCATCTCCTGAGAATACACCCGCTTGGAGGTGGATACCGACATCATCACTTTACCTGTATACACATCCACGGCTCGCAGATAGATGGTGACCTGATCTTCACGGAACAACTCAGACGCTGAAATGCCGTAGTAACCCAGACCGCTGCCGCCTGTATTGATATTGGTTTCATAGGCAATGATGCCGCCTTCTATCAGCAGTCTGGCGTCGGTGAGCGCTGGCAGATCATCTTTGCCTTTGTTGTTATTGGTAATTTTGCGTTCGGTCAGCAAATTCTGCAGCCCTTCCCGCTCAACCGGCGTGAACCAGCCAGAGTCCAGCAGGGTTTGCACCAGCATGGAGGTGGCCCCTTGAGTCACGGCGGTAGAAAATGAACTGACATTGGCCTGTGGCTTGTACTGGCCGGTTTGATCGCGAAAGGCGTACACAGCCACCGGGATCATGTGCTTTGGACCTGGCATGGCTTTCAATGCCACCATGGTCTCGCTGACCGGGTTGACTTCAGCATCGGTCAAATTGATATCGGGTTTGGGGATCAGGCTGCAGCCGGACTGAAATATGGCTAACAGCAATGTCATTGGTATCAGCAGTTTCATTTCAATCCCCTGTACCTGGTGTTGCAATTTCAATCACTGTAACTTCACCTGTCTCCAGATTGGTGATAGTCAATTGCACTCCCCCGGCAATAGGCACAATGACAACTTCATGGGTACCAGTGTTATACACCCCTTGCGTTAGCTTGCCATTGGCGACATTACGGGTGATTTCATTGATAATGTTGCGTTCCAATGACTCACGAAAGCGCTGCACAAAGTCCTTTTCTATCGAAGCTTCGCTGTGCTTGTTCTGGGCATTGGCTTTATTCAGCAAAAAAGTGCCGTTCAGCGGATTACCGCCGAAAGTTGGGTTGATTGGGGTATAAACCAGCTCAGTCGCCCCGGCAGAGGCTGTCAGCATAGTGACGGACAATAGCAGGGGACGCCAGCCAAAAGGGGCCGCTACAGCGCGCAATATATTGTTTTTCATGATGTATTCCAATCCCTTGCGCAACAGTCAGACACAGGCTCAGCGCGAACGCTCAGCCAATTCTCCGGTAATAGCCTCAGCCTGAAGTTGAGCCAGATAATCCACAGTCCTGAGCACTGCTTCTTCTGCCCGTTCCTTGATGGGGCCGCCGCGACGACCAAAGTGGGTGACATAGATAAGGGTGCCGTTGATTTCCACGGTCAGTTTGGTGCCCGCCTGGGGAAACACAGTCTCCGTCAGCAGCACGTTGGCGCCCTGAGTGAAGGTAAGATCCCGCCAATAGCCCGAGTAATAGAACGCGAAATCCTTGCCGAAGCGAGTCAGGGTTCTGTCGATCACCAACCCGCTTATCTCTATATCATCACTGCCATGGGAGACAGTTGAAAACAGCAATGCAAACATCAGTATCAGAGTTCTTGCCAGCAACATTCCTCGATTCCCACAACACCTGGAACCGCCTGTGTTCAGCGCGAATTCCGATACTTTCGAAGTTTCAATCTAACTACATTAGCCAAAGGTTTGCATCACCACAGAAACAAAATAGCCCGACCGTAGGGGTCGGGCTATTGCGCACTAATACTTTCTCACTAGTCAGTAAATATCATCCAAAATAGCCGGTCACCAGGGGTTCCCGCTGAGCCACCAGTTGTCTGCCACGGCTCCATACTGACTGAATGCGCAGCTGCTCATCCAGCAGCACCAGATCCGCATCAGCGCCCACGGCGACGATACCTTTACCCTTAAGTTTCAGCGTTCTGGCAGCATTGCTGGTGACCATGGGCAGCACCAGTGACAGTGGCATCCGGGCGTCCACACACGCAATCAGGGTTTCAAACAAACTGCCCACCCGCCCCACTTCCAGAGATATAAGCTCGCCGCGCTCATTAAACACCGGCAGACTGGCATTGCCATCTGAACTTAAACTGATGCGATCCGGCGATACCCCGGCTTCGATGGCCTGGCGGATGGCATCCACCACAGGCACCTCGCCGCTGGCCAGACAGGATTCGTTGGTGGAAGTGGTGAAATCAATCATGCCGCCGGCTTTGGCAAAGGCGATACCGGCTTCAAGCACCTGAGCACTGCGGTTGATGTGAGTCGGATAAAACTGAGTCAGCGGAATATCGGTCTGCTCTGCCACATCGTGCAGCAGCTGCAGCCGCGACTTACCATCGCCCACATGCACGAACACGATACCGGCCTTGCCGGACAACATGCCGCCCACCCGGCACTGGGCGGCTACCCGCGCCAGCTCAGCCACAGTCACCTGCGAGCCGCGGTGATCAGCAATGGCAATCTCGCCCACCCCTATCACCTCATTGATCAGCAGCAAATCCCGCTCCACATCGCCGGTCAGGGTCTTGACCGGGTAGCTGTAGGAGCCGGTATAGCAGTAAACATTCAGCCCTTCCTCGCTGAGTCCACGGGCTTTGGCAAGCAGCTCTTCCAGGGTACGGCTGACCGAGTCGGTTCCCAGCGCGCCCACCAGAGTCGTCACGCCATACATACTGGCTTCGGTTAACTGCATCGCCGGGGTGCGGGTATGAAAGCCGCCCTCACCGCCACCGCCGGTAATGTGCGCCAGAGGGTCCACCAGTCCGGGGATCAGCGTCATGCCGCTGCCGTCAATCTCCTGCAGATCAGGGGCGGTCACCGCCAGCGCCTGGCCTATGGCCAGCACTTTACCGGCAGCAAACAATACATCCTGGCGACCCAGTGGCTCAGGGGAATACAAATCGACATTGCGGATCAGGGTTAACATGGGGTGTTCCATCTGGTTATCTTGGCGTTCACATTAGCGAAAGCCGATACTGGCCTCAAGCCGATGACAGTGCGGGTGTGACCGGCTTCAGATTTGCGACTCCTGCGCCGGCAGCCACAGCCTGACACTCAGTCCACCGGCATGGCGGTTACGCAGATGGATTTGCCCATTATGGGCCTCGATAATTTCCCGGCACAGTGCCAGTCCAAGACCTGTGCCCTGCTGTTTGGTGGAATAAAATGGCAGCAGCGCCTGCGCCAGCACCTCAGCAGACATACCCTGCCCCCGATCAGCCACCTCAATCACAAAGCCGGCTGGCGTCTGTGCCTGCACCTGACGAAATTGCGCAGCGAGCGTTATCTCATCGGCCGGCGAGCCGCTTTCATGGGCGTTTTTGAGCAAATTCAGCAGCACCTGCTCCAGCTGGGTTTCATCGGCCAGCAAGGGCTCAACCGGCAACTCGCCCACCAACCGAAACGGCGTTTGCAGCGCCAGCCCCTGGCACAGCGTTGCCAGTGCCAGGGGCTTTTTTACCGGATTGGGCAACCGGGCAAAACGGGCATAGCCCTCGATAAAGTCGCTCAAATGAGCAGTGCGTTTGTCTATGGTATCGAAAATCAGCTGCAGCCTGGGCTCATCCAGATTGGCCGACAGGGTCCGCCCCGAGTGCACCATGGAGCGCATCGGCGCCAGTGAATTGTTGAGTTCATGGCTGATCACCCGGATCACCTTTTTCCACACCGCCACTTCCTGGCGGCTCAGCTCCCGGGTCATCTGCCGCAGCAAAATCAGCTGATGCTCGAGTCCATTGAGACTAAAGCGTCCACGGCTGAGGTGCCAGGTTTCAAACTCATCGCGGTCATCCCCGGCTTCCACGCTGAACAGCCCATCTCGCCGGTCAATCAGCATGGCGGCGACTTTGGCGGAGGAGTCCGCCGCCAGGCTCGCCAGTGTCATGCCGGTAATAGGTTTGCCTGAGTGCAGCGCCAGCCTTGCGGCATCGTTGGCGTAAATGATATGGCCACTGGCATCGAGCAGCAGCATCAGATTGGGCGAATTCTGGATCACCTTATCCAGCAGCAACTCACGCTGGTACAGGTGCTGACGTTCATGCCTGAGCGCAGCGCTGGCCTGATTGAACAGCAGTGCCAGCTGCCGCAGTTGCGGATCGCTGTCCACCGGCAGGGACACGCTGAAATCATTGTCGATAAGATTGAGCAGCCCCAGCTCCATGGCTTTCAGCGCCTGCTCCAGCCGCCGGGTCAGCCAGGCACTCAGCAGCAGCGCCAGTCCGCCAGCCAGCAACAATATTGGCAGCAGTACCGCATCGCCAAGCCAACTCACCAGCCACAGACAAAGCCCGCTCGCCGCCGCCCAGCACAGGGTCAGCACAAGCAGCAGCCGGGTTCTGAGCGCCAGCGTGGCTTTGGCATCAGGCTCGAGAGGATTTTCAGTCACGGCCTGCGTCCCCTTGGGCGGGCGGACGCATGTCGATACCAAACTTCTCCATGCGCCGATACAAGGCCTGACGACTGAGCCCCAGGGAACGGGCGACCCGGGCGATCACCCAGTTATGCCGTGCCAGCGCCGCTTCGATGTCCGCCTGTTGAGGTTCCGCCAGCGAAGGCGTTTCAGGCGCAGCACCAGCACCTGGTTGGGCGGCGCCTGTGTCTGCCACCTTGGCGGCAGTGCCGCAAGCGACTCCAGAAACAGCGTCAGCCAGCGCATGATTTGCGGCCAAACCGAAATCCGCCGCGCTCAGGATCTCCTCGCGGGCGAGGATACGCGCGCGCTTGCAGGCGTTTTCCAGCTCCCGCACATTGCCCGGCCAATCATGGCTGAGCAGCGCGGTTCGGGCACTGGCATCCAGAGCACGGCCGCCGGTGAAATGGTCCACCAAAGGCAGCACATCATCCTTACGCTGCGCCAGTGCCGGCAGTGCCAGCTCAACCACATTGAGACGATAGAAGAGATCTTCGCGAAAGCGACCATCGACAATGTCCTGGCGCAGATCGGCGTTGGTGGCACTCAGCACCCGCACTCTGCATTTGCGGGTCTGATGACTGCCAAGGCGCTCAAACTCACCGGTTTGCAGTACCCGCAGCAATTTCACCTGGCCGGAAAGGGGTAAATTACCGATTTCATCGAGGAACAGGGTGCCACCATCGGCCGCCTCAAACCGGCCAATACGGGCTTTGGAGGCACCGGTAAAGGCGCCGGCCTCGGCGCCAAACAGCTCAGCTTCCATCAATTCAATTGGCAGCGCACCGACATTCAGCTTGATAAAAGGTTTGTGCTTGAGCGGGGAGTTGGCATGCAGTATATCGGCGAGACGATCTTTCCCCGCACCATTGGGGCCGGTGATCAGCACGGAAACATCGGATTTGGCCAGCTGCACCGCCAGCTCAACACAGCGCTCCATGGCGGCGCTGGCAAACACCAGACCACAGAGTTCAGCGCTGGCCAGCACCGCCTGACGCTCGGCCTGATGGCGTTTGAGCTCACCATTTTCCCTGGCCAGTTTATGCAGCGAGATCAGGTTACCTATGCTGGTCAGCAACCGGGCATCATCCCAGGGCTTGCCCAGATAATCCGCCGCACCGGCTTTCATCAGGGTGACCGCCATCTCCACCTCAGTCCAGGCGGTCAGCAGAATAATCGGCAGCGCCGGGCGCAGCGCACGGATGGCCAGAAACAGCTCCCGCCCCTCTTCGCCACTGGTGGTATCGCGGGTGAAATTCATGTCCTGGATCACCAGCGCAAACTCCTGCCGGGCGATGGCCTGCAGCGCCGCCTGTGGACTGAACTCGTACTGACTTTGATAGCCATTAAGTTCCAGCATCAGCGACAGCGCCTGACAAACATCCGGGTTGTCATCGACGATCAGTATCTTATCCATTTGATTCGCATTTGCTTATTTACTATTCACCTTACCCCAGGCGACATCGAATGGCGAGAGCCGCCCGCCGCATCGATGCCGGACTCAGGCTCACACACTGCGGGTGGCTATGGAGGGCGAAATGGCCGCTGCCTTTCTGGCGGGGATCACCACCGCCACTGTGGTCACCAGAAACAGCAGCGCCACTGTCATCGCCGGGTATTGCCAGGCCAGGCCGCTGAGGCTGAAGTAGTTCATCAATTGCTGACTGAGCTCATAGGCCAGCAGCGTACCTATCAGGGCACCGGCGCCCAGCAGCAGATAGTTTTCTGTCAGAAACCAGCCGAGAATATTGCCACGGGTCGCTCCCAGCGCCCGGCGGGTGCCGATTTGCCTGGTGCGCCTTTCAATATTGAACATCACCATACCGGACAACCCCAGCGCAGTAATGGCCAGCAGCAGCACTATCATGGCGCTCAGCACAAAGGCCATCATGGCATGCTGGGAATAGGCGCGCTGCCGGTAATCGGCGATGCTTTTAAACGCAAACAGCACCCGCCGGGCATCATCTTTGTGCAGCGCTGCGCGGATGGCTTCCTGCAAAAACGTGTGGTCCACCGCCTCGGCCCGTATCACCAGGGTGTTGAACGGGCCTGAACCATTGATATTGATGTTGGCGATGACGCTGTTTTCAATATCGTCATTGTTAACCCAGGCGCCCTGGAGCCTGTCCACTACCCCCACTATGGTAAATAAAGTACTGCCCTCGTATACCCGCTTGCCCACCGCACTGTCTTCGCCAAAGGCAGCCCTGGCAAAGGCCCGGGTGACTATCGCCTCGCGGGGCTCGCTGGTGTCCTCCAGTCCCTGGGCGATTCGACCCGGAATAAAATTACGCCCCTCAATCAGTGTCAGCCCCAAGGCATCGACAAGATGTTCATCGCCCATGTAAAAGGCCATACCGGGCAGACTCTTGGCGGTTTCAGGGTCGGGTCCATCGGCAAAGCCTGACATCCAGCCACTCATGCCCAGTGGCAGCATATTGGCAGGAGCCACCGCTTTCACGCCGGGCAAGGCGCGCAGAATTTCCAGATCGCGGCGGCTGCGCTGCGCCAGATCCATGCCCTCGCCATAGTTGTACAGTTTGAAACTCAACACCTCGGTTTCAGCCGCCCCGGAAGGACGGTCCATCAGCCCCAGCCGCTGATGAATGATAAATGCGGCGTTGGCCACTATGGCCACCGACAGGATGATTTGAAACAGCAACAGTATCGGTGCGCTGCGGCTGCGCAGCATGGCGCTCAATATGGGTTTTATCGCAGTCATGATGGGCATCCTCACTGGCTTTTCAGGTAAACACTGGGACGGGTGCGGCAGATCACCCAGGCCGGGTACAAACCTGCCAGCAGGGCCGAGCCGATAGCGATGGCCGGGGCGATCAGCCAGATACTGGCATCCAGCCGGGTCAGGGCATCCTCCATGGAAAACTGACTGGCCAGATAGTGCAGCGCTCCCCATGCCCACAACAGGCCAAGCACACCGCCGATGGCACCAATCAGCCCCACCTCCACCAGATGCTGGGCAAAAATGTGTCCCTTGCTGGCGCCAATGGCGCGTCGCACCCCCACTTCCGGCGCCCGCCTGAGGAATTTACTCAGCATCAATCCGAGAATATTCACCAGACACACCAGCAGAAACAGCAAACTCAGACCAATCAGGATTTGGTTGTCCTCAGGCACGACCTTATTGACCTCCAGGTGACTGGCGACATCGTTGAGCCGAACCCAGCTGGTGCGACTTTTGTCGGTAAAGCGGCCAAGCTGCTGCTGGCTGTCCACGTAACCATCTAGAAAGTTACGGTAGTTTTCCCGCTCAGCCGGCGTATTAAGCTCAGCCCAGAACTGCACCCAGGTTTTCTCCGACGTAAACAGGCTGCCATCTTCATATTTCCAGCCACTGACATTGCCCCAGGGATCGTATTGCTCCTGCGCCATCAGCGAGAAGGGCACAAACACCACTTCGGTTTCATCGGTGGCGCCACTGTGCAAATCGTAAAACTTGGGCAGCACCTGCCAGTCATCGATCACCCCAACTACCCGAAATGCCTTGTCATTGAGAAATATCACCTCACCGACACTGTTGCGCCCGCCGAACAGCTTGTCGTTGATGACTTTGGCAATCACTGTCACCCGCGCCGGTTCACGGTCAATGCTGGCATCCCAGGGACCGCCGTACAGAAAAGGTACGGCAAACATGGCAAAGAAGTCCCGGTCGGTAACCCGCACATCCTCCAGTTTGGGCTCGATATCCGGGTTGGACGAGGTCAGGGCCAGTCCGGTGGCGATCATCGCCGCCTTGCGGCCAGCCACCTCTGATTGGCGCAGATTCATGGCATCGGGATAAGTAAGATTGACCACAAACTCATTCCAGGTGTCCGGTCCCTGACTCCAGAGGTTGACCGAATACAGCTGGTCACTGCGCTCCCCGGCGGGATTGCTGCTCATCACCTGATGCACATTGAGGGTCATAATGGTGATGCCAATGCCGATGGAGATCGCCAGCACCATCAGCAGCGACATCATCGGGGTCTTGCGAATCGAGCGCCAGGCCAGATCCAGATAGTGACTGAACATAGCGCCCCCTTAACCGTTAACCGCAGCACGATCGCCAATAAAATCGCACACCTGACCATCGACAATCTGCACATTACGTTCGGCGCGGCGGGCCAGTTCACCATCATGGGTCACCATGATGATGGTGGTGCCCTGACGGTTAATCTGTTCCATCAGCTCCATCACCTGACGGGCCATCAGCGAGTCGAGATTGCCGGTCGGTTCGTCCGCCAGCAGAAAACGGGGTTTACCGGCCAGCGCCCGGGCAATGGCCACCCGCTGCTGCTGACCACCGGAAAGCTGGGACGGCAGATGACGCTGGCGGGCAGCCAGGCCCACCTGCGACAGCGCCTCCTCCACCCGGCGTTTACGCTCGGCGCCGTTAAAGCCGCGATAGCGCAGCGGCAGCTCGACGTTTTCTGCCAGATTCAAATCCGGGATAAGATTAAACCCCTGAAAAATAAATCCTATCTTGTGATTTCTGACCTTGGCAGCGCCGCTGTCACTCAGGTTCGCCACATTCTCACCATCCAGCCAGTACTCGCCACCTGAGGCATTTTCCAGCAAGCCAGCAATGTTCAGAAAGGTGGTTTTACCCGAGCCGGATGGGCCGGTCACCGCGACAAACTCCCCTTCATTCACCTGCAGATTGAAGTCGCGCAGGGCATGGGTTTCCACCAAATCGGTACGGTAAAGCTTGTTGATATTCTTCATGCTTAACATAGTGTTGTCCTTTTTATCTGCGGCCTGACTCAACCAAGCAGCCAGAATCCGAAAGCCGGGTGCACACACCACAGCACCAACCCAAGCCAAAGCATCAGCAGCAACAGACTGATAGCCTGCTGCGCCAGCTTTAATTGCGCAAAATCGGTCATCGCCACTTCCCCATCTCTTCCCGCAGCCCCCTCAGTTGAGCCTGACCCGCTGCGCCTGTTTCAAATTTTCACTGCCGGCGATAACCCATTCATCGCCTTCGCTGGCCCCATCGAGGATCTGCACATAGCTGACACTGCGGGCGCCCAGTTTGACCGCCACCCGGCTGGCGCTGTCGCCTTCCACCCGATACACCTGACCAGATGGGTCGGTGACAAAACTGCCGCGCCGCACCATGAGCACATCTTCCAGATTTTCCAGCAGGATGCGGGCAGAAAGCCGCTGGTTTTGCCTCAGGTTCAGGCCGCTGGCATCAGCAAAGCGCACCCGGGTCAGCACCTGTCCGGCCTGCACTTCCGGAGAGATGGACGACAGCACGCCAGGGTGTTTATCGCCGCCCAGTTCCAGCTCCACTGCCATGCCCAGCCCCAGCTCATCAGCATAGGATTCAGACACCGCCAGCTCAGCCTCAAACGCGCTCAGATCCACCACGGTCAATATCGCCTGTCCTCTGCCCAGCCGGGCCTTTTGCTCGGTCAGCCAGTTGCCGATAATGCCGTCCACCGGCGCAATGATTTGCAGCGCCGCTACCTGGCGGCGCAAATCCTCCACCAGCAAGGCCTGACGCTTGTGCTCCAGCTGCTTGTTTTTCAGCTCAAAGGCCTGGGTATCACGCATCAGCTCAGCTTCCTGCTGGGCATGGGCAAACAGCAGCCGGGCTTTTTTCAGCTCATCTTTGCCTTTTTCAAAATCGATACGGGAAATCAGGTTGTTCTCAATCAGCTGATCGCCGCGGCGGCTCTCGCGCTCGGCGGCTTCCAGTTCAACCTTGGCGGTATTGAGCACCTGCTGGGCCGTCAGCAACTGTCGGCGGGCCTGCAGACTGGCGCGTTCCACTTCGCCGCTGAGCGCATCCAGCCGGGCCTGTTCCTGGGCCAGACTGCTGGCAAGTAATGGACTGTCTATGCTGGCCAGCAACTGGCCTTTGCTGACCGTGTCTCCCGGACGGGCGATAAGGGTGACCATGCCCTCTTCGGGGGCATACAGAATGGGGGCGTTGGCAGCAACGATTTTGCCGTTGGCGACGATATCGCGCACCAGCGTGCCGCGGGTGACTCTGGCGGTCACCAGCTCACTGCGCTTGGCGGAGTGGCTGGCACCTTCCCCCCGATTGACCAGCCACAGGCTCAGCAGTCCAAGCAGGACAAAGGCGGCCACAAGCCAGCCAGCTTTGGGCAGACGTCTGGGGGTGAGAACATTATCCTGGCCACTGGTATCACGGATCATAAGCGGGTCTCTGCTGACGGTTAATAAACCAAACAGAACCAAGAAACGTGCCAGGATTTTTAGTGCTTTAAATCAATAGTTTAGAAATTATGGTTTCATCAGAAGTGTCCGCGGACAGCCAAAAACTGTCCGCTGGCCTGGAAGAGTGTCCGCGCAAGTCCGCGGCGGACACACGCGAGAGTATTTTTTAGGGTATTAAAAACACTGGGCAATAATCACGAAGCTCGGGATGATGCCGGCGAACCAGCTTAACGAGCGCAGGCGGTTGTGATTGGAGAGATAGAAAATATGGTAAGCGATACGGGCGATGACATGGATCACCGCCGCCACTTCTGCAGTCGCGTTAACCTTACCCACCGCCAGCAGCGCCACCACTGCCAAACCAAAAATCAGCAGCGACTCGAAGGCATTCTGATGCCCCGCCACCGCCCGGGCGCCCATGCCGGTCAGCCGGGCCTGCTGCGCTCTGGGATGGGCATTGTCATAACCGCCGTCTTTGGCCATGGCATAACCCACGGGCAATTTCGACAGGTAAGGCAACAGCATGGCGATCAACAAACAGCTGAGCAAGATGGTCATCGGCAAAATTCCTTTTGGTAATAGGTCAATTGACCCGGTTAATAATCTGTCCCTGCAAAAACGCCTGCAGATTGGCACTGGCAATGTGCAGCAGTTTCTGCCTCGCCTCCCGGGTCGCCCAGGCATTATGCGGCGTGAGCGATACATTGGGGGCGCTGAGCAAAGGGTTGTCCTGCGCCGGTGGCTCAGTGCTGAGCACATCCAGTCCGGCTCTCAGCCTGCCCGCCTCAAGCGCCGCGGCCAGCGCAGCTTCATCCACCAGTCCACCACGGGCGGTATTGATCAGCAGTGCGCCGGGTTTCATCCGTTCAAGGGATTGGGCGTTGATCATCCTGTCGGTTTCCGGGGTTAACGGACAGTGCAGCGACAGGATATCCGACTCGCCCAACACCGCCTCCAGCGAAGTCCAGCTCGCGCTGGGAAACGCATGCAGATCCGGCCGCTTACGGGTATGCACCAGCAGGCGCATATCAAAGGCAGTAGCAATCCGCGCCACCTGTCGGCCGATGTCCCCGAACCCCACCAGTCCCAGGGTCTTGCCCTTGAGTGACATCAGCGGCGCCAGGGTAAAACAAAAGTCCGGCTGCGAGCGCCAATGACCACTGCGCACCGCGTCATCATGTATCGCCAGTCGCTGGGTATGATGCAGTATGTGGGCAAACACCATCTGTGCCACGGCATCCGGGCCGTAACCCGGCACATTGGTGACACAAATCCCGGCGCTGGCAGCAGCCTCCAGATCCACCACATTGGTGCCAGTCGCCAGCACGCCGATATATTTCAGTGACGGCAAACGGGCCAGTGTGCTGGCATCCAAGGGCGTCTTGTTGGTCAGCAGCACGTCGGCACCGGCAGCGCGGGCCAGGATGTCTGCAGCCAAAGTCCGGTCATACACACTGAAACGCTGTGCCAGCGAGGACACGCAGGACCAGTCCAGATCACCCGGATTAAGGGTGTATCCGTCCAACACCACCATTTTGTTAAATCGCATGTTTAGTTAAAACCTGAATTGGATCCCCAGATTGGCCTGCCCCTGTACCAGGGTGCTGGCCTGCAGCTTCCAGACACAGCCCTGATCGCCACAGAAGATCTCATTGTCCGTATTCATAAAAGTGGCAAAGCCACGCACTTCGGCCATCAGCGCCAGATTGTCCGTCAGCCGGTACTGGGCTCCCAGCCCCAACCCCATGGAGAAGCGGGTTTCAGTATCCAGCCCGCCATCCGGCCGAAGCTGAGTCAAACCAGCGGTCGCGGTGACATAGGGTTCCCAGTTACCGTTGGGGAAATACAGAGTGCCGCCCAGATGCAGATAATCCACCGCCAGCGAGGCAATGGTTTCACCGGCAAACACACCACCGCTGCCCAGGGTGGCGCTCTGATGGGAATACAGCAGATACACATCACCCGGATCGCGGGTGGTCATCCCCAGCATCACCCCATAGTTGCCATCTTCCGAGATGGAAAAGTAATCCTTCTGCTCATCACTGCTTTGGGTAAATTTCAGTTCGCTGGAACCAAAACTGTAACCACCGACCGGAGTGATAAAGAACTCAGCAGCGCTGGCCTGAGCTGATAACGTCAGTCCAAACATCAACGCAGACAGGGAAAGCTTCAATTGGGAGGGATTATTCACTGGCATAAACTGCAACTCCTTGTGAAATAGGCACAACGTTTATACCTCGCTCCTATCCGGGGTGCAATCTGATATGTCATCAGGTCACGCAGGTTTAACCATGGCAGTATCAATCAACCAGGCGATGACAAACAGTACCAGCACGCAAATCACCAGAGCGCCGGCAATGGCAACCAGAAATCTCAACAGGGTGTTCATGATCGCTCCTTTGACAGCCTCTGCCGCATGCTCCCAAAGGCGCACCTGCAGGTCAAGCCCGGGCCTTTCTGCCGCTAATCATGGCAAAAAGACCTGAGCCCGCCGCCGGGCTTAGGTGCAATCAGCTGGCTCATTCAACCTCTTCATCGTCAGGATTATCCGGTGCCAGCCAGCGGTATACCAGCCCTGCCAGCAGCGCACCTATCATAGGGGCCACCCAGAATAACCAGAGCTGCTCCAGCGCCCAGCCGCCCTGTACCAGTGCCGGGCCGGTACTGCGGGCAGGATTCACCGACGTGTTGGTCACCGGCACACTGATAAGATGCACCAGCGTCAGACACAGGCCTATCGCCAGCCCAGCCATGGCAGGCGTTGCCGCCCTGTGAGTTGCCCCCAACACCACGATAAGAAACATAAAACTCATGATGATTTCAGTCAGCAATGCCGACGTCAGGTCATAGCCGCCGGGCGAATGCAAATCATAGCCATTGGCTGCCAGCCCATCAGCCATTGAGTAACCCGCCTGGCCACTGGCGATAAGGTACAGCACCACCGCCGCCAGAATACCGCCCAGCACCTGGGCAATCATATAGGGCACCACCCGTGACGCCTCAAACCGGCCGCCCACCCATAAACCAAAGGTAATAGCAGGATTCAGGTGACAACCGCTGATATGACCTATGGCATAAGCCATGGTTACCACGGTTAACCCAAATGCCAGGGCGACACCCAGAAAACCAATACCATATTCAGGAAAACCAGCGGCCAGTACTGCGCTGCCGCAGCCTCCCAGTACCAACCAGAAGGTACCAATAAATTCTGCACTCAATATTTTTAACATATTCGCTCCTCAATCAGGCAGAGCGGCCACAGGTTTCAGTTGCCCTGCCAAACACGGACAAATCTGCGGTCCGCCAGCGTCAAAGTTAACCATTTTTTTACAAGTTCCAAGAAAAATATTCAGTCTTAAGACTGATGACCCGCCATCAGGAATCATTGCCAAGGCGAGGCAAATAAGGTGATATGTACTGCGCAACAATAAAAATACAAATAAAAACAGGGAGTGAAGATGAAGACCGGATACCTGCTGCCCACCTTATGGCTGGCCCTGACCTCAGTGACATGGGCCAATAGCCCGGACTGGGTAACAGATCAACCTCAACTGGAAGCCCTTTATCAGGATTTACACCGGCATCCAGAGCTTTCTTTTCAGGAGCAGGCGACTGCACAGAAACTGGCCACACAGCTGGCAGAGCTGGGATTTGAAGTCACCACCGACCTTGGGGGTCATGGCGTGGTGGGATTGATGTTCAATGGCGACGGCCCCACTGTGATGATCCGCACCGATACCGATGCCCTGCCAATTACCGAAGAAACCGGCAAAGAGTACGCGTCCAAGGTGCGAGTCACCCTGCCTTCAGGTGCCGAATCGGGAGTCATGCATGCCTGTGGTCATGATCTGCACATGACCAGCTTCATCGGCACCGCCAGACAACTGGCAGCCAACAAAGACCAATGGCAGGGTACGCTGATGATGGTCGCTCAGGGCGCCGAGGAAGTGGGTGGCGGTGCCAAAGCCATGTTGAATGAAGGCCTGTTTGAGCGATTTGCCCGTCCAGATCATATTCTGGCACTGCATGTATCAGCCAGCCTGCCGGCGGGCAAAGTCGCAATTCGTCCCGGCTACACGCTGGCGAGTGTTGATTCGGTGGATATTCAGGTATTCGGCAAAGGCGGCCACGGCGCTTACCCTCACACAACAGTGGATCCGATAGTGCTGGCCTCCCGCATTGTACTGGCGCTGCAAACCATCACCAGCCGGGAAATCTCGCCGCTGGAGCCCTCTGTAGTCACAGTCGGCTCCATTCATGGCGGCACCAAACACAATGTTATCGGCAACGAAGTTACCCTGCAGCTGACCCTCAGAAGCTACAGCCCACAGGTCAGGGAGGCCCAGCTGGCGGCGATAAAACGCCTGAGTGCCGGTATTGCCATGAGCGCCGGACTGCCTCCTGAGCTGTACCCGACTGTGACTGTTCATGAGCAGGAATCCATTCCATCCACTTACAATGACCCGGCGCAAACCGCACAGGTACGCGAGGCGCTGCAGCTGGCATTGGGCGCAGAGCAGGTGGAAGATACCGAACCTGTGATGGCCGGTGAGGATTTTGGTCTTTATGGCCGCACCGGGGATAAACTGCCAATCACCATCTTCTGGCTGGGCACGGTAGAGCCTGAACAGTTCAACGCAGCCCGGATCAATGGAACTGCGCTGCCATCGCTGCACTCCAGCCATTTTGCGCCTGACTATCGGGCAGCCATTCCGGTGGGCGTCAAGGCCATGACCCAAAGTGCGCTGATGCTGTTCAACGCAAACCCGGCAGCTGACCCGTTTTAAAAGGAGAGGCCAATTGCTGTTTCTTATTGGAATGGATAAACAGGCGCATTTACTGATGCCACTGCTGACCTGCGAATGCGCCAGGTGCCGGCAGCCAACCCAGTGGCAACTGTGGCAGGAGCAAGAGAAAGCCTCGCTGTTTTTCATCCCTGTATGGCGCTTTACCGCGGATTATGTGCTGCTTTGCGAAGCCTGCGGTGACAATTTCAAGCTGCCCAGAGCGTTCGGCAAGTCCCTGCTTGATGAGGCCAACCGCACAGACGAGGCACATCGGCAAATAGAGTCGCTGATTGGCGCGCATCAAAGCCGCAGCAGAATACGCCCCTGATGTTCCGAGCTGCCCGGCACCGACAGAATGCCGGGCAGACTCAAAGTCCTGCGGCGGGATGAGATTTATCGCTGGAACGACAATCCCCACATCAGCACCTGACCATAACCATAGGCGCCGGTATCGGCAGAGGATTGAGCGGCAATACGTATTCTGTCTGAATAGACAGTGCGGGGCAGAACAAACTCCTGGCGCTGATAGGCCGGTCCGGGCATGTCAGGAAATTCGAAATTGCCCACCACCTGCCAGGCTCCGGCTTCCCGGTCCCAGATGGAAAAACTGAACGCTTTAAGCTGTACGCCATTATCCAGATTGGCAGAGCCCAACCTGAATGTTTTCATTCGCATAGGCTGCTTAAAATCCAGATAGATAGACATGGGCATGTCCTGGTGCCATTGGGCCGTCGCTCTGGCGTACAGCCCCTGACTCAAATCCAGCTCAAAACCATTAACATGATCATTGGTGAAATGCAGATCCAGTCCACCAAGATCCATCAGAAATCCGGGGTTGAGATGATTCAGCTCACTGCCCTGACGTTCAAAGACTTCGTCGGTATAAAACGCCAGTACATCCTGATATTGAGGCACGCCGTCATTCAGAACATTGGTGTGCAGGCTGAAATCCCCTTTCTCACCATCGGGCCCGTACCAGACACCTTCCCAGTAGTTGCCCGCTACCCGGCCAAAATACCAGTTGCGGGTATCGCCATTGTGGATCTCAAAACTGAATCTTTCCTGCTCACCCGAGCCAATGTAATAGCTGTTTTTATTTTCGACCTGACCGGAAATGACGGCGCCGGTTTCCGTCTTGCCGATGATAGTGTTTCCCGACAGGCTTACATTCAGTCTGACATGATGCTGGTAGTCCATGGCACCATCCAATTGGTCGTCATAATGAAGATAAACCGTCTCCTCCCCGGCCAGCACGGCGGGGGACAGCAACAGAACAGCAGAAAGCAGGGCCTTGCGCATTGAATACTCCTTGGCAACAACATGAAAGAGGTTGAGCCGGGCAGGCGTGCCCGGTTCAACCCATCAAAACGGCCAGGGAGCAGCGGATCTGAAACCGGCAGGCGCAAAGCCTGCGGTATGAAGCCATTACCGGCGTTTGCCGGATTGCCCATCAGCACCGTGACTTGGGGGCGGAGCCAGCACAGCCGCCAGCCGGGCACGCCAGCTCACTCCGGGTGCCATAACGTCACGCCACATGTCGCGCCATTCGCTGAAGGTCACCACCAGCGGATTATGGCTGTTGACCGGCTTGGTGATGCCATAGTCCACCGCCTCCACTTCAGGCACAAAGGTGCCGAACAATCTGTCCCAGATGATCAGCACGCCGGCATAGTTCCTGTCTATGTATTGCGGATTGCGGCCATGGTGCACCCGGTGATGGGAAGGCGAATTGAAGATCAGATCAAACGGGCCGAAATCCTTAATCCACTGGGTGTGAATGACAAACTGCAGCGCCAGATTCAGCAGCACCGAGAACACCACCCAGTTGGGTGGGAAACCGACTATCACCAAAGGCACCCAGAAGATCCACATACCGGCCACCGGGTACATCAGGCTCTGACGAAACGCAGTGCTGAAGTTCATGCTCTCTGAGCTGTGATGCACCGAGTGCGCCGCCCACAGCCAGCGGACCCGATGACTGGCGCGGTGGAACCAGTAGTAACAGAAATCCTGCGCCAGCATCAGCAGCAGAAAATAGCCAAAATTCATCTGGATATCGAACAGCCGCCAGTCAAATACCATAAAGTACAACTGCAGGATCAACAGGCCAAACAGCAGATCGCTGAGCTGATGCATAGCGCCCAGCGCGATATTGCAGGCCACCTCACGCCACTGGTAATCCGCGGATTGCGGCAACTTGCCAGCGCGGATCCCAAGGTGCCACTCCAGCACCATAGCGAGTAAAAACACCGGCGCCAGCGCCAGCAACAGCCAGTCGGGATGTTGTAACAGCATATCCATGTTAAAAGCGTCTCCTACCAACGGGCGTAATGATCTTCAGTCAGCCCCAATTGGCGCTGCAACTGATGTTTGGTGCCGGCATCATCGATAACAAACCCCTCGAAATAGCCGATAAATTGCCGGAAATTACTGCGCAACAGCCACAAATCCAGCTTTTCATGACGATGATTGAGCGGGCTGAAATTGAGTGACACCCGCCCGTCCACAGACACTATCCGCCAGCTGCAGCGGGGTTCAAGCCGATCAAACTCAAACTGCACCGGCCCCAGCAGATAACGGCGGCCATCAATCCAACAGGCGTTCTCATTCAGGCCGGTTTCATTCACGCCAGCGGCCAGATTGAAGCCAATGGCCTGGCCGCGGTGAGTTTCGCCATTGAGCGATGCCCAGCGCCAGCTGGTGTCCCGGCGCATGTAGCCGGCAGAAAAATCATACCCGCCACGGGCACCGGCTAAAGACACCGGATGGCCATCCACCTGCAGCTCACCCGACAGCTCCAGAGCATTGTGTTTCTGGGTATAGGTCCAACCGCTGTAACCGGTAGGGTTGCACAGCGCCAGCGGCAAACTGAGGGGGGAGGTTTGCAGCTTGAGGTTTGCCTGTACCCTGGAGGTTTGCAGCTGCAATTGCCACTGCCCCTGCTCAAGGGTGAAGGCCAGCTCCGTTTGCCCGCTGCCGATGTGACCTGTGCCAGACAGCGGAGAAGGCGTGGTGTGATAGCCCATGCCCTTGGGGCGCAGCCAACTGACTTCAGTCAGCTGATTGGCACGGATGTCGTACAGGTACGCAAATCCCGAGCCCAGATAGCGAATATCCGCCAGCGCGGCGCCCAGCAGATAATCCGCAGTCACCACAGACACAAACTGAAATTGCTTGTAATGAAAATGCCGCGCCCAGCGCGACGCCGGTTTATCCATGCAGCTTAAATAATTAAACCGCTCAAGCGCCAGCTCACTGACCGGACCATCAAAATAACCCAGTGCGGGACGGCCACGCTCGTCCATCAGACAATCGGGCGCCGCTTGTGTCAGTGGAGGAGTCTTGCCGGACACGCCGGGGGAACTCTCTGGATAAAGGCTCATGGTGATACAGAGTAAAAAAGTTGAATTTTTACTCTAACCGGAACTCAGCCAACAAAAAACCCCCGACAGGAGCTTTTGTTAAAATTAGGTTGCAAGTCGATTTCCCCAGCTGATCACGTCGCTCTTTACCTCCCCCCTTCAGCACTCTTTTCACCTCTGCCTTTGCCAACAATTCTCCGGGGCGCATGGCAGCGGCACAGTTTATCCTCTGCCGACGCTTTTCCACCTGCCGTTTTCTGATATCCTCATGACTTTGCTATCAATCTCAACGGTGAAAACGCCATGAAATCACTCGTCACAGCCCTGACAGGCCTGCTCCTGCTGGGTGGCTGCGCCAGCCAAACTCCCAACTACATAGTGCTGGACCCACAGTTGCAGGGGATCAGCCAACAAACTGCACAGGCATTGCCTTTGAGTGTATCGACCCGGGATCTGCGCACTGCCAACTATGTGGTGAAGTTCGATGAAGGTGATGGTGCCGCCAAACTGGTCAGCCCGTCGGATTCTCCCCGAGCACAGCTTGAAGCTTTGCTGCGCAAAGGTTTTGCCGATGCTGGCTACAGCATAGACCCCGCCAGCGCCCGCAGCCTGCATGTGGACCTCGACCAATTGCTGACACTGGTGACCGAATCCACCTTCGGCTATGAAGCCAATACCCGGATTGATATCAAGGTGCTGGCCACCAATGGCAGTCACACGCTGGCCAAGGAGTTTCGCACCAAGGGCATGCGCCAGGGAGCCATGAGCGCTGACTTTGCCACCCTGGAGCTGGAACTTAACAAGCTGATGACGCAAATCGCCACCGCCGTCATTCAGGACAAGGAACTCAACGAATTTTTGACTCAGGGAGGTCAACAATGAGCAAGTGGCTCGGTGCACTGACATTGATGTTAGTCAGCCAACTGGCGCTGGCAGTGGATATTCAACCCGACACCCTGTACCCCAGAGTCAAGCTGGAAACCAGCATGGGCGATATTATTGTCGAGCTGGACCGCACCCGCGCCCCAATCACTGTCGATAACTTTCTGACTTATGTCGTGAAAGGCGACTACGACAACACCATCTTCCATCGCATTATCCCTGAGTTTGTGGTGCAGGGTGGCGGCCTGAATCCCAAACTTGAGGAGCTGCCAGCAGCGGCACCTATCGTTAATGAATCGGGTAATGGTCTGTCCAACGGACTGTTCACCATCGCCATGGCCCGGGATAACAACCCGCACTCAGCCACCCGTCAATTCTATTTCAATGTGGGCGACAACACCCGTCTGGACCCATCCAAACGCCGCTGGGGTTATGCCGTTTTCGGGGAAGTCAGTGAAGGTAAAGAAGTGGTGGAAGCCATGTCGCTGGTACCCACAGGCCACAATGCCACCCTCGGCTGGCCGGATGTACCGGTCAACCAGGTTATCCTGAAAAAAGCCAGCTTGTTGCCCAGGGAGTAGTGCTTCTGGTCAACCTAAGTATGAAGCTTCAGTGTTGTTTCATCGCAACCTCATACTTAGTACCGATATTTGGCAAATTGTCATGGTCCTCAATTGAGAGTGATTCGCTTCCATCTATACTGAATTTGCAGCTTAGCTGCAGATAAAAAGGAGGCGAAACGATGACCCGTGACGAGTTCATCGATAAAAAAGCGCCCCAGTTGGCTTTCTACGGCAAAGCGTTTCTGAAGGATCAGATCCACTTTGAGGAAATCCAACATTACCTATGGGACACTCTGGAAGAGTGGCAGTATCACGATTACCAGGGTGAAGCGCAGTCAGATATGGAAAGAGTGTTCTGGCACCTGCTGCATAGTTTCGACAAATGGCCAGACTGGGTAATCCGCGGCAATCAGTACTTACGGGGACAGATTGACGGATATTGTGATTACCTGAGTCTTGGTGGCCGTTGTCCTCCCAATTGCATCGGATGCCGACCTTAGTCCTGTGAAGCCCCCACGGAAGCGGGGTGAAGCAACCTCTGACATCAATGGCCCGGTCGTTAAGACGGGCCATTTTATATTCCCTCCTCAATGGCTTAAACATCACATCTTCATCCTGATTGGGGTAAGCTATCGGCAATTTGTTACCGATTGGATTTACTATGTCCTTTGCCCTCAAAGTCAGGCAATCCCTGTCCGTCTACTGTCATCGTCGGGTACTGGTGCTGTTGCTGCTTGGCTTTTCCTCAGGCCTGCCACTCATGCTGGTGTTTTCTACCCTGTCATTCTGGCTCAGAGAGGCTGGCATTGATCGGGCTGCCATTGGCTATTTCAGCTGGATAGCCCTGACCTATGCGGTCAAATGGCTGTGGTCGCCACTGGTTGATCGTATGCCTTTGCCGCTGCTGACACGCTGGCTGGGACGCCGCCGCGGCTGGATGTTTCTGGCGCAATCGACTTTGATTCTGGCGATACTGGGGATGGCCAGCAGCGATCCCCAGCAGGATATTACCGCCATGGCACTGTTTGCCTTGTTGGTAGCGTTCGCCTCGGCCACCCAGGATATCGTGGTGGATGCTTTTCGTATCGATTCGGCCCCGGAAAATATGCAGGCCGCACTGGCTGCGGCTTATCAGATTGGCTATCGCTCAGCCATGATCCTGGCCACCGCCGGCGCCCTGACGATTGCCGCCTGGGCCTCGGGGGACAGCGAAAGCTATTCACTTGTGGGTTGGCAAACGGCTTATCTGGCCATGGCGGGGCTGATGTCGGTGGGCTTGATCACCACGCTGTTTGCCAGAGAGCCTCTGGTTGATACCCGGGAAGCCGACGTGCAGGAACAAAGAGTCAAGGCTCAGCTGGCAGCCCGCTACCCTCTCTGGCTGGCGGCCAGTATGTCGTGGGTGTACAGCGCTGCCGTGGTGCCCTTTATGGACTTTTTTAAACGCTATGGCAAATCAGCACTGCTGATCCTGGCGCTGATCTCCTGCTATCGCATCTCGGATATCGTCATGGGAATTATGGCCAATGTGTTCTATGTCGACATGGGCTTTTCCAAAGAGGAGATTGCGTTTCTGTCCAAGGTGTATGGCCTTATCATGACTCTGGTGGGCGGCGCTGCCGGCGGTCTGCTGGTCAGCCGTTACGGCACCATGAAGATCCTGTTCCTGGGCGGCCTGTTGGTAGCGTCCACCAATCTGATGTTCGCCCTGCAGGCCTGGGTTGGCTATAACGTGCCGCTGCTGACCGTGGCCATTGCGCTGGACAATTTCAGCGCCGGTATCGCCACGGCTGCGTTCATCGCATATCTGTCCAGCCTGACCTCCAGCGGACACAGCGCCACCCAGTATGCGCTCTTGTCATCCATCATGCTGCTGTTTCCCAAGTTTGTCGCGGGATTTTCCGGTGAATATGTAGATGCCTTTGGCTATGTAAACTTCTTTATCGCCTGCAGCCTGATAGGCTTTCCTGTGCTTATCCTGATCGCGCTGGTCAATCGTTATGTACCAAGGGAAGGTGCGAGCAAGCCCCCGCGGCACTCGGGCTGATGAGCAGAAGCCAGTCCAAGGTATTCAGATAAAGGAAGGCTGGTTGCCTTTCAACACTGAATACCAAAGACATGGCGATTGCTCCAAATCCCTTTCGGGCGAGGCTGACAGCCCCGGCTGCTTTGTTGCCGTGCGGGCTAACAACTGCGCCCCTTAACGTCACACTGCGCCGCGCATCCAGCGACTGTCGGCACTTGCAGAGCACGCACGGGACTTATTCGCGCCTTCCCAGGCGCACCAGACTGATGCGCCACCATCAGCGTCATCAACGCAAACGCCACATCGCCTGCCCCATCAACGCCCGCACCGGTGCGACGCACAGCCCCGGCCCCACCTTTACATGTCGCCCGGCATCAGGATAACCTGAAGTCACAGTCAGTTAATTCATCAAAACGAAACCAAGCAGCACAACAAACCAGCCCACATCACAAATTCAATTCAGGGCTCTGATATGCACAACCTTTGGGGAAAGCTTGTTGGTGTTTACCTGATGCTGCAACTTTTGAGTTGCCCGGCAGATGCCGGGTTTGTCCCATTTGGCCGGGAGCGGGGGCTGGATCCTTCAGTCGTCACCGACCTGTTGTTCGATGAAACCGGCGTGCTGTGGGTCGGCTCCCGCGAAGGTCTGTACCGCTTTGACGGTCAGCGGGTCGAGCGATTTTTGCCCGATGGCAGCCGTCCTGGGGCCATCAGCGATTCCGATATTCGCAGGTTGTATCAGAGCCGGGATGGCGCACTGTGGATTGCCACCAATACCGCTGGACTCAACCGGCTGGATCCGGACAGCTTCACTTTTACCCAATACCGTCATACAGAAAACGATGCCAACAGCATCAGCTATGACAGCATCTACGACATACTCGAAATGGCCGACGGCACGCTGTGGGTAGCGACCCAAATAGGGCTTAATCGCCTCCTGCCCGATGGTCGCTTCCAGCGCTATCTCGCCGGTGATGGTCCCGGCGCCATAGGCCATGACTATGCCTACCGCCTGTACCGGGATGCCCAGGATGGTTTGTGGGTCGCCACTGTGGGTGGAGGTATCAGCCATCTGGCAGCCAATGCCACAGCGTTTGAGGTGCTGCGTCCTTCACTGCAAACCGGCAATCAGCTTCATGACGATGTATTCGCCATCTACCCGGAACCACAGCGGATTTGGCTTGGCACCCGGGATGGCCTGTTGTTGCTGGACAGAAATACCGGTCGATACCAACACATCCCACTGCCCACGTCAGGCCCTATCGTGCCTGGTCTGACGCCATTCAGCCCCGGAAAACTGCTGATGACAACACTGTCAGAAGGACTCTGGGTACTGGATACCGCCACTGAAAAAATCACGCCTTTACTGACATGGCCTGCAGGCAGCCCCGGGCAACTGCCACAGCTGCCGCAACTGACCGTGGCGCTGCAGCAGGATATGTTGCTGGTTGGCACCTGGGGAGCCGGCATCTATATCCATCGCTTTACCCAGCTTGCCCTGTCCCGCCTCGGCGGCGTGGACACCGGCAACCGGCTCAGCAATCAGAATGTGATGGCGCTGGCCCGTGGCCGTGATGACACACAAACACTGATAGGCACATTTGGTGGCGGCGTACAGCTGCTGGATGCTAATGCCAGCATACTGCCGACACAGGCCGCAGATCCCCCCCGGATAGGCGTCACTTCACTGCTGCAGGACAAGGATGACAGTTGGTGGGTCGGCAGCAATCAGGGACTGTGGCATTTGAGTCCTCAGGGCAGCGTTGTGCAGCACTACGTCCATCGGCAGGATGACCCCGGCTCATTGGAAGAGGGCTACATCACCAGCCTGGCGCAGGATGAGCAGGGGTTATGGGTCGGCACAGGCGGCTATGGCCTGTACTTTCTGCCGACCGGCAGTGACAGATTTACCCGCCAGGCCAGCGCCGCTACGGGGCTTAAAGGCGATTATATCCGCGCCCTGACACTTACCGACGATGGCTTCCTGTGGGTGGCTACCCGCTCCAACGGTCTCAGTCTGTGCCGTATCAGCCCATGGCAGTGCCAATGGCTGGATCCGGCACAGTGGCCAGAACTGAAACCCCATGCAGACAAAACCACCAGTTTGCAGACCGGCACCGACGGCAAGCTGTGGTTATCAACCAACGGCGGCGGTCTGTATGCCATCGAGCGGGACGGCGAGGCGCTGAACATCACTCACTATGGCGCAGATGATCTGCTCCTGAGCGACAGCATCCAGAGTATTGCCCCGGAGGCTGACGACAAACTCTGGCTGACCAGCGATGCCGGCATCAGTTTGCTGCATCCCGTCAGCCACACTTTGGTCCACTATGGCGCAGAAGCCGGTGTCCCGGCGATGGATTTCAACGCCGGTAGTGTGCTGGTACGGCAAGACGACATTCTGCTGGGAACGGTCAATGGTCTGCTGCGGCTGGCTAAAGACCAGCAGCCGGCATCACTGCCCCGGTTCCCGCTGCGCTTTACCCGGCTGCAGCTGTTAAACCGGGATCTCAACAAACAATGGCTGTCACCACCGGCGGCATTGGACCCGCTGAAACTCAACCATGATGATGTGTTCAGCATCAATTTTGCGCTGCTGGATTATGCCGCTGGCCCCCACCAGTATCAGTATCAATTGCAGCCAACCCATCGCTGGATTGATATTGGCGATCAAACCAGCGTGACCTTTGCCAACCTGGCGGCCGGTCAATATCGGCTCAGGGTTCGCAGCCGGGATATTTATGGTCAGTGGCGGCAATCAGATGCACTGCCCCTGACCATTGCCCCGCCTTTCTGGCAGCGGCCTGACTTTCTGCTGTTGATGACCCTGCTGTTGCTGGCCGCGTTATACGGCCTGCACCGGGCACGCATCCACAGACTCAGACAACAGAATCTCAGGCTGACCCGACTGGAACATCAACGCAGTCAGGCGCTGGCCCAGAGTGAGCGTCACAAACAGGCACTGCACAGTGCCAATCTAAAACTGCGCAGGCTCAATCATGCCCTGAGTCAGGCCAAAGAGCTCGAGCGTCTGCGGCTGTCGCGGGAGCTGCATGACGAACTGGGACAGAACCTCACCGCCACCAAACTGACCCTGCAACTGGCCCGGCAACAGTCGCGTCCCGATATGATCAGCAAGGGCATCGCACTGATTGACCGGATGATCATGCAGGTGCGCAATGTGGCTCTGTCATTGCGTCCGGCACTGCTTGATGAAATGGGGCTGGAACAGGCCATCGAGGCCCATATCACCCGCCTCAGGCAGGTCAGCCAACTGACCTTTCAGCTCAAGCTGTCGCCCTTGCCAGCCCTGAGCAAATCATTGCAAAGCGCCCTGTTCCGGGTCATTCAGGAGGGGCTGAATAACATTGAAAAGCACGCTGCCGCGACCCGGGCCACCCTGAGTCTGTTTACCAGTGACAATATGATTTGCCTGACCATTGCCGATGACGGCAAGGGCTTTGACCCCGGGCTGACGGATTCAGATCCCCGTCCCCATATCGGACTGCAGTCGATGACAGAGCGGGTAGAAGGCTTTGGCGGCAGCCTGATTGTGCACAGTCTGCCGGGGTACGGCTGCACTCTGGAGATAGCAATTCCCTATGAAAATCATTGAAAAGCTGTTGTTGGTGGATGATCACCAAATTGTACGTGAGGGCATGACAGCGCTGCTGTCGACCATGCCCTGGGTCCATCAGGTGATCCCCTGTGGCGATGGCGTGGATGTGATGCCATTGGTTCGCAAATATCAGCCGGATCTGGTGCTCATGGACATCACCCTGCCCGGCCTCAACGGCATCGAACTGACCACTCAAATCAAACAGGAGCATCCACACATCAAGGTGCTAATCCTCAGCATGCATGCCGGCGCTGAGTATGTGGCCAAAGCCAAACTGGCCGGCGTCGATGGCTATCTCATCAAAGACGCTGCCTTCGATGAGCTGGCCAATGCCATTTCCCGGGTGATGACCGGTGAGTTTTATCTCAGCAGTGCCATCGACAGTCTGGTGGTATCCCAATATCAGCAAACCAATGACCCCAACGACCCACTGGCGATCCTGACACCAAGGCAAAAGCAGATTCTGCAACTGATTGCCGAAGGTCTGTCGACCAGGGACATTTCCGGGCGTTTGTGTCTGAGTAGTAAAACCGTGGAAACCCACAGGGCACAAATCATGGCGCGCACCGGCGTTAAAAGCGTTGCCGGACTGGTCAAAATTGCGATTGCCAATGGCTTGATTGAGTTGGAATAAGGGCCTGTCAGCACAGGCCCATCAGATGGAAATTACCCCTGGTGATTGCAGCGGCCCAGGAGTGCGCCACGCTTCACCTGTTTAATCAGCTGATTGGGGAAGGACACCTGTAAATCCCGACCATCGCGGCAGACAAAGGCTTTTTCCATATCCAGCAGCCAGGTGAAGACAGAACCAGGCAGGCCGCCCATCAGGGTGTTGCCCTTGCCGTCCACCGCCAGCGGATTTTGCAGCCCCAGCCTGCGGGCTTCCACCACGCCTTGCTTCTCCAGGAAGTTATCCATATCCATCCAGCCAATGCCTTCCAGATACAGGGCACCGTAAAAGCCATTCAGGAAACTGCCGGCGCGGCCAATCATCACATCACCGTCATCAGACATGTCAAATACCAGCGTGGGTACAGCGCCCACCTGCTGGAAGATATAGTCCCAGTCATCGGTATTCACTTCACCGTCACCGTTCAGATCCATAGCGCAGAAATCACGGCCAAAGGAGCTATAGGGGATGTTGTAGCAGTATTTCAGACCACCGATATCGGTAAAGGGCTGGGCAATACTCTTGGGATTCCACAGCACAATACCGTTGCGGGTAGACAAGGCTGCCTTGGTGCCGGTGCGGTTGTTGGCATAAGCATCAGTGGCGCCGGTCAGGGCATACAGGTCGTACAACCGGTCGCGGTACCAGCCAATCGCCTGACCGAAACTGTTGATCCCCAGCACCACCTGGCCATCACCGGACACGCCCTGGGCTCTCGTAAAACCACGCACATTCAGACCATCGGTCGGCAGTGGCTGCATACCGGTCTTGGGGGTCCACTTGTAGGCCGTAATCTCCCGGCCATCCTGACGCTGACAGGAACCATCACCGTCGGCATCCACATAGGCCATGCCCACTACGGTTCGGCCATAGTCATCCATCGCCCAGCCTACCGCCGCATTGCTGCCTGAGGTTGATGAGCCGCCACAGCGGTTACCGTTAAGATCGCCAAGCAAAGTGGTGCCCGCACCTTCCTGATAGATGGCAGGCTCACCAATACCGTTGCCGTCAGGATCGGCGCCGCCCACCATAAACTGCACCCCCTGAGCATCGATCGCCACATTGGAGGTACTGAATTCACCCGGCTCACCAAGCAGGCTGAAACCTGTGTTTCTGTCCCATTTAAACGGTGTGCTGCCGGCCGTTCCCACCGCCACTTTGCCGTTTTTGGACAAGTCGGTCACAAAGGCCGCCACCAGCGGCGTGTACTGAATCCCGTCGGTGTAACCGTTCCAGTAGATGTCAGCCTGTTTGGCTGTACCCGCCTCGGCGGTGATGGGCGTGGCATCACAAATGGTATCGGCAACAGGGTCATTGCTCTCGGCTGCGTTCCAGTATTCCAGCTCTGACACAGGCTGCATGGGCGTGGTGGGATACCCCCCGCTGACTATCTGATCCAGATACACCACGTATCGCGCCCCCGGCGTCAGATTCCCCAGCCGGAAATGACCATCCGGACCAATCTTGCCCTGGGTCCAGGCGCCGGTCATCCCGGATACGGTATCCCCCAGAGGGTCATCGATATTACGGGCGATAACATTGATACCACTGAACTCAGTCACCCCGTCTTTCAGCCGCAGTACCCCCTCAATGCTGCCGCGACTGGCCAGATAGGCCGCTGTCGGGTAGATGTCAGAAATGGCAGCAATATCATCCGGCATATTGATACTGGATTGGCCGGCGCCACCGTCATCATCGACATTGATAAAGGGATACATGGTTTCATTGTGCTCAGGCATGGCCGTGTCAAAGCCGGGCACAGGCGAGCGGTAGGAGTAAACCGGGTCGACACAGCCTGCCACCCCGGGCGTCAGTGGCCGGTAAGACAGGCTCTCATACACCAGACGACCGTTGGTCTGGGAGTGCGACAGGTTGATGGCATGACCAAACTCATGGGTAAACACCCCGGCAAAACGATCAATATGGGGATCGGTATCCCTTACCGCCCAGCCGTTGATCAGCGCCGTGGCCTCAACAATAGTGCCATCCTCATCGACCCATTCAGGAAAGGCAATACCCAGCACTGAGTTCCGGTTTACCCCAAAAAAGTCTTCCATGATGCTGCCGTCGGTATCGTACAGCACCCAGAAACCATAGCCGTTCTGCCGGGTGTAAAAATCGGCCGCATTGGCGGCAGTCACATCAGCCACGCCGGTCTGGGATTCAATGGTACCGGCAATTGCTGCCGCAAAGGTTGAGGTCGCCACTGCTGACCACTGGGCAAATCCCTGGGCTGTCACCTCATTGGCCCGCTCAATGGTGATAAAGGGAGTCACCCCGTCAAAGTCATAGGTAAACGCGCCGCCACCATCGGTATACACAGGGATAGGGCCGCGGCTGGTATCCCATTTAAACGGCTGGGGATTGGCCCCGTCGGTCAGATACAGTGGGCCTGCCGCCATCACTGCCGGGGCACACAGCATCCCTGCACACATTAATGAAAGAGCAGTTCTAGGTTTCATTGCATCACTCCTCTTTCAATCCATTGTTGTTTGACAGCCTTTTCTATCAGGCCGGTCAGCACCTGCAGATCCGCCGGGCCGCTGCTGCCCAGCAGCTGATGCTCTTCTGCGGTCAGCTGCACACTCTGAAAGCTCATGTCGTCGAACAGTCCGAAATTATTCTGGCTGTTGCTGGCTTTGCCTGCGGCCAGCGACAATTTGCCCTGCGACAAGCCTGCCGTGGTTTGAAAGCCGGTTATTTTGGCGGGTTGATACAGAAACACCATGACAGCTTCGTCCTGATACCAACGGGGGAATCCCTCTGGCGTAACGCCCAGATAAGTGGTCCCACTGGCATTGGCTCTTGGCTTCATCAGGCCAAACTGGCGGAAGGTATAGGGCTGGTTTTCGGCATGCTTGCCTTTCAGCGCGCGGCCTACATTGAGGGTGACCTCAGTGTATGGCAGGCCTTTTTCATCGAAACCATCGGAGACCGACACCACCTGACCGATGACAATACTGTTGGCATCCCGGATCAGTGAAGTCAGATTTTGAGTTTTGAGTTTGGTGGCATGGGCCGGTGTCAGAAGCAGACTGCTGAGCAGACACAACAGACCTGAAATCCACCACTTAAGTGTTTTTCGTGTCATTACGTCAATTTCCTTATTGTCCTGGGCCGCGCCCCCAAAGCGCGACTGAGTTCCAACCTAAGCAAAAGACGTGAAGATGAGTATCAGGAAAACTCTGATATTGATGCCGGCGAAAAACACCAATAAAAAGGGCCGACATCCGTCGACCCTGTGGCTTCTGCAAACTTTTACAATCAATGATCCAGATACAGATAATTCTGCCAGCTCTTCATCCGGATAAGCACTTTGCGCATAATCGACACGTGCTCGAAGCTGTCTGAATACACCGCCACTTCAAACGCCATGCCCAGCGGCATATGGTACTCAGACAAGTCCTCGGTGATCTTGAGCGTTACCATCACCCGGCCGTTGGTACGCAGCGCCTCGGTGCCCAGCAGCGTGCCGCGGGCCTGGATCTGACTCTCGCCGATGGCGGGGATCACCTCAACCACCTCACCTTTGAATATCTTTCCGGGGATTGCCCGGAACATAAATTCCGCTTCAAAACCGGGCTCCAGCCGCTGCAATGAATTTTGCCGGAATGCCGCCACATACAGGCGCTCCTCTGAATGCACAAAGGTCATCACAGGTGCCAGCGGCAAGGGGACGGCCATCATGCCGGGACGCAGCGCCAGTTGTGTCACATAGCCATTTGTGGGAGCCCGTACCACTGTCTGCTCCAGATCAAATTCAGCCTTCTGCAACTGAGCCAGTAAACCGGCGACTGTGGTGTTCTCACCGCCAATTTCAGAATCCAGCGCCAGTTGTGCCTGAGTCACCCGCTGGCGGGCCGCATCCACGGCGGCTTCGGCCGCTTTGAATGCCTGCTGGCGGGTATCCAGCTCCTGCTCGGTAAAGGCGCCACTGGCATAACCGCGCTTGAACCTGTCATATTCCCGCGCCGCTTTATCCCGGTTGGCGATGGCCTGCTCGGCGTTGGCCTGCGCTTCCTGCAAGCTGGCCTGCAGTCCAAGTGCGCCCTGATTGGCTTCTTTAACCATGGCGCGGATGCGATCCACCTCAGCCTGATAAGGCACAGGATCTATGCGAAACAGTACTTCGCCTTTTTCCAGCGGTTGATTGGGAAGTACAGGCACATCGATCACCTTGCCCCGCACACCGGGCAACACCGGAGTGACAGTAAATACCTGATTGCCCGCCTGGGTGTAGGGATGGTTATAGTTCATCAGCAAAATCAGGGTGCCGATAAGCACCACGCCCCCCAATACCGCGGTCGGCACAGTCCACTTGTTCAGCGGAATTTTGAAGATTTTGAAAATGGCAATACACAGAGCCGTGTAGGTCAGTATCAGTAACAGATCCATCAGCGCTTTCCTCCGGTCTGATCATCCATTGCGTCATCGGCAGGTGATTCTACAGTTGGCGCAACCGCCACAGGACCGGTCTGCTCGGCACGCTGAGTTTTAAGCTGCTCAACTTCGGTTTTCAGCAGCTCCAGCTGCTCCATCAGTACTTCGATTCTGTGGTGATTATCGTGCTGTTCCTGCTCCAGTTTCTGGAAGCCCCAGCCACGTTCCTTGCGCCACAGGGTGGCCCAGATCCACAGAAACGGCCAGATGGTATGCAGGGTAAACAGGCTCACCCAACCGGCGTGATGAATCGCATCCTGATGAGGATGATCACGCTCTTTGGCAATTTCATAGGGGATGTCGTGAATGACAATGATGCCGTAGAAGATCACCAGGGCAACGAATATCAGCAGCCCGAGTGCAAAGTAGTCCAGAAACATGGTGCAGTCCTTTGGCCAATGTGCAGGTAGCCCATACTAACACCAAGGTTAATTGTTTGAAAACAATGTTAATTAATGTAGTTTATTAACCCGTTTGAGCACAGCACTGCCGCCTGCCGCAAAGCATTCAGCCACCCTGAGGTGGCTGAATTCAGGCGGCTGGATATGACTCAGTCGCGGAAGTTTTTGAACTGAAATGGCTGCAGCTTGGATTCCCGCACCAGCGCCATAGCTGCCTGCAGATCATCCCGCTTTTTACCGGTCACCCGCAGCTCTTCACCCTGGATTTGCGCCTGCACTTTGATCTTGGAGTCCTTGATCATCTTGACCAGCTTTTTGGCCACATCCTGTTCAATGCCCTGCTTGAACTTGACCACCTGGGTGAACATTTTGCCTGTGTGGATCACCTTGCTTTCCACTTCCATGGCAGCAGGATCAACCTTGCGCTTGCTCAGCTGGGTGCGCAGCACATCCACCATCTGCTGACACTGGAAATCGGACTCTGAACTCAGCTTGACCTGATTGTCCTTGTAGCTCACTTCAAATTCCACGTTACGGAAATCAAACCGGCAATCCAGTTCACGCTTGGTGTTATCCACCGCATTGCGCAGTTCCACGTCATCCACTTCAGATACGATATCAAATGAAGGCATCTCGTCCCTTCCTTAAGCAATTCAAATAACAGTGCCGAGATTTTACCATGCCTGAGGTCGCCTTGCAGCGTAGTGGTGGATGACAAGGCTGTCAGCATTGCCTATGATGAGCGCCATCGCCCCTATAAAATCCCTGAGCAGTGATTTCCAAAAGCCGTGTTTTCCAAATCGCCCTGCTGGCTGCCTTCCTGGTGGTCAGTTATCTGGTATTTTCAAAACCTTCCTATCCTCAGGGGATCCCCAATCTGGATAAAGTCGGGCATTTTGGCAGCTTCCTGCTGCTGTCCTGGCTGACCTTTGAAGCGTTTCGCCTGCGCTGGTTTTTACTGGTACCGCTGATGGCACTGTATGCCTTCGGCATCGAACTGGTGCAATCCTTTTTGCCCTATCGCAGCGCATCCTTTGCCGACTTTGTCGCCGATATGGCCGGTGTCGCCATCTTTTACCTGCTGGCCTGGCTGTGTACCCGGTTGCCATTCAACTGCCGTTTCAAAACCTGCCGCCATCGATGACATCACGCATAGGCATTCTGGGCGCCGGAGCTATCGGCCAATTACTTTGCTGGCAACTGCGCCATCACCAGCCCATTCTGCTGGGACGACAGGCTGCGCCGGATTGCTTTATTCATACAGATCTGGATGGCCAGCGCCATCGGTTTTCTCCGCAATATCGCCAGCTTAATGATAAAAAGCTCAGTGATATCGGCCTGCTGATTGTTACCGTGAAAGCCTACCAGGTGATGGATGCCCTGTTGCCGCTGCTGAGCAGCCTAAGCGCCGATTGCGCCGTATTGCTGCTGCACAATGGTATGGGGCCGCACCTGCAACTTGCACCTGTACTGCAGGGCCGGGATTTGCTGCTGGGCACGACTTCACAGGGCGCACTGCGCGAGGCTTCAGGCAGGGACTGCTGGCATGTCCGGCATACCGGTACAGGTCTGACCCAGATAGGGTTACTTAATGGCAATCCTGCAAGAAGCAAATCCAGAGTTCAGCCACTGCTGGATGCCATTGCCAATGCCGAGTGGACTGAGGATATTCTGATGGCGCTGTGGCAAAAATTAGCGGTGAATGCCGCCATCAATCCGCTGACCGCCATCCATAATTGCCGCAATGGCGAGCTGGCGACGGCCGGGCACTGCGCTACTATTCAGGCGATAGTGGCCGAGCTGGTCACCACTGCAGCAGCCGACGGTATCATTCTGGATGAATCCGCGTTACTGGCGCGGGTTTATCAGGTGATAACCCTGACAGCAAACAACTTCTCCTCCATGCATCAGGATGTAGCACACGGCAGGCAAACGGAAATTGATGCCATCAATGGCTTTGTAGTGAGCCGGGCAGAAGCCCTGGGCATAGACACACCTTACCATCGTGACATGATGGCAAAAGTCAGGGCGCTCGGTTCAGTCCAGTAGCTGTCGCGATAACCATTCGGACGGACAGTCCGTCTGACCGCAGACAGGTGGGATCATTTCAGGAATTTCTGCACATACCAGCAACTGGCACTGATATGCAGTTGCTGCTCCTTGGCCCAGGCCAGACCGGCGCGCACCAGCTTTTCGGCGACGCCCTTGCCGCGCAGCTCAGGGGGCACAAAGGTGCGACTGAAATCCACATCCTGACCACTGAGTCGATAATCCAGCTCCGCCAGATGACCATCCAGCTCCAGCACAAAGCGGCTGTCTTGCGGCTCATGCATCACGTCCATTAATCTCTCTCCACTTGTATCAACTCATCCACCGCCCAGGCCGCCTCATCCAGGCTGTCGTTGAGTTTGTCCATCATCAGATTACGGGCATCTTCCAGGCCTTTGTTGTACCAGTAAGTCCCCGCTTCCCTGGCGATAAAATCCAGCAGAAACTCGGTTTCAAACTCCCCGGCTTCCACTTCCAGTTCATCTTCCAGATATTGCTGCAACCGACTCACCAGACGCTGTTTTACGCTGCTTTCCAGTTCAATCTCTGCCACTGTCTGTTTCCTTCCTGTATTACTTTCCCCACATCACCATGACACCCGCCAGAGCGATGAGCAAGAGGCCGGCGACCTCTTTGCCGGTGATTTTATCTTTAAGCCAAAGCCCTGAAATCAAAAGCGTAAAAAATACTTCTACCTGCCCCAGGGTTTTGACATAAGGCACGGGTTCCAGCGCCATGGCGCTGAACCAGCCAATCGAGCCGATGCAACTGCTGATACTGATTAGCCAGGTCAGCCCGGCATGGCGGCGCAGTTGTGTCAGGGTATGGCGATCGCGCCATAGCAGATAAGTCAGCAACATCACGGTTTGCAACAGAATGACACACAGCAGCACCCAGGCCGCTTTGTGAGGAAACGGCACATTCAGCACCAGACTGGCTTCCCGCACCCACAAAGAGGTGAGTGCAAAACTGCTGCCACAGGCAATCCCCAGCATGACGGTGGCAAGCGACAACTGTCGCCAGCCCTTCACACTGGAGAGCATAAAGATAGCCACAGTACCCAGCAGCACACCGCCCCACCCCATAAGGCTCAGACTGGTGCCGAAAAACAGCGTCCCCAGCACAGCGGCCACCAGCGCCTCACTCTTGGCAAGCCCGGCACCAATCGCGAAATTCTGCAGCTGAAACAGCTTGACCATCAGGGTCGTGGCGAGAATTTGCATCAGCGCTGCGCCGATCACAAACTGCCAGAACTGAGGCACAAAAGTGGGCATGGCCGCCGGTTGCCAGTGATACAGCGCCAGCAGATAGCATCCAGCCAATGGCCCGGCCCACAGAAAGCGCGCCAAGGTCACACCTATGGCATTAACATCACGACTGAGCTGGCTTTGCAGCGCATTGCGCCAGGACTGGGCAAAAGCCGCCAACAGGGTAAACAGGATCCACATATCTCTTCCTTGAACTTCCCAGGTGCACCTGCAACAAAAAAGATCGGATAAACCCTACCACTGATCTGTAAAAGCCACAAAAAAAGCTCTGTGAAAACAGAGCTTTTTGTTTTACCTGCAGCAAGTTACTGCACAGTTCCTGATAAAGCCTTTCCGGGGCAACATCAGGCCAGCCGAGCCGTTACTTGCTGGTATCGATAGGAGTGAATGATTTCACCAGATCGTCCACGGCCTTCATCTGGCTCAAATAGGCTTCCAGCTGATGCAAAGGCAGTGCACATGGGCCGTCGCACTTGGCATTATCAGGATCCGGATGGGCTTCGATAAACAGACCGGCCAGACCCAGCGCCATACCACTGCGGGCCAGCTCTGTTGCCTGGGCACGACGGCCACCGGCACTGTCTTCACGGCCGCCCGGACGCTGCAGCGCGTGGGTGGCATCAAAGATCACCGGATAACCGCTTTGCTTCATCTCATCCATGCCCAGCATGTCAACCACCAGGTTGTTATAACCAAAGCAGCTGCCACGCTCACACAGAATGATTTCGTCGTTGCCGGCTTCGTTGAACTTCTTGATGATATGACGCATCTCGTGTGGCGCCAGGAACTGCGGCTTTTTCACGTTGATGATGGCGCCGGTTTTGGCCATGGCGATCACCAGATCTGTCTGACGTGCCAAAAAGGCCGGCAGCTGGATCACATCCACCACTTCGGCTACAGGGGCACACTGGTAAGGCTCATGCACATCAGTGATCAGCGGCACGTTGAAGGTGGATTTGATCTCTTCAAAAATCTTCAGGCCTTCTTCCATGCCCGGGCCACGGTAGGAGTTGATGGAAGAACGGTTGGCCTTATCAAATGACGCCTTGAACACATAGGGGATGCCCAGCTTCTGGGTCACCTGCACGTAATGCTCCGCGATGCGCATCGCCAGATCGCGGGATTCCAGTACGTTCATGCCGCCAAACAGCACAAAAGGTTTGTCATTGGCGATTTCAATGGCGCCCAGTTGGATGGTTTTGTTGCTCATCACACTGTCTCTCTTGTAGGCCGACGCCAGCGGCATCGGTACTGAATCAGATTTGGAGCCAGAGTATACCCTGAATCATCACAGCGCCGCTATGCTGGCCTCGGTCACGCCCGCGCAGCCGCCATTCCGCCCGGTGCTCTCCTGCCAATAATGACCAACGCCACTGCCGCTGTCGCCGAATTCATGCAAGCGTTTGAAAAACATCGCCTGTCAGCATGTTTTCCCTCATACTCTGCGGTTCTTGGGACAGAGCTTCCCCCGATCTGACTGAGATCAGACGTAACCGTGAGTCACTATGCTTAATCAGGAACACAAAGCCACCCTGCTACTGGTGCTGACCACCATGATTGCCGCCCTGGGCTGGATCTTCTCCAAGGAAGCCATTGCCGGGTTGCCGCCTTTTGGTTTTATCGGCCTGCGTTTCACCCTGGCCTCTGTGTGTCTGCTGCCCCTGTGCTACCGACCTATGCGGCGCGCCAACGCCAAAGACATTCGTGCTGCGGCCGGCGTGGGCATTCTGCTGGGCGGTGCGCTGATGTGCTGGATCCACGCAGTCGCCATCAGCGATACCCTGGGAGAGGGTGCCTTTATCATGAGCCTGTCGATGCTGCTGGTGCCCATCGTTGCCTGGGGGCTGTTTCGCCAGCGCCCCAGACGGGTGTTCTGGTTATCACTGCCGATTGCGGTCTGCGGCCTTGGACTGCTGTCACTGAGCAATGGCTGGCAGGGCTCCAGCAGTCAGCTGTGGTTTCTGGCGGCGGCATTGATGCTGGCGCTGCATTTCAACGTCAACAGCAAATACTCCCAGCGTCTGCCTATCCTGCTGCTGACCTGTATCCAGCTGATGGTCACCGGCCTGATTGGTCTGGCCATGTCACTGATGTTTGAAACTCAGCCGCAGACAGTGCCTGCCAGTATCTGGATTTGGTTTGCCTTAAGCACCCTGCTGGCCACCAGTTTGCGCTATGTGATGCAGACCATGGGGCAAAAATTTGTGCCCACAGGCAATGCAGCCCTGGTCATGCTGCTGGAGCCAGTATGGACTGTGGTGCTGAGTTTTCTGTGGTACAGGGAGACCCTGAGCACGGCCCAGCTGACCGGCTGCATACTGATTATGCTGTCGCTGGTGCTGTATCAAACCGGCGGACGACTGCGCAATTTGGTTAAAGCCAGTAGGCTCAAAGACCCTGGATAAATCACCCGCCGCATTGGCAAATGACAACAAAGGGCCGGGGCGGCCCTTTGTTGTTTTCGATAATCTCTCAGGAGCGCTGGCTTCAGTTTTCCATATGAAAATCCAGCCTCACCCACTGATTGGGCTGGGCCACAGGCTGACCATCAACAATTTGTGGACTGTAACGCCAGCTTTTGAGCGCCTTGATGGCCGCATTGTTGAACAGACGCCTGGGCTCTGCTTCTATCACCTCAATATTGTGCACGCTGCCATCGGCACGCACATCAAAACTGAGCACCACAAACCCTTCTATGCCTTCCTGCGCCGCCTTGATGGGATACTCAGGCGCAATCTGCACCACAGGCACCGCCATGCGGTTCTCCTGACCATAAAGGCGCTTATCATCAGTGACGGGGACAGTGGGCAACTGTGGTGGAACAAAGTCCGTCAGCAGGCTGGACTTAGGTCCTTCAACAAATGAGCCTGTATTGCCGGTTTTGGGGATGGTCGGCACAGGTTTCATCCGGGCAGGTTTGGGCCGGACTTCCCTGGGGGTGACCGGCGGAGGGGTAAATTGCCAGTTCAGGGGTTGGGTGACCACTCTGGCACCGGCATCGTCAAAGCGGTTATTGACCAATCGCGCCATAAATACAAACATCAGCAAAGTCATCATCAGCGCGCCCAGCAAAATCAATGCGCGCATCAGCCAGGGACGGGAAATCGGTTGTGGCATTTCAATAGGCATAGAGAGCCTCCTGTAGCGGTGGACCCATGACTATCAATAGCACCGAAACTCAGGCTACACCCTTACCCATTGGTCTAGAATCTCAACACGCCACATACAGACTAAAAAGCATAAAGGTACACGGCGACATACATAGGTAACATCATCAGCGAACCCACTAGCATCATAGTGCGGGTAAACCTTGCTCCCATGACATCCCTGGCATAGGTAAGCTTTGGCGAATAGACAATGGAAACCAGACTCCAGATGAGCATTGTCCCCAGCCAGACTTGCCAAAACTGCGGCGTCAGGAACTGAGTGTCATAGATATATCCATAGAAGCCCAGTAAACCGAGCAGATTAAACAGCAGATTGGCGGATTCCTCGACTTTGACAACCGAGGGACTGGGATCTTTACCCTTGATGTATTCGTATCACTTAAATGGCAGAGGCAATATCAAAACAGCGGCCAATACCCAAAACGCAATGTGCAAAAACATGACGATGAATTCCCTTTCAGTCAGTGACAGTTTCCAGTGAGGGGGCAATAACTCACTACAGATATGTGGGCAGCGAATCGCTATTCAAGCCTCTGCTATTTTGAATCGTAAACATAAAAAGAGCGGACCAGCCGCTCTTTTTAGTGGAAACAAAATCAATCTGAGTACTTTAATTTCTGACGTTTCTCTGTATGGCTTCTGCCCCATATTAGCCTGCTATTACCACACATGAAGCATGAGCAGCGGCAAGGTGTACCGGCACAAACCCCTTTGGATTTGGCACTTTCCCCGGCAACACCACCCCAGTAACTTTTACGAAGACTTGCCAGCCTTGATATATGCGCTCGACGCAAAGCACGATTGTTGTTTTTCATAAATTTTATCCCGAATAGCTTTTAACACCCGGGTGGTCACTCCTTCGAATGACCGCCTAATCGGGTAACGGGATAAACTGAAATTTTTCATAATGCCCCTTTAATTGCGAAGTGATGGCCGGTCAAAGCATTGGTCATTTCAGGCCACTCAATCGAGTGATAAAGCCCCTCAATCGAGGCCACGAGCCCAGACGTTTAGCAGCGCTAAATGAAGGGCGAAGCAACAAAGAGTGAGGGGCTTTAGCGTCGATTTCCTTAGATTAAACTCATTAGTGAGCGACGACCTGGAGGATCTGCCCGCACATCCAGGCCATGTAAGTCCCCAGCGCATACCCCAGCACCGCCAGCAGTACCCCCACCGGTGCCAGTGCCGGATGGAAGGCCGCCGCCACCACAGGTGCCGAAGCGGCGCCGCCGACGTTGGCCTGACTGCCCACCGCCATATAAAACAGCGGCGCCTTGATGAGTTTGGCCACGCCCAGCATGAGTGCGGCATGCACTATCATCCACACAATACCGACCATAAAATAAATCGGGGTATCAACAATTTTGGTGACGTCCATGTGCAGGCCTATGGTCGCCACCAGAATGTACAGGAAGGCAGAAGCGACCTTGGAGGCACCGGCCGCTTCCAGGTGACGGGCCGGACTGAATGACATGCCAAGACCAATACTGGTGACTATCACCACCAGCCAGAAAAAGGTAGAGGTCAGGCTGTAATCCCGGGTTTGCGGATAGTGTTCAGTAAAGAAAGGGCCGAGAAAATCCGCCGCAAAATGCGCCAGACCAGTGACCCCAAATCCCACCGCCACAATCAGCATCAAATCACGCAGTGAGGGAATGCGGGCGTTTTCGGCATGGTATTTCTCAACTTTGGCCTTGAGGGTTTCAATGGCGCGGGTATCAGCGCCGGTGCGGGCATCGATCTCTTTGGCTTTGGACGCCAGAAACAGCAGCACCGCCATCCAGATATTGGCGACGATCACATCCACAGTCACCATCACAGAGAAGATGTTACCGCCAACATCATAAATCTCTTTCATCGCCGCCTGATTGGCTCCGCCGCCAATCCAGCTGCCAGCGAGCGTGGTCATGCCGCGCCACACTGCATCCGGGCCCTGTCCGGCGGTCAGACTGGGGTCGATGGCTGACATAATCAGCAGCGCAATCGGGCCGCCAATCACAATACCCAGGGTGCCGGTCAGGAACATAATCACCGCCTTGGGCCCCAGTCCCATGATGGCTTTGAGATCCACACTTAAAATCAGCAGCACCAGACAGGCCGGCAGCAGATAACGGGACGCCACAAAATACAATTGGGAGGTGTGTCCGTCGACAACCCCAAAGGTATTGAGCAGGGACGGCAGGAAATAACACAGCAGCAGGGCCGGGACGAATTTATAGAATTTCTGCCAGAATGGGTGACTGGAGGAGTTGGTGTAAAACACCAATCCCAGAATAACCGCCAGCAGGCCCAGGGCCGTGGCGTCGTTGGTAATTAAAGCCGGGTGCTCTGCACTCATGTTCGCAATCCTCCCTCGCGATTATTATTATTTTCCTGTTGGGGCCCTGCTCCCCCGGATAGCAAAAGCGCACCTGAAAGTGCGCTTTATCTTTATCCTCTGCGGGTCAGTGATATGTCTCCGCGTGCTCGCTGAGATCCCTCAGTTGCATCTTCACCAACTCGATCATGGGATCGTGCGGGCTTTGCTCGACAAAGTACTGCAAATCCGATGCAGCCAGGGTAATACACCCCAATTGCTGGGCGATAAACGCCCGCTCCCGGTGAATGTGAATGTCATCCGGGTGCCACTGCAACAGCAGGTTACAGCACTCCAGCGCACTTTCAAACCGGTTGGACACAATACAACCTGCTTTTAATTCATGCAACATCCGGGTCAGCAAACGCTTCAGCTTCACCGGTTTAATATGCTGGGGTTTGAGCCGTGCGCCGTTGCCCAGCTCGCCCCGCACCAGGGCATGTATGTAATGCCGGGTAACAAATTCCCCTGAAAGCGGGTCCAGATAGCGCCGCTCTTTGCCACGTTTATACAGCAACAGAGTATGGCCGGGCAGCAGCACCGGTTCCAGCACCAGATCCAGCTGCCTGGCCAGCAACATCAGCACCACCGCCAGGGTGGTGGAGTTGCCTTCTTTGTGCAGCAGGCAGTATCCCAGATCGGCAGCATCTGCACCGAAGTAATCTTCTTTGGGTTTAAACCCCAGTTCCCGGTAATACCAGTGAATCAATCGCTGCAACCTGGCTTCCTGATCCACCAGGTAGTGGCTCAGCACAGCGCCGGACAACTCATACCAGGCCCAGGTGGCCCGCTTCAGATCCGACAGTCCCAGGTGAGCAGCGATTTCCAGCGCCGTCTCAGGCAATGAAATCGCCAGAGTCTCCAGTGAGGAGTCCACAGAAAACGGATGTTCAGAAGGTGACAATTCAGACATTAGCCAATCAATACCGCTTGTTTAAAATGAGCTAACTTGGCCGCATACACTATCCAGCCCAGGGCACCCAGCAGGGCAAACACCCGGAACAGTCGGTTGCGGTCGCTGCGCATAGCCATAAAGGCCAGCAAAATATAGGCAAACACCGCCAGAATCTTCTCGGTCAGCCAATTATCCACGAAAGGATACTGCTTGATTAACACGCACAGTAGCAATCCCGACAGCAGCAGGAAAGTATCAATCACATGCGGCGTGATCTTCAGCCACTTGCGCTGCATCAGCGCAGACTGACGCTCCTTGAGGAAAAAACGAACCAGCAGCAGGGTCACACTGATACCGATAAGGAACAGGTGAGTGTGTTTAACTACCGGGTAAAGCGAATAAAAAGCGTCCATGTTGTTCTGGGTTATGCAAAACAGGGCCAGTAGTGTACCCCAGTGACAACAGCATGCCAAACGGTGCAATTGCTGGCGCTGAGGCAATAAAAAACGCCTCTGAAAAGAGGCGTTTAATCATGCAAATTCGCAATTAACCGGGCCAGCGGCCGAGTGTACAGCGGTCGTTGCTGCCAAAATCACGCACTGTGGCTACATCCTGATACCCAAGTTCCAGCATTTTCTGACGCAGCACCCTGGCTTGCTGATAACCGTGCTCCATCAACAGATAGCCGCCGGGTAACAGATGCGTTCTGGCTTCAGTGGCAATGTAAAACAGATCTGCAAAGCCTTCATCGGCAGCGGTCAGCGCACTGCGGGGCTCAAATCTCACATCGCCCTGCGCCAGATGTTCATCCTGCTCATCAATATAAGGCGGATTGGAAACCACCAGTTCAAACTGCCGCTGTGCCACTGCAGAAAACCAGTCACTTTGCAGAATTTCAACCAGCTCAAGCTTGAGCCGGTCGCGATTCATTTTGGCCAGTGTCACTGCGTCAGGCACTTTATCGACGCCCGTCACCTGCCAGTCAGGCCGTTCACTGGCCAGCGCCAGCGCAATCGCGCCTGTACCTGTGCCCAAATCCAGCACCCTGGCATTTGCACGCAAACTGAGATTGAGCGCAGTTTCCACCAGGATCTCGGTATCAGGCCTTGGGATCAGCGTGGTTTTGTTGACCAGCAAAGGCAGCGACCAAAACTCCCGTTCACCGGTAATGTGGGCCACGGGATGCCCTTTGGCGCGCTCATTGACCATGGCCATGAACCTGTGCCACTGATCACTGGTCAGGGATCTGTCCGGCCAGGTGTAGAGATAAGTACGCGACTTCCCCAGCACATACTGCAGCATGACTTCAGCATCCAGAGTCACTGAATCGGATACCCGCTCAAGCTGGACACAGGCCCACTTCAGCGCCTCATTGATGCTGATGCCGGACATCAGTTCTCGTCCGCCAACGCTGCCAACATGTCGGCCATATGTTCCTGAATGATAGGGTCCAGCAGCAGGTCCACTGAGCCTTCCATCACCTCAGCCAGACGGTACAGGGTCAGGTTGATACGGTGATCACTCACCCGGCTCTGCGGATAGTTGTAGGTGCGGATACGCTCGGAGCGGTCACCGCTGGCCACCAGAGAGCGGCGGGTGCTCTCTTCTTCCAGTCGGCGCTTTTCATCCTCTGCCGCCTGAATACGGGCAGACAGCACGCTCATCGCCTTGGCGCGGTTCTTGTGCTGAGAGCGCTCGTCCTGACATTCCACCACAATACCGGTAGGCAGGTGGGTAATACGGATAGCAGAGTCTGTGGTGTTCACGTGCTGACCACCCGCGCCGGATGAACGGAAGGTATCAACCCGCAGATCAGCCGGGTTAATTTGAATCGCTTCGGCTTCCGGGACTTCCGGCATCACCACCACAGTACAGGCCGAGGTATGGATTCGACCCTGGGATTCGGTTTCCGGCACCCGCTGCACCCGGTGACCACCGGATTCAAACTTAAGCTTGCCGTACACGCCATCGCCACTGAACTTGGCAATCATCTCTTTGTAACCGCCGTGCTCACCTTCGTTGGAGCTCATGATCTCCACCTGCCAGCGCTTGGTTTCGGCATAACGGCTGTACATGCGGAACAGATCACCGGCAAAGATAGCCGCTTCATCACCACCGGCACCGGCACGGATTTCCAGGAAGGCGCTGCGATCGTCGTTAGGATCTTTGGGCAGCAACAGGATCTGCAATTCGCCATCCAGACGCTCAAGGGTGTCGTTGGCGGCAGCAATTTCCTCTTCCGCCATGGCTTTCATCTCTTCGTCGTCTTCTGCCAGCATTTCTTTGGCCGACGCGAGATCAGCCTGAGCCTGCTGATACGCCTTAAAACCGGCGACCACATCTTCCAGCTGGGAATACTCTTTGGACAGGGCGCGAAAACGCTCCTGATCGGCAATGATACCGGCGTCACTGAGCAACGCCTGCAGCTCTTCATGACGCTCAATCAAGCCTTCAAGCTTGCGGATTACAGAATCCTTCATTTTGTCTGGCTAACCTTACTGTTTTTCCAAGCCGAGGGCGGTGCGCAGTTGTCCCAGGGTATTGAGGTCTCCCTGACGACTGGCCGCTGTCAGCGCCTGAGTCGGCGCATGGATCAATCGGTTGGTCAGCTTGTTCGCCAACTCCAGCACTACCTGCTCGGCGTCGCCGCCCTGAGCCAGTTTATTGAGTGCCCGGGCCACCATTTCATCTTTGATGGTCATGCTCTGAGTCCGATAATCGCGAATACTGTCCACCGACTCCAGCGAACGGATCCAGTCCATAAACAGGTGGGCCTGTTCATCGGCAATGATTTCCGCTTGCTCGGCAGCCTCCTTACGGGAGGCCATATTCTGTTCAATGATGCTCTGCAGATCATCCACTGTATACAGGAAGGCGTCGTCCAATTCGGCGACTTCGGCCTCAATATCCCGTGGAACAGCGATATCAACCAATAACATAGGTTGATGACGACGTTGCTTGAGCGCTTTTTCTACCATGCCTTTACCCAGGATGGGCAGCGGGCTGGCGGTAGAGGATATCACGATATCGGCTCTGGGGAGAAAGTCCGGAATTTCCGGCAGAGTAATGGCTCTGGCATTGAACTCGGCGCACATGCCCTGAGCACGCTCCAGCGTCCGGTTGGCCACAACCATTTCACTGACGCCGTTTTCCTTGAGATGACGGGCCACCAGCTCGATGGTCTCACCGGCGCCAATCAGCAGCACCTTGGTGTGACTCAGACAGGAGAAAATATGCTTGGCCATGGACACAGCGGCAAAGGCGACGGACACGGCAGCGGCGCCGATTTCCGTCTCGGTACGCACCTTTTTGGCGACCGAGAAGGTGTTCTGGAACAGACGGTCCATGGTCACGGCAATGGTGCCGGCCTCTTTGGCCTTGGCAAAAGACTGCTTAACCTGACCGAGGATCTGCGGCTCACCCAATACCAGTGAGTCCAGACCACAGGCAACCCGCATCAGATGTTTGACCGCCATCTGGCCTTCATATTGATACAGGCAAGGGGCAACATCGGCATGATTCAGTCCGTGATAATGCTCCAGCCAGGCCACCACGTCTTCACGGCTGGCATTGTTACAGTAGAGCTCGGTGCGGTTGCAGGTGGATACGATCACCGCCTCACCGGTTTTGGTGGTACAAGCCAGACTCTTCATCGCGTCGTGGATCTTGTCCGGAGAGAAAGCCACCTTCTCTCGCAGGTCTACTGTGGCTGTTTTGTGGTTAATCCCGATTGCTACAAGACTCATCTGACTCTAATTTCTGGAAACTGGCATTCAAAAGAGGGTATGGGTGCTCATTCTACTGAAACGGACGGGCTAAAAATAGAATATGCTTAACAAAACCGAATAAAGATTATTAACCCAATTCATTTTTCAAACCAAACTATTACCGCTGCCCAAGCTAAGCATTCCCACTGCCGATGGGACTTGGTTATCCCTCACGGCCGACCTATCATAGGCACTTTGGTCACTCAGTTATAGGCGAATATTTTGAACCGCTTCACAAAATTCCTGCCCTGGGCAGCGTTGTTGCTCGCCAGTTTACTGACCGCCTGTGTCTCCAAACCCGATTTACCTCTGGTGCCTTCTGCGATACAAAATCCGGCCAAGGCCTACGCCTGGGAGATGACCGGCAAAATTTTGGTCAAAACCCCGGACGACAAAGTCAGTACCAATCTGTATTGGCTGCATGCCCCCCGGCGCGAAGAGCTGCGCCTGACCTCCATGCTGGGCACCAGTCTGCTGTCGATGACAGTGACACCGGAGCAAACCTCCCTGACCGCCGATGGTAAAACCTACCGGGATGATGATCCTGAGCTGTTGCTGCAGCGCTTATCCGGCTGGCAGGTCCCGGTCACTCAGCTGCCCGATTGGCTCACAGGTCAGTTCAACGATGAAGACGTCATTACGCGTGATGCCAATGGCCGCCCCAGCGAGTTGCAAACGCCGGCACCGGCATCCTGGCACATCCGGGTGCAAAGCTGGCAACCGGGCAATCCTCATATTCCCAGACTCATGCTGGTGTTTCGCGCCGGCATTGAGCTGAAAATTCAAATCAATCATTGGCAGGCGCTGGCACCGGCCGACACGCCAGCCAGCAACCGAGTACAGAGTTAATCCGTCATGACAGACCATCTTTCCCGCCACTGGCCCGCTCCCGCTAAACTTAACCTGTTTTTGCACGTCAATGGCCGCCGCAGCGATGGCTACCACGAACTCCAGACCCTGTTCCAGTTTGTCGATTACGGTGACAGTCTGGATTTTAAGGTCACCGACACGCCTGAACTGGTGCTGCATTCAGACATGGGAGAAGTTGTCCCTGACAGCGATAACTTAATTCTGAAAGCCGCAAAATCACTTAAAGAAGCCAGTGGTTACTCCGGTGGTGCCGAGATCTGGTTGACCAAAGTGCTGCCTATGGGCGGCGGCCTCGGCGGTGGCAGCTCAGATGCCGCCACCACCCTGGTCGCCCTGAATGCACTTTGGCAAACCGGCCTCACAAAACAACAACTTGCTGAGATAGGCTTAAAATTAGGTGCCGATGTTCCTGTTTTTATTAATGGTTTAGCCGCTTTGGCCGAGGGAGTGGGAGAAAGGCTGCAAGCGGTAACGCCTGCCGAACCCTGGTATCTGGTGATCCACCCTCAAGTGCATGTATGCACCAAGACTGTATTTCAAGATCCTGATTTACCTAGAAATACACCAAAACTCACGGTAGCGACCCTGATGTCCAATCCCTGGCGAAATGACTGTGAGAGTCTGGTCGCACTGCGTTACCCCCAAGTTGCCAATGCGTTGGCGTGGCTGATAGAATATGCGCCGTCCAGAATGACCGGCACAGGTGCCTGTGTGTTTGGTTCGTTCGACACGCAGCAAAACGCCCTTGATGCGCTGGCGAAAATGCCGCCACACTTCGATGCTTTTGTTGCCAAAGGGATGAATATATCGCCGTTGGAGCAGCGCCTGCGCCAGCTCTGACCAATTATCTGGATGGTGAACAGTTGCGCTTTGTTCACCGCCAGCCAACAGAAATAAAGCAAACGCCTGAGGTTCTTACAGTGCCCGACATCAAGCTCTTTGCTGGGAACGCCACCCCCAGTCTCGCGAAGAAGATTGCTGACCGTCTATTTTGCAAACTTGGCGACGCCGAGGTAGGTCGATTCAGCGATGGTGAAATCAGTGTCCAAATCAACGAAAACGTACGTGGTGCTGATGTGTTCATCATCCAGTCTACCTGCGCACCGACCAATGATAACCTGATGGAACTGATCGTGATGGTAGATGCGCTGCGCCGTGCTTCTGCCGGCCGTATCACCGCCGTTATTCCATATTTTGGTTATGCCCGCCAAGACCGCCGCGTCCGCAGCGCCCGGGTACCTATTACCGCGAAAGTGGTTGCTGACTTCCTGTCCAGCGTAGGTGTTGACCGCGTACTGACCTGTGACCTGCACGCCGAGCAGATCCAGGGCTTCTTTGATGTTCCGGTAGACAACGTATTCGGTAGCCCAGTGCTGCTGGAAGACATGTTGGCCAAAGAGCTGGATAACCCAGTTGTAGTGTCGCCTGACATCGGTGGTGTAGTGCGTGCCCGTGCCATTGCCAAGCTGCTGGATGATTCCGATCTGGCCATTATCGACAAGCGTCGTCCACAGGCCAACGTGGCTCAGGTGATGCACATTATCGGTGATGTAAAAGACCGCGACTGTATCATCGTTGATGACATGATCGACACCGGTGGCACCCTGTGCAAAGCTGCTGAAGCCCTGAAAGAGCACGGTGCCCGTCGCGTATTTGCTTACGCTACTCACCCTGTATTCTCCGGCAACGCCGCTGACAACATTGCCAACTCAGTGATCGATGAAGTGATCATTACTGACACAGTGCCACTGGCTCCTGAAATGGAAAAACTGGGCAAAGTAACCCAGCTGACCATGTCTGCCATCCTGGCCGAAGCGATTCGTCGCGTCAGCAACGAAGAGTCTATCTCTGCGATGTTCAGACATTAATCCATCCGGATTAATGTAAAAAACGCGCTCACTGAGCGCGTTTTTTGTATCTGCCGGTGGTTCATCATCAGCCCCTCCACAGTCAATTCCGTCAAATTAAAACCGTCATTCAGTCACATCCACCAGACTTTGCTTGCCGAACAAATTATTGCCATTTTATATTTTATAATATTAATATTATCTGCGGGTAAATGTTCACATATTTGCAACATGAACAGTGGTCGACACAGGAGGTGATTACCCACTACGGACATCAAACTGACGAGAATAACAATATGAAATTGATAACATCCTTCACCCTTGCAGGCTTGTTGCTGTTGTCTGCTCCCCTGAGTGCCAAGCCCCCCATCAAGGGATTCGTATCTCGGGGCGATTTGGACTCGACTGTCGATGGTTGGACCTCCAATCGTAACGGATTCGATGATCCTTTCACTCTGATTGATGACCAGGGAACGCCTGGTGACACATCGGACGATCTGCTGCTTGGGCATCTGGTCGATGCCATTATGGTTCAGGCAGAATGGCGAACCCTTGAACCAACCGAAGGCAACCTGGCAACCAATAACGTGGTAGATCAGGCAATCAGGAAAGTGTCTGACTGGAACACGGCACACCCAAACAATCCACTATCCATCAAGCTGCGGGTATTCGCCGGCATGTACTCCCCCAAGTGGCTGGCGCTGAATAATAATGGCAATCCGATAATGTGCAGCACGGCGCACCTGACCAATGAAAATCTGTGCTTCGTAAATATTTCGACCAAGAACGGCAAAAACGGTTATATCCCCTCCTATTGGAAGAGCGCTTATGCCACCAAGTGGCAGAATTTTCATAGCCTGATGGCCGGCAGATATGATTCCAGAGGACTCATCCGCGAGGTATCACTGGGAGGATGTGCAGTTGCCAATGACGAAAGTTTCTGGCGTCACAAAGGAGATGACACGCCCAATGGCAACGATGGTGTGCATGTAATACGCCACCTGATGAATAAAGGCCTGACTCTGGAAAAGGATAAAAACTGCCTTAAAAACACCCAGTTTTCGGCCATGAGTGCCTGGAGCAAAACCAATATCGGTGTGGCTTACAATGTGTGGTTTGACTATGAAGCCAATGGCAATGACCTGATCTGGACTCAAAACCTGAGTTTTACACGAACCGCGATGCAAAAGTGTGTTGATAAATTCGGCTCTCGCTGCAATATCGCCAACAACTCCTACGGTAACCGGGATATCGGTGACGAAGATGACAGCAACAAGATCTCATTCTGGCTGAAACTCGCCGGCACAGAAGCTACCTGGCATAATCTGGCCAGTAAGTTCAGCTTTATCAGGGATGCCCAGAACACCTATATCCAAACTGAAGTGTGGGCAGCCAAAAAGGATGAAAACAACCAGTTTATCGGCGGTGAGGCAAATGAAATTCATACCGCGATTCTGGTTGCGCACGACAAGATGAAAATCCACAGCGCAGAGATCCCCAAACTGCGTGATCTGAAACGATACGACACCTATCTCAACGACATCTATCTCAGCTCGACTCGGGTGCAGAATGTCCGCGCAGCGTTGAAAGAGTAAGACGCTACCCGAAGGAAGGGAGCCGCCCTTCCTTCGGCTTTACCAAACCACTCCCGAATTTGTGAACTGCCGCCCAAAACTGGGTTTGTTTCCCGCCCGCTTTCCGGACAAAATACGCCGCAACCTTTTTCTCCCTACCTAAGGGCTTCATGCCCACAAAGACAAGGTCGCACATGAGCAAGAAATTTCTGATTACCTGGGACAACATGCAAATGTATACCCGCGAGTTGGCCGAACGCCTGCTGCCAGCCACACAGTGGAAGGGCATCATTGCTGTCAGCCGCGGTGGTTTGGTCCCTGCCGCCATTCTGGCCCGCGAACTGGGTCTGCGCCATGTTGATACCATCTGTATCGCTTCTTACGACCATGATCAGAAAGGTGAAGCCAATATCCTCAAACAGGCCCCGGGTGATGGCGAAGGCTTTATCGTGATTGACGATCTGGTAGATACCGGCTCGACCGCCAAGCTGATCCGCGAAATCTACCCCAAAGCCAGATTTGTGACTGTGTGTGCCAAGCCCGCCGGTGCGTCGCTGGTCGATGACTATATCGTCGATATTCCGCAGGACACCTGGATTGAACAACCCTGGGATACCGGCGTCAGCTTCCGCGCGCCACTGCACAAATAAATTCAGCGCACCGCGATATAGATATAAAAGCCAACCGTGACATGGATTCCTCGGTTGGCTTTTTGCTGTTAAGTCCTGCCAGCCCGCTGAAACTAGCCAAACAGCCACACCGGTGAGCCATAACTCACCCACTCCTGGCCCTGCAGACGCAACGCATCTCCATCATGCAACAGCGCAACGGGCGTGAATAACGCCGCCTGTTGTAACCAAGCCATGTTGTCTGTCACCGGCAGATGAGGCACCAACTGAAATTCGCACAGGGTTGCGCCCGTCAGATGCTGTAAGCCAATATCATTGGCGTCACCGCAGACAACTGCACTTGATATATCCGCGGTGAGGATAATAGCGCCAGCACTCAGTCCAACCAACGCGCCACCTCTGGATGCGAAATCGATAATTTTTGGCAGCAGATTCCGGTGTTTCAACCAATATAAAAAACGAAAAGTATTACCGCCACTTAAGTGGATCAGATCGTTATCAAACAGAGCATCTATAATATTGGTGTCATAACCCTGCTCCAGCTCAAGAAAAGTTGCCATCTCAATCTCCAATCCGGCATACCATTCCCGGACAGGTTTAAAATAGTCTTTATCAGGATCCGGCTCGGATGCAATATAACCAGCCCGCAGACCTGTTTTGCCGAGTCTCTGTTTCAGCTCGGTTATTGCCGCTACCGGATGATCTCCATCCATCGAGCTCAACAACAGCAATTCCATACGCCCCCAATTATCCATAAAAAAGCCCCCACATCATGATGGATGCAGGGGCTTAATTTCAACGCCAGTTACCAACAACGATAACTTTGCTCGACTTCGTACTTACTGCAACGTCCAAATTTGTCACTCTTCAAACACTCCAGATGCTGCTGCGCTCCCAGCTGCGAATGCTGATAGCCATTCAAAGCACATTCATGCTCTATTTGCATCATGGCCTGATTTCTGACAATGACAATTGAATCCTCTACTTGGTAGTGGTAGCTCAAAGAAGATTCAATCTGGATGGGGTTCTTCGCATGTTCAGGTGAGCTTGAACAGCCACTCAATAAAACAGAGGAAAAAACAAAAGAGGAAATAAACAGCGAATTTAGCTTAGTCATCCTTAACACGACTTACACAACAAAAAATGTGGTCAAATTGTACCTAACCCATTTGGATACAACAAGTTACAAAGTCAATATAACGACTGTGACCAAATATTTGACGACAACGAGATACTCATCATTTATTAGCAATCAATAAATATCTGACGATTTCACAATACAGATGTGAGCCTCATGGTCGCGATGACCAACAAGGCTCATCCATATACTGCATCAGCGTATCACTTCACTTGTTTGGCACGTTGAACGATCTCAGGGTTGGCAATGGCATCCTGTGCCAGGATCAGCTGCAATTCATATGCATTCTGCCTGAAGGTCTCAGCCAGCACCGCATTAACCGATGCATTGGTGCGCTCAAAGGCAGCCACAGGGGCATAGCCTGCCAGCAGATTGGCCAGCATCAGGCCACTGATTAAGTCGCCCACGCCCACTGGCTGCTTGTCAGCAGCAAACTCATACAGTGGACGATGTGCCAGCCAGGCGCCGTCGGCGGTCACCAGCAAAATCTCAAACTCTTCTTTAGAGGTTGCCGCGCGGGACAGATGTTTCACCAACACCAATTTAATGCCGCCGACAATCAAACTCTCGCAGGCCTCGATGGCTTCATCCAGATTATGGATTTCACGGCCGGTGAGGGTTTCCAGCTCCAGCAAGTTGGGGGCAATCATATCTGCCACTGCCAGAGCTTTGGTACTCAGGAACTCCTGTACTCCTGGCGCGACAATGCAGCCTTTCTCCGGATGCCCCATAACAGGATCGCAGAAATAAATGGCGCTGGGGTTGGCCGCTTTCAGCTGCTGCACGGCAGCGACAATTTCCTCACCCTGAGCTGCACTGCCCATATAGCCACTGAGCAAGGCGTCCACAGATGGCAGCACATGAATATTGGCCAGTCCCTGCACCAATTCAGTGATCTGGCCTGCGGGCATCACCATTCCCTTCCAGCCTTCCGCATACTGAGTGTGATTGGAAAACTGCACTGTGTTAATGGGCAGCACATCCATGCCACTGCGACGCATTGGAAATACTGCACTGCTGTTGCCGGCGCAGCCAAAAACCACGTGGGACTGGATAGAGATGATCCGCTTCATGGGTAAACCTTATTCTTTTTACAAGTCATCTGAAAATAAGCGGAGCGAGCCGCAGAGCGGGCAAGTATAGCACCAGACTCACAACCTGCGGCAGGCCTGGCGCACAGCCTCAAATAAGTGCACAGGATTTAATCTGGTGTTTAATTTGACGAAAACTAAACACAAAAAATCATTCAATTGAAGGACTTTAAAGTGTAGCTGTGCGCAGGGTTTTAACCTGAATGTGGACGACGGGCTCAAAACCTGACTGGCAATCCATATAAGCAAAAAGACCTATCGTGATGACCAGTCTTCATGTA